>JACRHV010000004.1 GCA_016211945.1 Minisyncoccota bacterium
ATATCCCTTCGCTAGATCAGGATAAAAGTAATGTTTACGATCAAACTTACTCACATGGGCGATCGTACACCCTAATGCCAATCCGAGTTTTATGGTCCACTCCACCGCTTTTTTATTCGCAACAGGAAGTCCTCCTGGCATTCCCAAGCACACTGGGCATGTGTAAATATTTGGTTTTGGCGCATGAAATGGGTCATTTTTGCATCCGCAAAACATCTTACTCAGTGTTTTCAGTTCAACGTGAATTTCTAGACCGATGATGGGAAAATAAGTAGCTATACACCCTCCTTCTTCGTTGTGAAAATGGGCGGTAATGTTTTATGCCAAGATGTTGCCACTTGATATTGATGGCCGATTGCGAAAAGAAGATCTTCAGAAAATTTCTTGCCGATCAACTGCATACCAATAGGGAGTTTTGATGAGGTAAATCCACAAGGAATGGCAAGTGAAGGAACTCCAACCGGATTTTGAGAGGTAGTATACATATCAGCCAATATATTTTGTAAAGGATCATTCATCAGTTCACCAATTTTTGACGGAGATGTTGGAGTAACCGGCATAAGAATTGCATCGCAAGCACGAAAAACACGTTCATATTCTTGAATAAGCATGGTACGAACACGTTGCGCCTTCTTGTAGAAAGCATCATAGTATCCTGCAGATAATGCGTAGGTACCGATCATAATTCGACGTATTGTTTCCGGTGTGAAATGATCCCTGTTTTGTCCGTAGCGTATGCCGTCATATCGAGCTAAATTCGAACTTGTTTCACTTGGTCCAATGAAGTAGTACACCGGAAGTGCATAATCAAGAAGTGGCATCGAAGTTTCTTGTATTGTTATGCCGAGATTTTCAAAAACTTTCTTTGTTTGCAAAATCATTTGTCGTATTTCAGGATCAATGCCCTTTTCAAAAAGTTCTTTTGGAATAGCAATGACCTTTTTTTGCAGTGAGACATCCAAAATTTTTTGATATTGTTTAACTGGCTCTGGAGAACTCGAGCCGTCATAGGGATCTATTCCTGCTATATGTTCAAGGACGCAGGCACAATCTTCTACGGTTTTTCCTAGTGGACCCATAGTATCGAAGGAAGACGCATATGCTGCGGCTCCGTATCGGGAAACACGACCATATGTAACTTTCAATCCAGTTGTGTTTGTCCATGCTGCGGGATTGCGAATAGAACCACCAGTGTCTTCACCCATTGCAAACGCGACAAATCGCACAGCGACAGCAACCGCAGATCCACCACTAGAACCACCAGCAACGCGCGTCAAATCCCAAGGATTTTTTGTAGGACCAAAATCTGTATTTTCAGTCGTGGCACCATGACCCCAAGCGTCCATATTTGTTTTTCCAAGCAAAATGGCGCCTGCTTTTTTTAGTTTTTTATACACTGTAGAATCATATGGAGGGACAAAATCTTTCAGCACATTTGAAGAAGCGGTTGTCCTTATGTCTTGTGTAGCATAAGCATCTTTTATCGCATATGGCAATCCATGAAGTGGAGTTACAGGATCTCTGGTATCTGCTTCCTGAGCTTCACGCAACACTTCTTCTTTTTTTCTCAAGGTCGTAAAAACATTTAACCTTGGGTTTAAGGTTTCGATACGAGCGTACGCTTCCTCTACCAATTGCACAGAAGAAATCTCTTTTCTTTTTATCAAATCAGAAAGCTTTTGAATTGATTTGTCTAATAGCATAGAAATTATTCCAGAATTGCATCAACAACAAAATATCCATGGTAAATTCTTATGGCATTTTTTAGCGCTTCATCTTGCGAAAACATACGTGATTCATCAATAATATCTTCTCGAAATACGTTGGTAAGTCCATTTACATTTGTCGTTTCCTCAACATTGTCTGTGTTGAGTTGTTGGATTTTTGACATATATTCCAATATAGAATTCAACTGTGACTGAAAAGTCTTTACTTGATCATCTGTGATGTTCAATGAAGCAAGATGTGCGAGATGTTTTATAACGTCTGTAGTAATATTATCTGATTTCATAAAGCTATTTTAGCAAATAATGATGACTCAACATAGACCACGCACAAGTCACCCACTTGTCCTTTAGCGAGGCATCTATTACGCTACATATATGTCCGCCCCCAAAAAACATTCTATCGTTCGACTCGGTGAGTTTGCCTCAACTGCGATAGCGGGAAACGATATTCTCTCCTCTTGTTTGTATGTCAGCGGTGTGGCCATTCTTTTTGCTGGGATATACGCACCACTGGTGTTTCTGGTTGTGGGAGTAGTGTTATGGCTATACAAACATGTATATACAGAAGTGGTAGAAGCTCTCCCCCTTAATGGTGGTGCGTACAACTGTTTACTCAACGCAACACAAAAAGGTGTGGCGGCTGTTGCTGGTGTTATGACGGTGCTTTCATATGTTGCAACAAGCGTTATTTCGGCAAAAACAGCAAGCGAATATCTTCATACGGTGTTTCCACAGTTGCCAGTTATAGCCACCACCGCGGGGATCATCATCACGTTTGCACTTTTGGTTATTGTAGGATTAAAGGACAGCGCACGCATCGCAACAGGAATTTTTTCACTCCACATTTTCACACTTGTTTTACTTGTTGCACAAGGAGTTTTGCGTGTTGGTAATGAAGGACTTGGTTTTCTTACGGCCAATTTTCAGTACACAACAGAAACGTTTGCGAATCACTCATTTTGGCAACTCTTGTTTTTTGCGTTCTCTGCCTCGCTTTTGGGTGTTTCCGGATTTGAGAGCAGTGCGAACTTTGTTGAGGAACAGCAGCCAAATGTTTTTAGGAAAACACTTCGTAACATGTTGATAGGCGTTGTGTTCTTTAATCCGTTGATCACACTTATTGTGCTCCACAGCATGCCAATGAACTCGATCATTCTTGCAAAAGATTTTGTACTTGCTGAGACCGCATTAAACGTTGGTGGAAGATCGATGCAGTATCTCATTGTTGCTGACGCGTTTTTGGTATTGTCCGGTGCGGTGCTTGCGAGTTTTGTTGGTGCATCAGGTTTGCTCTATCGCATGACTTTAGACCACTGTTTCCCCAGTACAATCTTTCTTCCAAAGTTAAAAGAACGAAATCAAAATACAACGCGTTTGGTTTTGAGTTTTGCCGTGGTAAGTTTATCTATTCTTTTCTTAACGAAAGGAAGTTTGTTATCTTTGGCCGGCGTGTACACAATAAGCTTTTTAGGTGTCATGACCTTTTTTGCCATTGGAAATGTCATTTTGCGATTCACTCGATCAGATCTAAAGCGAACATACAAAGGATCATTGATCGTAGCGGTACTGGCTGCCGGCGCAACAACGGCGGGCATCGTGGGAAATATCATGATCGATGCACAGAACCTTGTCTATTTCTTGGTGTATTTTGTGCCAACTATCTCGCTTGTATTTTGCATGATTTATCGTGATTATATCTTGGAGGCTTTAGTGTTTATGACAAAAAAGCGGATTCCGTGGTTGTATGGGAAGATTTATCCTTGGTTTGAGCATGTGGTTCGTCCGCGAATAGTGTTGTTTGCGCACCATCCTGTAAAACTGTATAGAGCATTGGAGTATATTCGGAAGAACGAAACGAGCAGAAATATTACGGTAGTATTTTGCAGACGGCAGTCCGAACATCCAGAAGTATTACGAGACCAATTTGAGCAGTTTATCGCTTTTTTTAAGTCTGCAAAAATCTTTCCACAGTTTAGTATCGATTTTGTCGTGGAGGAAACGATGGAGTTCAGCCCAGAGACTGTAAAAGCATTTGCGGTGCGATACAAGATCGGCAGAAACAACGTATTCATTGGCTCAATTCACGAGTCACATGATTTTAGCTTTGAGGAGTTAGGTGGGGTTCGGATTATTCAGTAGTCAAAATGCATAATGCATTTTCGCTGTGTAGGACCACGTAGCTCAAAGTATTATTGCATTTCTCCCCGCAAAGCCTTAATTCTTTCCGTTACCGGGGGATGTGTGTCAAACAGTCCCGCAAACCAATGCCGTGCTCCTTCGGTATTTCTTAGTGGATTGACGATGTACAAATGTGCGGTTGCCTTATTTGCCGCTTCCAATGGTTCCTTGTCTTTCTCAAGCTTTTTTAATGCTGAAATAAGTCCGTTTGGATATTTTGTGAGTGCAACACCTGATGCATCCGCAAAAAACTCTCGCCTGCGTGAAATGGCCAACTGCATGAGTTGTGCGATTAGGGGTGAAAGAAGCGCGAGAACGAGACCAACAAACAAGAAAATAGCCTGGAGTTGACCATCCTTACTTTCACCATCCTTATTCCTTCGTCCACCACTCCAATAGGTCATTCGTAAAAACCAATCTGCGAGTAAAGCGATGAGACCAACCAGTACAGTTACTACAGACATCAGGCGAATATCATAGTTACGAATGTGTGAAAGTTCGTGGGCGATCACTCCTTCGAGCTCTGTTCTGTTTAGCGTTGCTAACAGCCCAGTAGTAGCACAAATGACTGCATGTTTTGGATCTCGTCCTGTTGCAAACGCATTCATTGCAGTGTCTTCAATCACATACAGCCGAGGCATGGGAAGTTGCGCCGCCATCGCAAGGTTTTCTGCCACGGTGTAAAAATGAAAGTCTTTTTTACGGTTTGCTTCGCGTGCACCGCTCATCCCTAAAATAATCTGATCGGAATAGTAATAGCTCACAAAACTGCTCAAACCAGAAAAAATAAACGCAAACCCAACGATGTCTAGTCCGTATCCCATCGCCCGTGAAAACACATAGGTAACACCCATGACAAACAACGAAAAAAGAAGCATGATCACCACGCTATTCCGTTTGTTGCGATCAACATTTTCGTAGATATTGACCATGTGTTCCTGATGTTAGAGAGAAACTTTGACGTCTTTTGTTTCTTTGTCAGAAACCTTCGTGTGGCTTCCGGTCAACGGAGTTTCAAGACCTTTTTCGGGCTGGAATCCGAACGCATTTGCCACAAGATTTGTCGGGAAGGTCACCAGTTTCACATTGAAATCTTGAGAAAGATCGATCAAGGTGCGACGGCTATACATGAGTTTATCCGCAGTATCGCGAAGTTCCTCCATAAACTGGCCGATCGTCTCGTTTGCCTGGAGCTGTGGGTTACTCTCCACAAGCACTTGAATTTTTGGTAGCAGACTTTGAATTTGGTTCGACGCCTTTTCAGCAGAGGCCATTGATTTATCTTTGACTGCCTTATCTACAGCGGTTCGTGCATTGGTAAGCATGGTATATACGTCTTTTTCGTGTTTGAGGTATGCTTTTACCGATTCCTGGAGGTTTGGAATGAGATTAGCCTGTCTTTTCAACTGATTCCCAATCTCTTGAATGGAGGCAACAATGCGTGTCTTGATCGTTTGCAGATCGTTATAAACACCAATGACGTATAACGCAACTGCGAGTGCTATCACTCCTAAAACGAGAAGCGGCGACATATTTCCTCCTTTATTCCTCTGCGGTAATAACCATTTTATTTTTCTTGATGACGAATGTGTAGATATGAGAATCGAGATCATTATTTACGTCTGTTGCGTATACAGAGAGTTTCCCCCTCAAGACGTTGTGTGGGATAAAGTACTTTGATGACTGAGTACCCGCATAGATATTCTTCAGATAGGTGCCGTTTTTCGTTTTTCCACCACCTTGCGCACCTTCCTGGATTTCCTTTCCTTTTGCGGAGCGGACGTACTCAAAGGTATACCGAACTTTTTTTGCCCTCGTGACTTTCACTTGAAAAAGTTTCGATTTTGTATAGAAAAACGAGTATCCAGGACCAATTTCCTCTGCCGATACCTTTGGTGGTGTGAACAACCCAGAAAGAAGTACCGAGATTGCAACAAGAAAGGAGAATAATTTCTTCATGCCCATAGCGTACCACAGATTTGCAAGAAGATCGACCTTGTCTCTAGTACCCTCGCCTGATACAATGCCACCGATGGGCCCGTGGTGTAGTGGTTAACATGTCTCCCTGTCACGGAGAAGATCGTCGGTTCGAATCCGATCGGGCTCGCAGGTTTTCGTATGAAAAATACAACACTGAAATCACTTCTCAAGTCCATGAAAACGTATGAAACGGTGATGAGTTTTCTTTTTGGATTTATTGCGATATGTTCGAGTATTTGGCTTTTGTTTACCTACGCCCAGCCTTACTTGGGATCGTTTGGGTTTAGAGGTGACGTATTTGATGGGGCAAAAACATGGTGGAAGGAAGTGCGAGTAAAACCGACACCGTCTCCTGTACTTCAACTTTCTGGATCAGCGTATCAAAATGGTCGTGTCCACCGTACAACGGCAACTGACACACTGTGGAAACTCGCACAGCAGTATTACAATGATGGATACCAATGGACGAGAATTTACGAGGCAAACAAAGCGATTATTGCTAACCCAAATGTGTTGGAGAAGGATTTAGATCTTGTGATTCCTGAATAGAGTTGCTGTCCGAGGAGGCGTGCGGGTGTGGTTCAGTGGCAGAATGCATCCTTCCCAAGGATGAGATGAGGGTCCGATTCCCTTCACCCGCTCAAAAATATATGAATTACAGAGGAATAATTATCGAAGAGAGTCTTGATAATACATCAGTTCTGAATAAGATGAGGATTGTAGAAACAAAAATTGAGCCTGTAACTCCCGAACACAAAACGCCATGGCTTCAACAGTGGACCCTTCATACAGTAGAAATTCCAGAGGAAAAAAGCGAAGAAATCACACAAGATCTAAGTAAATCTTTTGATAAAGAACACATAAGTTGGTATGCCGATTATAAAAACGACAAGCATCACTATGTTATTTATCCAGGTAGAGTATTTAAAGTAGATTTGCGAAACCCAGTACTCTATAACGACGCGAGAGCATATGGAATCTCTCTCGGTATACCGGAATATCAAATTATAAACTTGTGAAAAGATTGGGTGTACGAGAAGATCGAACAACTGAAATAAGTTGGTGATAAAATGTCACCATCTCAAAGAGATACTTTGAATAAGTTATACTTTCGACATTTATCATCACTCAGTTTTTTATCAATCCAAGCAACCCTCAAATTATTTTCAGACACAAGCTTATTGAAATAATCCATATCAGACCATTCTGCAAGCACAATAAAAGCGTACCCGGTTGGTTTAAGATATTGCTTGAGATTTATCAAAAAATTTCTCATAAATTCTTTTGCTCCATAGCAAGAGTAATCCAGTGTATCCGTTATCTTCCCCTCAATAAAAGGTCCATTAGCGTATATTTGGTCAAATTTTTCTACTGGAACATTCTGAAACAAATTACTAAGAATAGTATTCATTTTTACTTCATATCGTGAAAAATTTTCTATAGCATTTTCGATAGCCTTGGGGTTAATATCAACCGCAATTCCAGTGGCACCTTGGAGTCCAGCAACAATCGATGTAATGCCTGATCCCGTTGTAAGATCCAGTACCCTCACTCCTTTTGCAACTTTAATGTGAGAAACAAGGAGTTTTGTGTCTGTCGCTGGTGGAAATACTCCTGCATGGACAGAAATTTCAATACCCTGAATGGTATACATAGCTGACTTCGTTCGAGCCTTCTGATTTTTCAGGAATGTTTGCTGATGTGCCTTAATTTCCTTCAAACTCATAGTAGCGCTATTATATTCCCTTTATTCATCACCAAAGTGATATCATAAAGGCATGAAAACTAAAGTCTTTACACCAAAAGCTCCCTCTCCAGGATCAGGCCCATTTTCTCAAGCAATTATTGCCAATAATTTTGTTTTCACACAGGGTTCAATTTATCTCACTCCTGAAGGCAAATTGTTGGAAGGGACAATTGATGAACAAATCCACCAAATCATGAGAAATCTTCAAGCAATTCTAGAAGAAGCTGACGCAACATTTTCAGATGTCGTAAAAACAACAATTTTTGTTACTGATATGACGATATATGGGAAAGTAAATGAGATATATGCGAGTTATATGTCTGACCCATATCCAGCGAGGGAAACCGTATGTGTAAAGGAGCTTCCACTGGGTGCAAAAGCGGAGATAAGCATGATCGCGATAAAAAAATAATTAAATACCATGAGTAATCTTGAAAATGCAATACGCGAGCACAGTGAAAATGAGTTGTTCAAGGACTTTGCGCCAGCGCGCATGAAACCGCTTGGAACATTCACCTTCGAGTCTCCCTGGAATAACTTTCATCGATTTTTCTACAGTGAGCGTAGTACTGCCAGAGAAGTTCCTGTTTGGAAAAGGTTCGTAGCGTTATTTCCCGATCTTGCGCAAGAACTCACAACTGAAACAATTGCCGCAGTGGAAAGGATGAAGACAACACATGATCCTCAGGAACTACCCATAGAGAAACTTAAGAAGGCATATGAAATCATGTCACAATTAGTGAGTATTCATGACCCATGTGCAGAGAATGAGGAGTATCTTATTGGTTAAATGCTCGAGAATAATAGAGTATAATCAACTTGTCGTTGCCTCCCTAGCTTAGTGGAAAAGCAGCGGTATCGTAAACCGCGGACGACAGTTCGATTCTGTCGGGAGGCTCACAGGTATACAACAACGTATATGGCAAACTACAGCAGATTATCGAAATTTGAACAACAAAAGATTGCCCGCCAGTCGGTCACGCTTCTTTTTTTTACCGTGGTCATCATCTCATTATTTATCTTCGTCATCATGCCTGCCTCAACGCGTATTTTTGAGTTGTTCTCACCCAAAAAGCAATCATCACTCATTCCCCAAGAATCTACACTTCCACCACAAGTTCCTATCCTTTTCTCCCTTCCCGAGGCAACCAACAGTGCTGAACTCGCGGTTTCTGGATATGGAGAAGCAGACACAAAGGTCACGTTGTTCAATAATGGAACTCGTGTACAGGAAGTAACGGTAGATAAAGGTGGTCAATTTTCTTTTGGATACTTTACGTTGTCTGAAGGTGACAACCTTATTTTTGTCCGATCCAGAAATACACAAAACGCCGAGTCAAACTCGAAGCAATATACTGCGGTGTTTGATGTAAAACCGCCTACACTTACAATCTCAGAACCCGCTGATGGTTTTACCGTAACACGGAAAAGAGAGCAAGTGGTGACCGTGAAAGGGCAAACGGAGTCTAAAACACGTGTGTATCTGAATGATCGTCTGCTTTTTACAGATAATCAAGCGAATTTCTCCGGTACATACCAACTTGCAGAAGGAGATAATATATTGACTGTGCGTGCGGTAGACACTGCTGGTAACGTAGCTGAAAAACAAATCAAAGTTTCCTATCGCCCCTGATTCATCATGTTCTTCAGGAACTTTTCTACGTTTTTTCCACTTTTTTCCCATGTCCACCGTGTACGTACATCTCGCACGCCATTTTCCCCAAGCTCCTTTTGAAGCTTGGGATGTTTAAGTAAAAAGGTGATGGTTTTTGCAATCTCCTTTGCATTTGGCGGAACAAAAAAGGCTGTTTTTCCATGGAGTACTGTTTCCTTGTAACCACCCTCCCTTATTACGATCCCAGGGGTTCCACACGCCAACGACTCAAGAAATGTCAATCCAAACGTCTCATTTCTACTTAGGCACATGGTGATACGCGAGGTGTTGTACGCAGAGCGCAACTCGGCGTCAGTGAGTGGTGTGTTACGTTCGCGTGCATGAATAAAGTGAGTCCGAAGTTTTGTCTTCATGTGTTGGAGTGCCTGCGTGAGGAGGTCAAATCCCTCCGTCGAGACCGGTCCACCAACAAATAACACATCATACTTCTTCTTTTCTTTCGTCGGAAAAAATAACGAGGTATCAATCCCAAGATAGCAAACCTCTGCCCGTAATCCATACGCTTTATATATGCGCTTTTGTGTCGAGTGTGAGTTTGTTAATACCATGGTGGATTGATGAATAAGAAATGCGTCAAGCACTCTGCGTAAACCTCGATTCATCGTTTCATAGAATCTCTTGAATCCTTTGAGATCATCTGGAAGTCGATAAAACGGGTCATGAACAATACGCAACGGCTCTTGGCAGTAAAAACAGGTGGGAATCCTCGTCCATTTCAAGAATGCCAATACATACGGCGTTTGTGTATAGCAGGATGGGTGGACAAAAACACAGTCGGCTTTCCAAGAAAGTATGTCACGGGTTATCTTGAGATGTAGCACTGCCAGCCGAACAAGATCCCATGTATCATGCCGAATTCGACCAAGTCCTTTTGCATTTGACGGTGAATGAAACGCGTAGATAGTGTGATTCAGCGCTGCATAATCATCTGAATTACCATAATCCACTGCAAAAATCTTGACGTCATGTTTTTTTGTCAGTTCTTTCGCCAACTCCAGAGCAGCACGCCGGGCGCCACCGATGTTTAACTCGTAGAAAACTGCAACTCTCATCGCCTGCTCCGTAATGTGTGCCAAGAAGAAAGGAAGAAAGCAGGCTGAACAATGAGACGTGCGAGAAGAAGCGCCCACCCCGCACCCACAAACCCTCCGCGAGGTATGAAATAGAATAAGAGCGGAACCATGGCAATAAGGTAGAGAAAAGTCATCAGTGCGTTATAGTACGTTTTTTGTTTCACGATGAACAACGGCGAACAAATATTATTGATAGCCTGCATGTATGCGGCGCCAAGAAGAAAAGGAAGAATTGGTACAATTGGAAGCCATTTTTCACCCAAAACAAATCGGACTAAAGGTTCTGCGTAGAAAAAAAGTGCGGCAAGTGGAGCCAAGAGGAGAACTGCAAGCAAAAAGATGCTAAGGAAAAACGCTCTCGTAAGTCGAGGAAGATCATGCGTAATTTTTCCAAAAATGGGGAAGACTGTTTGTGCTGAGATATCGCCAATCTCACCAATTGCGGTTTGAGACACATTAAATGCGGTGTCGTAGTACCCAAGTGTTGAGGTTCCGAGGAGCTTTGCAATAATGAGATTATCTAAATTCGAACCGAGATATGCCAAAACACCACTTACATTGAGCCAGGCGCCGAATCGAAGTACTTCCTTAAATTTTGTAAACTCAAAGTTCAATCTTGGTTTAGGAGAGACAAACGCCAACGTTATCGCCGTCTCAACACAAACGGAGATGAGTTGACTGAGGATCAATGCAACTGGACTTCGTAGAAGATACGCGAGACCAATCGCACTCAATACATCAACGACAATTAAGATGAGACGAATAATGACATCCTTATGATATGCAAATGTGCGTTGAAACAACGCCACAGACGGGTTAATAAACCCCTTGATCAGTGGAATGCAAACCGCAACCCACATAAGCGGCACAATCGTGGGTTCACGGTAGAACCAAGAGAGTGGATAGGTAAGTGAGGTGAGTATCGCACTGATGACGATTCCCCGCAATACAGAAACATGCCAGGCAGTGTTGATGTATTTTTTTGGATCCTTTGTAGTCTGAACAAGAAAGGGGTTAATGCCTGTCTCTGTTAACATTTCTGTCAGCGCAAGCATGATCACCACAATACCGAACAGTCCGAAATCACGCGGAGACAGAATGCGGGCCAAGATGACAATTTTTAATAAAACAAGTCCTTTGGTACAGACTTTGAGAAAAGTTAACCATCGTAAACCGAAGATTGCATCACGTGTGTATCCCATATCGCCTTGCATATACTATACCGATCGCTGTCCAAAATGCCACCATGACCCATGGATAAAAAATGAGGTTGTTAAAGAGCGAACCAATCAGAATAGAGACAATCATAGAGATACCTATCGTGTTGCTTCTCGCAAACCAAAGAAGCTGTAAGAGAAATACGCCAAATAACGAAAGCCCAATGATTCCTGTGGACTGGAGTACGGTAACAAAACTATTTCCGGGGGCAGATGAATGCGACGGGATGTAGTTTTGTGTAAATCCTCTGTTCGATTGACTGAGATACCATCCGTCGCCAATAATCCATGTTCGTAGAGTGAAGGTTTGCAATGTTGATGTAATTGCAGTATTCCGTGCTTGTACGCTCACCGTTCTTTCAAGTCGTGCTCCTTCACTTGCTGGTCTCGGAAGGAAAAAAATTCCGACAGTAAAAAGAGCAAGGACAATGAGTATTTTTCTCTCTCTTTTCATGAATCCGTACACAATCAATCCAATGATATAACTTGCATATCCAGCACGTGAATATGTAAAAAGTAGAGCTACAAATGTTACGCACCATCCGAGACGCATAATAATCGGAAGACGGTGTAGTTTTGGATATACTCCAAGAAGTACGAGCGTAAAGAGAGCGGCCGGAAAAGGGGGGTCAAGGAGTGTTGATACAAGACGAAAGTAATGGTCATCCCATCCTAGAAGTGTAAGCCATCGCAGATCGGGAAAAATGACATACTGCACAATTCCAAACATGGCAAGGAGGTAGACGAAGATCACTGCAATATATATCACGTCCGTACGTGTGACGTACCGTTTTTGAATTCCAATAGTGATAAGGGGAAAAAGTGAGGTGTACATTGCAACACGAAATAGGTATAAAAGTCCGATAAAAATCGGAAGTCCCCGGAAGCCCGCACTATATACTGAGATGCCAGCTACAACAGAAAAAAGTATCAAAACAGTAAAAAAGGGAAGCCTTTTGTATGCCGCAAAAACGTCTTTTGGGTAGAATATCCAACTCCCGATACCTCCTATAGCGATAAAAATCTCGTGCAGATAAAAAGAAATTATTGGTGTTACATATATTTTTTGAAACTGTCCCAAAACAAGTAATCCGAAAAATACGAGAAGAAAAATCCTATAGAAAAATCGCATAGTATACAGCAGGTTATGTTTCATATTGTTTTATCCGTACGATGAGCGAATGAAGACTCATCATATATGCCATGGCAAAACCTGGAAATCCGTCAAGAAATCCACATTTGAGTACATAATTCACAAAAAATTTTACTTTTGGATAATAGAGCAGTTTTATGAGCCATAGAAACAAGGGATCTTTCTGGATTTTTTCCATCTCTGTGTAGAGGTTAATTTTTTCAAGAAAGGATGTTACTGAAACATGGGGAGTGTGCATTATGGAATGCTTGAGTTTGCCAATACCACCACTGATATTCCATACTTCGTGCACAGGCCTATACCACACTCCAGCATTTCGTTTTGCCAAGCGAAGAAGATGCATCCTCCCCGTTTCTCCATACCATAATGTTTTTTGCATAAACACGTCTGTGCGTTTGATAAGAAAACCGTTGAATCGAGTTGTGGGTAACAGTGTTTGTATTTCATGTTGCAGTTCGAGGGTGAGATACTCGTCTGAGTCTAAAAACAGTACCCAGTCGTGTGTTGCTAAGGATAGTCCATTATTTCGCTGGTTGGCAAAATCTTTCAATGGTGAAGATATCCATCGAGCACCAAATTTATCTGCAATGTTCTTCGTTGAGTCGGATGATCCATCGTCGATAATCAGCACTTCTTGCGCCCATCGTACTGACTCTAGCGCTTTTTCAAGTGTGATCTCACTATTTTTTGTGAGGATAATGACCGAAAGAGGAAATCTGTTCATTTCTTTTTTATCTTACCAGATTGATGTGCTTTTGACAGTTTTTGTGGTGTGATAAAACCGATTACCATCATGCCCGCAATAAAAAGACTGAGTCGTTTTGTGTAAGTCCGCACGAGTGTGTCTCGCAGTTCAACAACAACCTCGAATTCACCTTTTGGCAATGTCCACACAATTCTTCCGGGTGCAGTTTCATCAGAGTACGTGAATGGGTATACAGAATTATTAACCAACACAATCCAACTGGGAAAGTACAATGTATAGTCAACAAAACGTGCTTGGTCTGAAGAGACAGTAATCAAATATTTGTGCATCGTTGCTTTTCTGTTCTGATCTTTAATCGTAGCCTCACCGGAAAGGATTTCTATGTGTTTTTCTTTTTTTGGCAATGTATCAGTGTCTACCCATATCGTCTTTCCTGGTCCTACCTTATCCAAAGAAGACATCATCGTTGCGCGAATATAGTCATCTGTCACGTATGAAAGCATTCTCCTGTTTCCCCAGTTGAGTATCGTGGTACCAACGACGATGATACAAAGTATCCCAACGAAAATCGTATGTTTGATGTACCGAACAATGTATGTCGCAAGTATTGAGGTAAGAAAGGCAACGAACAGCAGTAGACGATAGGAGAATTGAAAACCTCGCAACACAGGGATGGCGGACCAGATGTGTTTTGAATACGAAAGCATCATAAAACACGTAAAGAAAAAAAGCCCCAAAACCATAAAGATGCCGACTCGATCTCTCTTGTGCATTATCTGTTTCAGCAAAAGAAATATCGATAAAAGTACAACGAGAATTTGCGCATATCCGATGAGAAACGATAGTTCACCATAATGTCCTTGGAACAAGAGTCCTGCTCTCCATGGTGAATACAGAAGTTGTAATGGTTGCAGGAACTCAATGGTGTTTGCTGATAATAAATATGTGAACCGTGATTCAATTAAGATCGGTGCCCAGTAATATGAGGTGCCCATGATTCCCAGTGTGACACTAAAACATGAGTAAAAAAGAAAGATCTTTCTTTTCTGAGATCTCCACGTAAGTGTAATTCCATACAGGCCTAAAAGTAAGAATGAGAGCAAGGAGATTGCCTGATGAGAAAGAATAAAGAGACCGAAAACAACAGCGGCGGTTATGCTACGCCTCATTGTTGGATTCTCATATAATCGTCGCACCGTGAGAAAACTCAGTGGTAGCAAAGCAAACGCAACACTCTCACCTATTGCAACGCGAAAATGCATATCAACTAAATGGTACGGGGCAAAAAGATAAAACAATCCTGCAACAAAAGCTCCTTTTTCAGATGCAAACTCCCTTTTGATCCAGTGAAATATTGCTTGCCCCGATAGTATGTACGAAACAGCGAGAACAATCTTGAGACTAGTAATCATTGAAAACTCAAAAAAATGGAGAAGTGATGATAGATAGTATGGGAGTTGATACTGAAAGAGATAAAGAGGATATCCATACCCCTGAACAATGTATTGATTCCAAACAGGAATGAAATTTCCTTCTCGAATTGCATCATAAAACGGCAAAGCAAAACTTGTATGGAGAGAAAGATCGCCACTCTCATATGATCCAACGCGGAGTATGCTTAAAAGCGGAAGGAGTGATATCCCAAACAATATGTTGTCAAACGAAATGCTTTTTTTGGGATACATTCTCGTATATATGAAATAACAAGAGAGCAATACAACACTCGCAATACCATTCAGTACAACCATGTGCAGTGGACCTTCAAACAGAGTTGATAATGTCATACGGTATACTATATCTGATTTATGTCTATCACTAATCTATTATATCGATTCAGCGCAGAAAGAGTTGATAGTGATAATCCTCATCTCTCTGCTTTTTTCCCACAACAGCAAAAGGCCTATACCTTTTGCAAACAATACTGCAGAAATAAGAGGGTCATTGAGTTCGGATGTGGAAGTGGGTTTGGTGCGTATCGTATCACCGAGGTCGCCACCTCTGTTACGGCCATAGATAATGATTGCAACACAATTCAGCACTGTCGAGCGAAATACAAAAAAAATAATCTTCGTTTCCAAGTAAACAAAGCAGAGCAGTTTATTTCAAAAAGAAAATTTGATGTCGCTATTTCCTTTCAGGTCATTGAACACATCGAATCTCAATTTGTCGAAAATTATCTGTTTTCAATAAAACGTGCATTGAAGCCAAAAGGAGTGTGCTTCATTTCAACGCCAAACGCACCATTATCTTCGTATAACGAAAATCCCTACCATTACAAGGAATACTCAGGCATCGAGTTAAAGACGCTTCTGTCTCGCTATTTTACACAGGTCACTCTTTTTGGTGTTGAAGGAGATTCAATCGTACGTTTATTTGAGAAGAGAAGAAAAGAAAGAGTACTTTCTGCACTCCAGAAAGATGTCTTTCGCATGCGAAACATTGTTCCAAGAAAAATGCGTCAAGTCATCTTTGATTTTGCATCGTATTTTGTAAGAAAAAAGCTCAATCTGTTCTCTGTCAACGTACGTGAAAAAAATTATCAAATTCGTACATTGCGCCCTCGCTCTGCCATAGACATCATTGCAGTTTGCAGATGAACAATGAGGCGCCTTACTATTTCAATGGTCATATACAGTGAAAATCGTAAAAGTAGTCCTAGATATACACAGGTATTTAGTCCCACTGAGCTTTTCCGCTTGTGATGTTTATTGTAGTAATGCAACATACCTAAATGAAAAAGTATGACTGCTTTAAATCGAAACTGTTGTGATGTCCCCCCGTGAATATGGCGAATTGTTACTTTAGGATAGTAAAAAACCTTCCAACCCGCCTTAATCGTGCGGTAACAAAAATCGGTATCTTCGCAGTACATGTAGAACTTTTCATCCAAATATCCAATTTTTTTGATGACTGATCTTCGAATAAACATGAACGCTCCCAATATACCGCCCACCTCGGTAGACTGATTGATGTCCAAATACGTCATGTAATAGTTTGTTGTTTTCCACCGTGGAAAGAGCATATGCAAACCAAACATTTGAAATAACACATTTGCGAGCGTTGGAATCGCATGACGACACGGTAAATCCAAATGGCCATCGTGCTTCAGCACTTTACACCCGACCACACCAATATTCTTGTGTGAGTCCATAAACTTCACTAAAGAATCGAGGTGCGACTCCCGAGTAAAAGTGACATCTGAGTTTAGGTGTAAGATGTACCTACCTCGAGCTAGCTTTGTCCCACGATTGTATGTTTTGCTATATCCAAGATTTTTATCATTTCTATACATGCGAACTTTTGAGAATTTCCTTTTTATTGCGGCAAACGAGTCGTCCGTAGAAGCATCATCGATCACAATAACCTCGAATGAAATATGCTTACGATGTGCGTAGAGTGATGACAGCGTACGTAGTGTGATATTTTTGGAGTTGTATGTGCCAATGATGATGGATAAATCAGGCGATTTACTCATTCTTAAAATGTAACATTGAACCGTGGAAAAGAAAATACAAGGATTTACCAGACTAATATACAGACTTTTTTACGACACGAACCATTCCAAACTCTCTTTTTTCGTATTGCAAAAGCGGAAGTATTGTCTCACGTTCAAAAGAAACAACATATTTCTTCCCTGAATCTTCAATTTTTCCGCCCTTTGTTTGTACGAGAAATTTTATGTGATCAAGATAGGTATTAAACGATGATCCGTTATCGAATGAAACGAGATGAATAGGTTCATTTTTTGAGTCCCTGACAATCCATTGTGAAGCATGAAGGTAATCAAGTATGGATGAAGAAGAAGCTATATCTTTTTGTAAAAAATACACTTGTTTTGCGTAGAAAAAAATAAGAAAAAATATTGCAATACGTTGTGCTCTTTTCGGCATCCAAAATAAAGTGTGGGCAAGAAAGATAACAATGAACACAAGATATGGCGGAAAATACGCCTCGGATGGAAACCCATGAATAAATATTGAAAGAGAAAGGACCATGCTTCCAAATATTGCATAGACGTACAGGCTATGTTTTTTAAGTGTCTGCTGGTGACGAAACGCATAAAAAAAACTTAAAAATACGAGTACGCCAACTGCATAAAGTGTACTGCCATTTTCTTGTCCCACAAAAGAGAGAAATTGATCAAAGGATTTCGTTACAATCCGCGCAATTGCTTCACCTGACAAACCGTGCCGACCGTCAAAGCCGGAAACTGCGACGATTCTATATCCAACCCATCCGACCAATCCACAAAGATGTGAACATCGATGTGTGATATCAAAAACGATTTGTGGAAGAAGGCCCATAATTGTCGCACCCACTATACCAATCCAATGTTTTTTTATTGATATTTTTTCCAAAAAGAAAGAAAGAGGGAGTAGAAGAATGAGAGATAATGTTGCAAGCTCCCACTGTAATAGAAAAAAGTATGTGAAAACAACAAAGAAAACTGATCGTCTGCTTGAATTCTTTACAACAGAAAGACACCAAAGGTATACCACAAGAAACACAGGAACAGCAAAGAGATAAAATGGCATACGAGACTGCATGACTGCGGTGACTGATACTGCAAAAAAGAGACTACCAAAAAATGAGGCCTGTTTACCTACTGTTCGCTCAAGAAGACAGTATAGAGCTCCAGCACCCATCGTAGTGAGAACCGCGGCAAAAAGTGGTGGCGAGAAAACTGTAAATCCGCCCAAAATGAAACTTATTGAATCAAACCAAATATTGAGTGGCCCCTGACTAAAACGGGGAATGCTGGATGGAATTCCGAGGAGAGGAATTTCCTGACCACGCACAACATTAAGTGCATACAGATAGTCTCTACCAACATCTCCAATCAATGGAATGTGCGTGGGCATCATTGTTCGAAGATAGAAGGCAAGACCAATGAGAAAAAGGATTCTCCATTGTTCAGTCAACGCAAACCACAATTCTAAAATAATACCCTGAACAAGACCAAGGTGTTTTTTA
Source organism: Minisyncoccota bacterium (assembly GCA_016211945.1). Lineage (GTDB taxonomy): Bacteria > Patescibacteriota > Microgenomatia > UBA1400 > UBA12028 > JACRHV01. The sequence continues at coordinate 18,431 of JACRHV010000004.1, forward strand.
AAATAGACAAATCGACTCTTTCTAAAAACATCTGACACATCAAAATCTGCCTGTTTCATCGAGATACGTTGAGGATGATGAAAGATAGACGATGCAAGAAATACAGTTGATTTTCCTCTATTTTCCATACGCTTACAGAGATCGAACTCTTCCCAATAGAGAAAAAATTGTGGATCAAATGCCCCAGCTTTCATAAAATCGTCTTTTCGCACCATCATTGTCGCTCCCGAAATTACAGAAACCTCCTTTGTAGACTCTCTATTCCACGCCTTTATCCAGTACTCTGAGGACAACGAAAGTCCAGGAACGAGTGAGTTAAAAAATGACAAAGAGAAGAATGCTTTCCAAAACGATGGGTGTTCTGTGGATGAAAGTTCTGTTTTTCCATCTTCGTTGATGAATTTTGGTCCGACAATCCCCACCTTTGGGTGGTGTTCAAGATACTCAAACATGTCTTCTATTGCGTGTTTTTTGGGTAAAACATCTGGATTGAGAAAAAGAAGGTATCTCCCCCGTGCTTTCTCTGCTCCGCTGTTACATCCCCCACCATAGCCTTTATTTTCATATGAATTATCGATAACAATGACCTCCCAGTCATCATGTGTTGGAATAGCTTGCAGTAACGCATGAAGATGTGAGCCGCTTTTGTACTCAACGATAATGATAGAAAGTGTGATCTTTTTCATGTGTGTGACAACAGTCGTTGTACAAATCCTCTAGTTGATCCTACCATGACGGCTATATCCGTTCCTACCTGCATAAGAGGAAGTATCCACAACGCAGAGGTGTCATGAACATAGCGATAGTTTTTGTGTACCGCCCAGCACATGTAGCCCATGAATAGAAGGATGCAGAGGAGTGGAGAGAAAAAGTATACAACAAGGCCTATAACATATCGAAAAAAAATAGAGATCATCTTGGGACGATACATCCCCGCCTGTGTGTCACCAAATGCAAATCGATACACCTGCGTGAAAAATGAACTCCATGTATGCGGTGGGTGCCAACCCACCACCGCTGTCTGCTGAAATTGCAATACTGCTCCTGTTGCGAGCAACCGATGGGCAAAAACGTAATCCTCGTTCATCGAGTATTCATGAGGAAACCCGCCAGCGTTTACCCAAGCGGATTTTCGTATTGCCATAGACCGTGTCGCTGGAAGAAAGGTGTTTTTTTTGATATTTTCTGGCATGACAAGCATATACGCCGCCGCCGCTCGTTCAAAAGAGGACTGGGCTAGTGCACGATAGTATCCCGCGACCACATCGATCTTTTCCTGTTCAAAAGGCTGCACAATTTCTTGCAGCCATGTTGAGTCCGGCTCACACCCCGCGTCGGTGAACGCAATAATATCATTTCTTGCCAATACCACCCCCATGTTTCTGCCCAAAGACCGATTCCCCACCTTTTTCACAACAACTTTTCTCCATGGTAATTGAAGTCTTTGTAGTAATGTATATGTGTTGTCTGTTGATCCTCCGTCAACAATAATCACCTCATCTGGCCGATGCGTCTGTTTTGACAGTGCATGAAACAACGCTTCAATTGTATCTGCCTCATTTTTTACTGTAATAACTATTGATACCTTGACCATAGATCCTCATATGTATCTGCGACCGCATTCCACCGTTGATTCAATGCCCAAATCTGAGCATCATGAACATCCTGATTTTCTCGTGTTGAGTTTCGTAATAATTCTCGCATCACTTCAACTAATTGGGATGGCTGTGAGAACGTACATGCGTACCGAATAGCCGGGAAGGACATGAGATAGTCTTTTTTGATCTCATTATTCCAATGTGCACACACATATCTCCCTGTTTGCATCGCCTCAATTATGCCCAAATAACGAGAGACAAACGCAAACCTAGCTCGTGCAAGAGCTTTCAGTGGTTCTCGTGTTACGCCTTTATATGTAATGTATGAAACACCTCGTATCATATCCTGCAATGGTGATAGAAGTTCTCCCTCGCCGTATATGGTAAGTGTGATTTGTCCTTCCAACGCGAGTACGACCCGAACATACTCCAATACGCCAGTGTCATCGGATAGTCTCCCGATAAATACCGCAGTTTGTGACTCCACTGGTTTTTGCGGTTGTGCATCTGCTGCTCCGTACACTACAAACGTAGGTTTAGCGTAATACCACATACGCATCCAATTTCCAACACAAATCGAACCCCAGGACAAAAACTCACTCACCTTCCTTGACCTCACTGCTTTCAAGCTTGGTGGCCCAACTCCTTCATATCCGTGAAACGTCGTATATACGGGTTTCCAAAAGAGAACAAATCGAACGGGTATATACCACCAGAACACGTCATGTGTGTGTACTCTTTCTGTATGAAGAAATATCTTGATGTGGAGAAGCATCCAAATCCATGTACCAATCTTAGAGTGCAGAGAGTTTTGATGAATGCGAACAACATGAAGGTGGTCTAATTTCTCGTACAAGGGTAGAGTTCCGTCGTACTGTTCCGTAACAACAGTCACGTCGTAGTTTCGTTTGTGCAGTTCGCGTGATAACTGACGAATATGATGCTCAACACCACCAATATGGGGAGAGTATAACCTCGAGAGAAAGACCACTTTCCTTTTTGTAAGGTTATTGTAAGGTTCGCGTGTCATAGTAGTGCGATGAAGAAAAATATTCTCTTTCTCTTGTATTGTACTTCATTTTTCCTCTTCTCAATTCCGCGTGAGGTTCAGGCTCAAGTTATTTTTGAAGACCAATTTAATCGTCAAGACCTTACAGGATGGAAGACTATACGAAACTTCCAGTGGGGAAATCCCGTCGCCCCTTGTTTGGATGGTGGACTGCCGGCATTGTGGCACATTTTTTTAGAAAGACTTGGAATTTCCATAAACGGTCCGGGGTGCTACACAGAGCTCATACCGGAAAATTTTCTTATTCCACTCGATACTGCGTTTCGCTATGAATTTGATATGACGATGCCAGAGTCAGCGATGATGGATCGAAACTACCTCGTTCAATATGTGGACTCAAACAATTGGTATGTCGTAAAAATTCTAGGGAACTCTATTACATCTGGAAAACTTGCACAAGGTCAACCATGGCCAATGGCCGGCACTTCTGGCACCTATCCATTCGAAGCAAATCGAACCTATCACATTGTGAATGAAACACTTCCCGATCATAGAAAACGAATTTTAGTGGATGGACAAGTGGTTGTTGATTTTATGGACAACGCCCCCTATCTATCAGGGGGAACGGTGGGTGTGGCGGCAAGTGTTGGCGCCATTTCGCACTCCATCACCTGGTTTGACAACGTAAAGGTGTCTATTATTCCAGACCCAAATACGTTAAACGTTCCATATATGTCTCAACGCGATCCATTGTGGGCTCAAGACGAATATGATCACGCCGCTCAGTGGAAACCAGATAATTTCACGATAGATCGGTGGGGATGCGCATTGACCGTGGCAACAATGGTGTTGCGATTTCACGGCATCACAGAACTTCCCAATCAGATGCCCATCACGCCATCTACTCTAAATCAGTGGCTTCTTGACCAAAAAGATGGGTACGTTGGAAACGGTCTGCTCAACTGGATCTCGATTTCACGCCTCTCGTATATTTTTCATACAAAACACCCGGAGATACCAACTCTCGAGTATTCGAAAATGAGTATATCTTTGCCAAAGCTCTTCGATCTTTTTTCACGCCAAACTCCACCGATTTATCAACTACCCGGCCATTTTGTTGTCGGCACTGCACCGGAAAAAAATGGATCCTGGCCGATACATGATCCCTTTTTCCAATCACGAACAACAACACCTCTCTCAAATATCCAGTCTCTTCGTGTATTTACCCCTTCGTTTACCAATCTCAGTTATTTACTTCTTGTCGCACCCCACGATGTTACTGTGCGCGTTCAACATAATGGCGTATTGTATGATTCCCAACTCGAAAACTCTGTGTATGACCAAGATTCGCAAGAACCACTTGCTCCTCCCACGCAGATCGTTGAAATCGAAAAACCGGAAAAGGGACTCTATACAGTCGAGGTTTCAAAATCTTCTCCAGGTTCTTTTTCTTTCTCGCTTTATTCATACTCAACTCAAGGCGAGGTTTTAGTTGAAAAACAAGAAGGAGAAATTTTCCACGGAGAGATAAAGAAATACCGGTTCACCTTTGATCAAGAAAATCTGCAAAATAATCTTCATCAATACATCACAATTGACGACCTAGAACACACAGTGCTTTCACTTCGAGAAAAGGACGATATTCAATCTGCATATTCTTTATATAAGCTGACAGATGTACTTCAATACTTACGATTACATCACTCCTCTGAGTTAATATTTGAGCGTTACATCAATCTATTCAAATACTACGTAATTAAAGAGGGAAGTGGAATAACAGATGGAGGAAAAGCAAAACTGCTTGAACAACTTTCTTTTGTGGCCCCTGCTGGACTCGGACCAGCGACCTTTCGAATGTGAATCGAACGCTCTAGCCAGCTGAGCTAAGGAGCCACTTGCACGTCACCGGATATTTTAGCATAATGCTGTGTACGCTATGTTCGGTAATTTCTTTTCTTCCGTCGGCGAATTTTTTTTGGAGATTACCCAAACAGTTGTTGTTGTACTGTCTATTTTTCTCATTCTCTATCTCTTTATCATGCAGCCTCATCAAGTCAACGGCCTCTCCATGTATCCAAACTATGAAAATGGCGACTATCTACTTACAGACAAAGTAAGTTATAAAACTGGCATGCCGCAACGGGGAGATGTTGTCGTTTTCCACGCACCGGAAGCCGCACAATGTCCAACAGGAACGGGCTGTGATTTTATTAAGCGCGTCCTTGGACTTCCAGGAGAGTCCGTAGAGGTAAAGGATAATGGCATCTGGATTAACGGACATAAAATAACCGAGCCATACATCCCAGAAGAAAACTACACACGCCCCGGAGCGTTCACACAAAACAGGGTAATTACACTTGGACGAAACGAGTATTTTGTCTCAGGAGACAATCGTCCACATTCCAGCGACTCACGCGCATGGGGACCTATTACGCCAAAAGAGATTGTTGGAAAAGCATTTTTTCGGTACTGGCCGCCAAAAAGTTTTGGCATGTTCCCCGTCTATACATACGCGTTCTAATATCACGCTGCGAGCTTGAGGATAATATCAAGTTTTTCTTGTGTTTTTTCCGGATCGCCCTTTAGCGCAATGACGACCTTTGTTTCACGTTTTGATCGCGTCAACTTCACTTTCGAATGATCTCCAAATACCTTCTGCAGTTTATGCGCCCATTCATCAATCTCTTTACTGACCATGTACGGCCGATGTCCTGGGTTGGAAGCGAGTGGTTGACCTGATTTTGCTTTCATCCGCCTCGCGAGGTCTTCTGCGCGACGCACAGAACCATTCTCCTTTAAGATAATCTTGTAGGCCTCTACCATGAGTCGGTCGTCATCGATGCTTGCAAGAGCTCTGGCATGCCCTTCACTGATCATCCCGCCCAACAGTCCGTCTTGAAGCGCAGGCGGCAGTTTCAACAATCGCATAGAGTTTGAAACATATGACAGAGATTTCCCAATGCGCTCCGCAATTTCTGTAGTCGTTAATGAGTAATCACGTTGCAGTCGTTCAAATGCTTGTGCGCGATCAAGAGGGTTTAAATCAACGCGCTGCACATTTTCAATGATCGCCATCTCGAGCATTTCAGACGGAGTTGTTTCTTTAATGATTGCAGGCACCGTTTCTAATCCTGCGAGCTTTGATGCTCGCCATCTGCGTTCGCCAGCGATAATCTGATATCCGGCGGGGGTATGTGCAATAACGAGTGGCTCTATGACACCATACCGTTTAATAGAATCAACAAGCTCGGCAAGCTCTTCCGCAATAATCGTCCCTCTTGGTTGAAGCGGGTTCGGCTGCAGATGATCAATTAAGATATGTTGGACAGTTTGCGGTTGTATCGCGTTTGACATAGATAGCTCGCGTTACTTTTGCAAAACGTTAATAACGGTCTTGCCAAATTTTTTGGTAAATGTAACGACACCGTCAATAATGGAAAACAAGGTATGATCTCTTCCTACACCGACATTTTTCCCGGCTTTATACACGAGGCCGCGCTGACGAATCAACACCTGACCTACTCCGACTTTTTCGCCGCCAAATTTCTTGACCCCTAGTCGTTTCCCCGGCCTTGGTTGTCCCTGTCGTGTTGTACCACCCGATTTGACGTGTGCCATAGTCTTTTACTCCTTCAGTCTATAAACATACAACGCCCGTTGAACCGATGCGTGTAGTTTTGTGTATAAAAATGGACCCTTTTCACGAGTATAGCCAAGTGATTCTAGCCTGTCAATGAGTGTCTGTACAGTTTTCACGCTTTTTCCAACAGTGACTTCCGGAAAAGCGATGACAACGCAACCCTTCGGTTTAAGTATTGTTTTCCATTGTTTAAATGCTCCAATATATAACTTTTCTAGACCTCGAAGCATATTCTGTACGCTGGTTGGTGTTGGATTTGGCTTGCCAAGAAATGGCTCTGTCACGATACAGTCCACTTTTTCTTTTGTTTCCTTCAGCGTCACTTGTGTTGCGTCTTGAACACTTAACATATACTCACCTTGAGCATTAAATTCCTTACTGAGCCAAGCCAAATTTTCACCTGCACCATGAACAGCATCTGTGTCGAGATCGCTACCAGCAACCTTCATATGCATGAGTAACGCCTCCATCATAATGGTTCCAGTCCCGCAAAACGGGTCAAAGAGATACAAATCTTTTGGATCTTGACTACCTGCCGCGAGGTTAATTAGTGTACGTGCCAATTTCGGCGGAATCATCCCTTTTTTCTTATCTCTATAGGGTTTCTCCATGTCACGTTTACTCCAATGATGCACGTGTTGAACGGCGACTGTTTTTGCCAAAATAGTCTGCGTTTTTGTGTGAATAAAATGGTATTCAGAAACATCCCCCTCTAAGAGAAGGCCTGCTTCTGCACCCGTACGTGCTACCTCGATAAATCGAGCAGAAACTCCACGTTTTATCAGTTCCTTTTTCATTGTCTGTGGTGAAACTGCGTCAAGATGGTTTCTGCCGTGTTCGGCAATACAAAATGTTTTGCGCGCCTTGTTTGTTTTCTCTTCTGCGATCCATGCGCTCGCCAATTCCTCAAGTGTTTCTGTTTTTGCGCTGGGCAGAGTTTCAATATACTGTGCAATTTTTACGACACCGCCGAGCGTATCCATGAGGGCTTGCGGTTGTGTTGAATCCTGCAGTTCTGCTGAAACCACATCCGGAACTTCATCCGAAACAACCGTGATGGATGTTTCGTCCTGAAACCGGGAAAGAACAACTTTAAGTTCTTCCAAAGATAACTCTCGTTGTCTTCCAAGAAAAAATAGATATTTCATGTCGGTACTTCTTACTTTGCGGATATTGCGTCGATACGAAGAACCGTCTCGAATTGGCGATGTCCGTGCGTCTTGCGTTCTTTCGATTTCGCCTTATATGTCGCAACTCTAATCTTCTCGCCTTTACCGTGAGAAAGCACAGTTGCTTTTACTTTTGCACCAGTAACACGTGGAGCTCCAACCTCGATTCTGCCATCATGCACAAAAAGTAAAACATCTTCGATTGTAAGCGCAGACTCTGCAGGTTGATCCATTCGATCAACGGTCAACTCCATGCCCTCTTCCACACAAAACTGTTTTCCCTGTAGCTGTATAACTGCGTATTTCATTTCGGCATTGTATCAGACAAAACCTCGTATTTCAACCAGATGTCTCGACCGATTTGCCTTGTAGGCACTCGCGAGTAAGCCAAGAGCAAAGAAGATCGAAACAATGGAACTTCCACCTAAAGAAAGGAGGGGAAGTGTCACGCCAGCTATGGGGAGCAAGCCGATATTCATACCGATATTCATCATTGTTTGTACAGATAACGCTCCAACAATGGTCAGTGCAAGACCTTTTCCTGCTGGATCGTGGATACGAAAAGACAGATGAATGAGTGAAAAAAAGAAAAGGAGATAAAGAAGAAAAAGAAGTAAAACCCCGACAAATCCCAGTTCCTCGGCATAGGAAGCAAACATGAAGTCTGTTTGCCGTTCTGGAAGAAAACGTAAACTTGATTGTACGCCGTGTCCCAACCCTCGGCCAAAGAACTTGCCAGAGCCCACTGCAATGATTGCCTGCTGTGCGTGATATCCTTGCCCCAGTGTGTCACTTGCCGGAGCCAAAAATGAGAATAATCGCTGTTTTTGATAGTCATGAAACACGAATGTCCAGCCAATGGTCCCAAACAAACTCATCAAAAAAACGAACATACCGAGTGTTCTTGCGGAAATACCGCATGTATAGAGAGACAAAAATGTGATAACAAGCAAAATAAGTGCCGTGCCTAAGTCCGGCTGAATGAAAACAAGAAAGATTGGCAATAGTGCGAAAACTAACTGCCAGATTTTCTTCTTCTTTGAGTAAAGAAGTGTACAGAGATATAAGGCTAAGATAGGTTTTGTCGCCTGAGATGGTTGAAACTGAGCAGTCCCGACCGCAATCCAACGAGTAGAACCATTTGTAGTTTTACCTAAAGCGAAAGTGAAGACTAATGAAGTACAAACGAGAATAAATAATAAAATTGACCATTTTTTCCAAAAAGAAAAAGGGAGAGAAGAGGTTATTCCATAGGTAATAAAGCCAAGGGTAAATGCAAAGAACTGAGAAAATACGCCCTGCGGATAGATACTTTTCAACATGACAAGTGACAGACATGCAAAAAGTAGGGAAAGAAAGGGAAGGACAACCTTCGTCATAGTACAATCTTTGGTGTCGCACCTTGCGTTAAGGTAAGGACGAGTGTCCTCTTTTTAATTTCTCCCTCGTACTGTTTAGGCCATGACGGAAGTTGCACACTAACTTTTTGATCAAACGCGACTCCCGCTTCTTTTCGCAAATCTTGAATTATACGAATAACCTCGCGCATCTCGCCTTTGGCACGTAGTTCTGGGGTCAAATGTGCATCGAGTACAACCTCAATTTTGTCTGCAACACGTAGTGTTGTTTTTTCTACATTAACCTCTGTCTGAAGAAGGTGGAGAAGTTCTTCTTCTACCATCTTTTGAGCAGTGAAACTCAATTCTGCGAGCGGCTGACGAACCTTTATGTTTAATACTTTACGAACGGCATGCGCTTTTTCCGCAACCAATCGTACAATCTCCATCTGTTCTTCAAGTTTATCATCGAATCTTGACTTATCCACTTCAGGCCATATTTCCAGATGAATAGACTCTTTTTTTCCATGCTTCATGTGCTGATATATCATCTCAGGGAAGAATGGGGTGATTGGGGCAAAAAGCTTCGCAACTGTCAACAATACCCAACCAAACACCTGACTTACCTCCAGATTTGTCGATTTGTCGCGAACCCTATCTCTACTTTCGCGTAGATACCACGTAGAGATCTCATTGATAAAGGAAATAAGGACGCGGGAAGCAGCCACAACATCATATGCATCCATGTCATGCGAAACTTCTTCTACAATATGCATTGTTCTGGACACGATCCATCGATCCATGACGTGTGTTATTTTCTGTGGCAAATCGGAAGTGTGTGTTTCGTTTGCGTAGAGTTTGTAAAACGCAAATACATTCCACCAAATGCCAAATACCTTTTTTCGAAGTTCATTGACAGAATCTTCACTAAAGTTTAAGTTATCCGCCTTCATCACCGATGAACTCATGAGATACAGACGAAGAGAATCCACACCGTGTTTTTGAATGAGGACCATAGGATCCGGATAATTTTTTTTCGACTTACTCATTTTGGAGCCATCCTCTGCCAAAATTGTTCCAGTGGTCACCGCATTTTGGAACGAAGGTTTGTTAAACAAGCCAACAGACAATACATGTAGTGTATAAAACCAAGCACGCGTTTGTGCGATGTATTCGGAAATAAATTGGGCAGGATAACTCGCCTCAAATTTTTCTTTGTTCTCAAATGGATAATGAATCGAGGCATACGGCATAGACCCTGACTCTACCCAGCAGTCGAAAACATCTGGAATTCGCCTTCCTTTTTCTGTTTTTTCGTCGTCTACCCAAACTTCAAGGTCATCGAGAAACTCACGATGGTAGTCTTTAAGTTTTTGGACACGAGCAGGATCAACTGCCCATTCTTTCAGTTCTGCATAAGAAGAGAGTATCCGCTTATGTCCTGTTTTCTCTCCCACCCAAACTGGCATTGGAGTTCCCCAATATCGTGAGCGAGAAATGTTCCAGTCGGGAGCAGTTTCAAGACCCTTGCCAAATCGTCCATGTTTCAGAAAATCGGGGTACCAATTGATCGGTTCGTTTTGTTTCACAAGGTCGTTCTTTATCTTTTGAATATTGATAAACCATGCGGGAACAGCGCTGTAATACAACGGTGTAGAACACCTATAGCAAAATGGATATGAGTGCGTTGTTTTTTCCGCGACATACATGAGATTACGCTTTGTTAAGTCATCAATCACCCAGTCTTCAGCTTTTTTATAGAATACACCTTTGAGCGGCTCAACAAATGATAAAAATCTCCCCTGATCATCCATTGTTGGTACACATGGGAGATCAAGTTTTTGCGCAAGTTTGTAATCATCCTCACCGTAGATCGCTGCGGTATGCACAATGCCCGTCCCATCTGTTAAACTCACAAAATCTGCGGAAGCAATATAGTGTGATTTCTTACCTTCTGTCGGCATGTATGTGTAAAGCGGCTCGTACAATCTACCAACAAGGTTAGAGCCGTGTATTGTTTTCTTTACCACAATAGGCTCTGCTTTAAACACTGTCTTCACCAAGTCTTTTGCAACCCACAAAAGTTCTTTATTGTGCTCAATCTGCACATATTCAGCCTTTTCATCAACAGCCAACGCAACATTTCCGATCAGTGTCCATGGCGTTGTAGTCCAGGCAACAAAATACTCGTCTTTATTGTCTGTAGAGCGAAACTTTACATAGACAGAGTTATCCTCGACATCTTTATATGAATTATCCATGGCGATCTCGAAGTTTGAAAGTGGCGTTGCACATCGCGGACAGTACAAGATGACTTTTCTTCCTTCATACACGAGTCCCTTTTTGTGAAGTTCTGCAAACGCCCACCACACAGACTCCATATATGTGTTATCCATGGTTTTGTATGAGTTCTTAAAATCAACCCACCGCCCCAATCGTTTAATAATGACTTCCCAATCTTTGTCGAATCGTAAAATCGCAGCACGACAAGCCTGATTAAACTTGTCTATTCCCATCTCTTCTATGCCCTTTTTCCCGCCCTTGAGGGCGAGTTCCTTTTCGATTATGTTTTCAATAGGTACACCATGACAATCCCAACCCCACACACGTTCAACTCGATACCCTTTCATAGTCCAGTAGCGTGGAACAACATCCTTGATCGTTGAAGCCAAGAGATGCCCGTAATGTGGCAGGCCTGTTGCAAACGGTGGGCCATCATAAAAAATATACGGCTTATTATTGGGACGTTGGTCTACTGATTTTCTAAACACATCGGTCTCATCCCAGTGACGTAGAACCTCTTCTTCAAGTTGAGGAAGGTTGGGTTGGTGTTGAAAATTATCAATTTTTTTCATAATTCCTTTATATACAAAAATACCACGTTTCATCCCAAAGGACGATGAACGTGGTTCCACCTTACTTACTTCTCAATCCTGCTGTCTCGGGCTTACCCGGATCGGTCTAGTCACCACCACTGGCTTTCTTCGATCTGCACTCCGGTGATAGCGGAGTAATGCTAAATAGTTTGTGATATATCATATCATATTATTTGGATGCTGAGCAAAAAACTGAGGAACAGACATGATGTGATGAACAAGAGTAATATACAGCGTTTTCTCCTCCACTTTTAAAGTGTGCCATATCTACTAAAATAGGCGTTTGGGGCACGTTACATTTTGCATGGAGTTGTAAAAATAGGTTTGGATTGAGTCCATTGCATTGTTGTAAGCGTGCTGTAATTTCATTACGAGGATATGGACTTTGATTGTTGTAATATTCTGCGATCAGTCCTGTCAGAGACATTCGCACAAGCGCTTCAGCCGTTACACTTTCTGTGATTACCATACCTACTTATTCTGTCTCATGAACGCAGGAATATCAAACTCGTCCTCAAATTCATCGATTTTTGGTGTGTTATCGTCTGTTTGTGTTTGCGCGGTATTCGAGTTTTGCTGTGCTTGCTGCATCTGAACAGCCTGTTGAACGGTTATCTGTTGCTGTTGTGTTGGGGTTTGGACATTGTGCTGAACGTGATTTGCACCACCTACTGTTCGTTGCGCCTGAGGTGCCCCAAACCCACCCGCTTTTCTTTGTGCTGGGGCATCGTATGCTCCAAACCTTGGTCTGTATCCACCAAACTTTAATCTATTCTCATCAAATCCCGTTGCGATGACACTAATCTTCACCGCACTCCCCATTTCTTTATCGATAGTTGCCCCAAAAATAATATTTGCATCGGGATCTGCTGTTTGCTGAATGACCGCAGAAGCTTCTGATACTTCAGTTAATGTCAAATCCTCACCACCGGTAATGGTGTACAACACACCCTTTGCGCCTTCAATAGAAACTTCCAAAAGTGGAGATGATATTGCGGCACGCGCGGCATTAACCGCTCTATTCTCACCGGAAGCAGTACCGACTCCCATCAACGCTGTTCCTGATTCAGACATGACTGTTTTTACATCTGCAAAGTCAACATTCACCAAACCAGGGACAGTGATCAAGTCAGAGATAGCCTGTACTCCTTGTCCCAACACGTTATCGGCATACTTGAACGCGTCGATAAGGGTCATTTTACGATCGATGACGTCCAGCAATCTTTGATTGGGAATGACAATGAGAGTGTCTACCTTGTCTTTCAATCCTTCGATACCCTCATCTGCAACATTCATGCGTCGAATTCCTTCAAACGCGAATGGTTTTGTGACGACTGCAACGGTCAGGGCTCCAGCTTCTTTCGCGAGTTCTGCGATGATAGGCGAGGCGCCAGTTCCTGTTCCGCCACCCATACCAGCTGTGATAAACACCATATCTGTGTCGAACACAAGTTCTTTGAGTTTCTCACGTGATTCTTCAGCGGCCTGACGACCAACTTCGGGGTCTGCTCCAGAACCTAAACCGCGCGTGTAGTTTGAGCCAATTTGGAACTTTGTATCGGCCTTATTTGTGAGGAGTGCCTGCGCGTCTGTGTTCACCACAACAAACTCAACTCCCTGAATCAGATTTGCGGCGATCATCGAGTTTATTGCATTGCCGCCACCGCCACCCACTCCAATGACTTTAATTTTTGCAAATGTGGTGTTACTTGGCTTGACCAATCCCATAGTTATCCCGATACTAACGCATTTTATTCGGGTACGCAAGATGGAAGATCACGGCATGACGGACTTCACCGCCTTCACCAATTTTTCCATCATCTGTTTTAGGGGCAGATGACTGAACAGATCGTACGCAGATGATTCCTTCGTTTCATTCGATTTCATGTGGTGGAGATGCATACCATAACTTAACAAGCCCGCCGATGTGGCAAATGAAGGATAACTCATCTCTTCTGTCAATCCGCGTAAACCCTGCGGTCGTCCAACCCTCGTAGACAACCCCAACGTCTTTTTGCACACCTCAACAATTCCAATGGTTTCCGCACCCCCACCAGTTAATACAACACCCGCCGGAATTAAAGGTAACAAGCCTTGTTTTTCGAGTTCTTCACCAACAAGCTTAAACATTTCATGCAACCTTGGCATGATAATGCCGTCAACAACCGTTTTTCTTGATAACGGTCCCACTTCTTCCATCAGTCCTAGGTTTGCGGTGTTCAACTCGTCCTCTTTTTTCTTCCGCTCGCGGAACTGTTCGCGAGTTTCTCCCACAACAGGCTGCACATCAACAGCTGCCGTGTTTGATAAAGACAACTTAATCTTTTCTGCCGATTGCAAACTGATACGGAGACCCAACGCAATATCAGAAGTGATATGTCGTGCACCAATAGGCAATACGCCGGTGTATGACAACGATCCGTCAACGAATGCACAGACCGATGTTGAACCGGCACCAATATCCAGCATCACCACCCCAAGTTCCTTCTCGGTTTCCGAAAGCACTGCATACGATGAAGCCAGACCTGAAAATACAAACCCTTCCGGTTGTACTCCCAATTCATTCACACACTTTGCCATATTTTTTACCGCAGTAGACGAGACAGTGATGATGTGTGTCTCACATTCTAGACGAACTCCGCTCATTCCCAACGGATCGCGAATACCATCTTGCGAATCTACCTTATAATTTTTTGGAATAACATGGAGAACCTCACGCGCGGTCGGCAAAGATACAGCGCGAGCGGCCTCAATAACACGGCGGATATCGTCTGCACTAATCTCACCCTGCGGATTAGACACAGCAACAACTCCCTTCGAGTTTTGAGATTCAACATGTGCACCGCCCAAGGAAACGAACGCGGACCGTAACCCGCTTCCTGCCATTCTTTCTGCCGCATCCACGCTTTCGGTGATCGATTCAATGGCATCATCTAGATCCACAATTTGGCTTTTTCGCATCCCCTTACTTTGTACGGAAGCAACTCCTACAACTCGAGGCTCTCTTTCACCATCACTCACCTGTGCGATAAGTGTACAGACTTTCTCTGTCCCGATATCGATTGCCGCTAATGTTCGAGTTTTCGCCATGAAGTTCCTTTGCACCACGTCATCGTATCACAGGATGCGCAAAACGCAGATCGATAGACGTGGCTTTCTCGATCATTGTAGCTTCATTCAAGAGAAATTGTAAAGTGCTGAGTTGTTCCTCAATCTCGTCAGAAGATAGATATATCGATATATTTTGTGGCAGTACCACGAGAATCTCACGCGCATCCTTATATGAAATAACTCCGTTTTTCAACGGTCCAAATTGCTCCGCCTGAGCAAGCACGCGTCCAGCATGGACCATTGTTTCCGAAAGTGTACTTCCAACTGGATACTCTTGATCTATGGAAAGTATCGCAATTCCTTCCGGACGTTCACCGATTTTTTGTGTTATTTTTCCCGCTTCATTCACAAGAATGTACTCATTATTCTTTTTTTCAAACAACACAAAGGCATTAGCTGACCGATGAAGTGTTATGAGTAGTGTTGAAGGGTATTTCTTTTTTTCCTCCACAGATTCCAGATTTGATAATCCAGCGAGTATTTTCTTCTTGTGCTCTTCTGTAGATAACTTCAACATGCTTTTCATCTTCAGACGCGAGAACTCTGCAATCACAGACTCTGGACATTCGTCACCATCCTCGTATCGACACACAATTGTTCGAACAATGAAAACATCCTTCACAAGATAAAGAGCGAAAAACAAGAAAAAAAGGGACAAAGAACATGCAAACACACGTACCAGTATCTTTTTCTGTTTCCTTACCATGCCGGATTTATGATATAGATGATTGCCGTGCAACGAGGTTTTGACTGATAGTAACGATTCGTTCTGCTGCATCGGTAACAAGTTCCTTATCTATTTTTGCCGCACACATTTGCATGCGTTCACTCTTTCTTAAACACGTAAGTATTGTCTCGTAGAGCTTCTTCGGAATCAAATCGTGTTGTTGTATGACAATCGCCGCTCCTTTTTGTTCGAGTATTTGCGCATTTTTCAGTTGTTCGTTCATATGCGCAAACGGCAAAGGAATAAAGATTGCTGGTACTCGACTAACCATAATCTCATGAACAGTGTTTGCCCCAGATCGTGCGACGACAAGATCGGCATGTTGGAAAATCCACGCGACATCTTCTTCTTTGATCCACTCGCGAACGATGTACCGTTTTTTTTGCTGAGTCGGTAGTAGATTCCGTTCCTCTACAAGTTCTCGAATGTAATGTGAGCTTGAAGAACCTCCACATTGGTGGATAAGTATGACGTGTTTTGTTAAAGAGTGTAGCAACAGTCGAATTGTTTGATTGAGGACCTGCGATCCTTGACTTCCACCAGTGATATACACAATGGGCTTATTCAGCGGAAATTCTTGAAGCCAGTCAGGCTTTTTCCTAAACACTTCATGAAACGACGGGCGCACTGGATTTCCGGTAAGGATAACCTTTTCCTTTGGGAAATACTTTTTTGAATCTTCAAATGAAATAGCGATGACCGAAGCTAAATGTGCAATAACCTGATTTGCCAAACCTATGGTACGTGTTTGCTCATGAGTGATGAGTGGGATATGTTGTATTTTACACGCAAATGCTATGGGAACTGCGAGATAACCACCAAATGAGATAAAGACATTCGGCCGTTCCTTCTTGAGAATGATATAGGCTTGATACAACGACGGGATAAACCGAAATAACTCAAAAAAATTACGGAGAAAATATGTCCGATGAAACTTTGCTGCCTCGATCGTATAAAAAGGAACTCGTAATTTCTTCATCTCGTCTTTTTCCCGAGATCGCATGCGCTCTTTTTCCTGTGAAAACTCTCTCCCAATAAAAATAATTTTTGTTTTTGGTGTAGAGGTTCGAAAAGCGTTGATCACCGCCAAGGCTGGCGTGAGGTGTCCACCAGATATAACAACCTTCATGATGCTCTCCTTCCGATACCCATGAGTATACCGCTTGCTGCAAGTACAGACACCAGCGAGGATCCTCCGTAGGATACAAACGGCAATGGAACACCTGTTAATGGGATGAGTGAAACAATCGATCCGAGGTTAATAAGAGACTGCGCCCCAATCCATGTTGTTAATCCAACCGTTAATAATCGCGTGTATGGGTCGGATGTTTTTTGTGCAATTGAAAACCCCTGCCAGCACAAACTCATATATAAAAATACAATAACAGTGGAACCAAAAAAGCCAATTTCTTCTGCGGCGATTGCAAAGATAGAGTCGGTACTCGCCTCCGGAATGTACTGATACTTCTGCTTTGATTGACCGATGCCTTGGCCAAACCAGCCTCCAGATCCCAAAGCTATGGTAATCTGCCGAATGTGGTAGGATGCTCCCAACGGATCTTCTTCAGATCGCAAAAATGTCTTGAGCCGCTCCATTCGATAGGGTGAGATTAAAATAAGTAGCACGACACCGAGAAAACCGAGTCCAACAACACTCACAGTATCCTTCCATGCTCCTCCGCTCACAACGTATAACACAAACCCTATTGTCCCCAGTACTAAAGCACTCCCTAAATCTGGTTGCAGCATGACCAAACCAAAAATGCTCCCCATAAAAAAGAGAAACGGGAGTAAACGTTGATGCCGGGACAACCATTGTGAAAAGTAGAGAACCAAACCCATCTTCATGACCTCAGAAGGTTGGAATCGAACCGGACCTACAATGATCCACCGCCTTGCTCCCTGTACTTTTGACCCAATCCCAGGAATTAATACCGCAATCAGGCAGAGAAATGAAAAGTAAAACGCGAGTATCCCAAAACTTCGCAGTACTTTCATGGGTATATATGAACTGGCAAACATCACGATGAGTCCAATGCAAGCCCAAACTATTTGTTGCCGCACAAAATAATATTTATCGTTGAACTGTTGGTACGCTTCCGCAACTGACGCGTCAAAAACAAAAAGTACTCCGCAGATCAATAACAAAAGAACGAGGAAAAAAATAATTCTATCTGATCGGCGAAAAACGACGTGAAAAAGATTCATGGATTAAATAACAGTAAGCCATAATCCAAAAAGAGTGAGCACAATTCCTGTGAGAAGTGCGCGTTGCACAATTTTTGGTTCTGGCCAACCCCTATACTGTAACCAAAGGTGAAAAGGAGCGACAGGAAAAACTTTTTTTCCTCGCACTTTTTTGGAAAGTAACTGAACAAGACTCGAGCCAATCTCCGCAACAAATACGCCACCAATAATAACAAGTGCCATGACCTTTCCCAACAACAAACCAACGACCGCAAGTGTCGCACCAAATGACAGTGCTCCAACATCCCCCATCATGATACGCGCGGGAAAAATATTAAAATACAAAAAAGCAATGAGTGAGCCAATCCACAGTGCAAGAAAAATAGACAATGTTGTATCAAGAATTGTGGCAGAGAGCACCCACAGGCCAAAAAGACAGATGAGAAGAACGCTTGCCGCTAATCCATCCAGCCCATCGGTCACATTCACAGCATTTGCAAATGCAACGATAGTAAACATGGAAAATGGAATAAACCACAAGCCCATGTGAACAACCCCAAGAAAAGGCACGTTGACTATGGATATCCCCAGTGATGAATACATCATCCAAGAAACGATCAGCGCTAACACGCACTGCAACGCAAGTTTCTGCCACATGTGCAATCCGAAAAAACCAGACTTTTCAAACCCAAAAAACTTCTTAATATCATCATACAGACCAAGAATTCCAAATGACAAAAATGTAAAAAAGATAACGTTCAGCTCCTGGGATAATGGATACACGTTTGTCATTGTTACACCAAGTACGCGAAGCATTTGCGATATAGATGCAAATAGTATTGACACAACAAGCATAATAAGAAGTCCCGCCCCAATTGGCGTACCAACCTTATGTTTATGAAATGAGTCAAAAATAGGAGTCAGTTTGCCGAACATGTCCTGTGTTTGTTTATTTTTGCGTTGAAACTTTAACGTATACAGGAGATTAATGAATGGAACAATACACACGCTTGTCACGAGAAATGAAAAAAGTAAAAGACCTAATGCGAGTCCCATAGTATTTCCTTCATTATACATTTATGCACGAACGATCTCTGCTCCCAAACTCCGCAGGCGTGAGTCAAACTGTTCGTAGCCTCGATCAATATGGTCAATAGTATGGAGCGTTGTGATTCCAGGCGCAATCAATGCAGCCAGTACAAGCGTTGCTCCGGCTCGAATATCAGGAACATCAAAGGTTCCTGCCCTTAGGGGGGTTTTCCCCTCTACTTCAACGGCGTGAAATGCGTGATGGACATGTTCGTCGTATGGAAATTGGTAAAAATCTGCCGCATGCGTAACCTTCGGCGAAAACAGTCGCATCTTTGCCCCCATCTTCACAAGATCAGGAACATATTGAAATCGAGTTTCTGAAACAGTTTCATGAATAACACTCTTTCCTTCTACTTGCGTAAGGAGCACTGCCCACAATGGCTGCCAATCTGTCATAAACCCTGGATGCGGAGCTGTTTCAACATCAGTCGCATGTAATTTCCCTTTTCCAAAAAAGCGAATTCCGTACGGACCAATTTCATATCCCGCCCCAATTTCATCGAGTTTTTGTAGAAATGCATGGAGATGCTCCTGCTTTGCATTTTCTACGATAATATCTCCGTGTGTTGCAATCGCGGCACAGGCATACGACACCGCCTCGTTTCGATCTGGCATGATTTTGTGAATTGCAGAGTGGAGCTCCTTCACACCGTCGATCTCAATAACCCGATTTTGTTTTCGTTGAATACGCGCACCCATCGCAACAAGAAATTCTATAAGGTCATCAATTTCAGGTTCAAGTCCTGCATTCTCTAAGATGGTTTTCCCGTCTGCGACAGAAGCGGCGATGAGCATTGATTCCGTTCCGGTATGCGTAACTTTTTCAAACTTGTATCGAGTTCCATGCAATCTTCCTTCAACCCAAGCTTCGAGTGTACTTCCGTGTATCTTTATTTTTGCTCCGAGCGCTTGCAAACCGAGAAGATGACGATCTATCGGCCGTTTTCCTATGGCGTCACCTCCCGGAAGTGGAACAACTGCATGCCCAAATCTAGACAATAATGGGCCGATAAACATCGTTGATGCTCGAGAAAGTTCTCCATATTTTTCTGGAATACTATCACTCGACATGTTTTTGGCTGAAATGAGCAGTGTTCGCTCGCCAACATTTCGAACGGTAGCGCCAACATCCTCAATCATCTGCCGAGTAATCTCAACGTCCCGAATATGTGAAAAATTAAGCAGTCGGGACTCACCATTCGTGAGCAAGGAGGCAATCATCAACTTGAAACTAGCATTTTTTGCACCACCCAAACGCACAGAACCGTATAATCCCTTTCCGCCTTTAATAATGAATGAACTCATGTCAGTCCTTTAAGAGAAAAACCTCGCGATCCAATTCTACCCCATATTTCTGCTGAACGACATCCTGAACATGTTTGGCAACTGCAAGAATTTCATGTGTTGTAGCACCACCAAGGTTCAAAATAAAGTTCGCGTGTTTGTCGCTCACCACTGCATCGCCGATACGGAAACCCTTAAGGCCTGCGAGATCAATAAGTTTTCCAGCGTGTGCAATACTACCATCGGCAAATATTCCATTTTTAAACATGCAACCCGAACTTGGGATGCCTAATGGCTGTGTTGTCGCACGTTTTACCGTTGCTTCTTTGGCGCGACGTTCCAACTCATCCTTCTTTCCCTTTTTCAGTGTAAAGTGTACGCGTAAAATAACGTCATGCGTCTCGTGAAATAGTGAATAATCATACGCAAAATGTATTTGAGAGTGTACGACACTTTTTTTCTTCCCTGTTTTTTTTTCTACTATTTCTACCTCTGTCACATGTTCACCAATGAGTTGATTCATATAGTGCGAGTTGTTATACACCGCCCCACCGACAGATCCCGGTACTCCAAGAAAATATTCAAGCCCTTCAAGCTCCTCGTTTATCGCTCTACGCACAAGGAGATTTGTTGGTACACCACTGTCTGCAATAATCACTGAAAACTCTTTGTCATGACGAACTTGAATAGTAGTCGATACATTTTTAATGACAAGCCCGCGAAGCCCCTCGTCTGGCACAAGAACATTACTTGCGCCACCCAAAATGGTTAGCGGGACATTCTGTTTTATGCACCACATAGAGAGTTTCTCAAGATCATTCGAATTTTTTACAGATACAAAAACCTCGGCACATCCACCACTTTTCATATAAGTATGATGCACAAGTGATTCCTCTGAAAAAAATTGGAGATTAGGAAAAGCTCTGGATACTGATTGAAACAGTGCGTCGGACATTCGTTGTATTTTAACACAGGTCGTGGATGTGATAGAGATCTCCGGCACCCAATGTAATCACGACATCTCGAGGTTTAACCAGCTCATGTATGACCCGTACGGCCTCCTGAATTGTGTGCACATTCTTCGCTTTTTTGCCTATTTTCTGGACAAGGTGATCGGCGTGTACAGTTGCATCATCTTTTTCCCGTGCAGACGCAAAAATATCGAGAAGGAAAACAATGTCAGCGTGTGAAAAGCTTTGTGAAAACTCGTTGAGTAACGCTTTGGTTCGACTATATGTATGTGGCTGAAATACTGCGACTATTCTTGAGTCAGGGTACCACTCTCGCAATGCGCCCAACGTTGCTTGAATCTCTGATGGATGGTGAGCATAGTCGTCATAATACTGAACGTCTTTTTTCATTCCTTTATTTTCAAAACGCCGCATAGTTCCAGTAAACTTCTCAAGTGCCTCAATTCCTCTTTCTATAGAAACCCCACATGTTGAAGCCGCAGCTAACGCGTATGCCGCGTTCATTTGATTAAAGATACCAGGAAGATGTAGGCGTATGTTTTGCGTCTGCCCACGCACGGTTATATCAAGACTCGTCATGTCCTTTTTTGTACGATACTCGCCCAGTTGAATGTCAGCTCGTTTTTCTCTTGAAACGATGACTCGATGAAAGGGTGGGGGCGATAATTCGGTCAGTCGCACAAGTTCTGCATCTTCTCCGTTGATGATCAGTGTGCCTGTTGGTGGAAGATGTGAAAAGAATTGGAGATATGCTTTTTTTGTATCGTCAAACGACGAATACACATCGGGATGATCGAACGCGATATTGGTACATACGATACATTCGGGAAATTGTGAAAGAAAACGAGGAGTACGATCTTTTGCTGGATCTTTCACGTACTCGTCGGCTTCTGCAACAAAAAAGTCACTTGCAGGCACATAACGGCCGGTTGCGTTTAGATTAAAAACGTTTCCCACACCAATGGAAAAGCTCGGGTGTAGACCTGCGTACTCGAGAATCCATGCGATCATCGCGGATACCGTCGATTTTCCACCAACACCGCACACCGATATACCTCGCTTTCCTTTCATCAACTCTCCCAACGCGTCGGCGTGGGAAAGGACCGGTATACCACGCTGTATCGCTGTCAGAACATCGGCGTTTTGACTCCCCTGATGTGCGCCGGAGTAAATCACAAGATCAGTTTTCACACCTATGTTCTTTGGAGAAAATTCGTTATACATGTTTACAGAAAGTTTCTTGAGTATATTTGCCGTTACAAAATTCTCTACAAGATCGCTTCCTGTTATTTCTTTTCCCAAATCGGTTAAACACTGCGCCAATGATGTCATTGCAACGCCTTTTATTCCTACTAGATGAATTGAATGATGTGATTCAAATGGCATAGCTACTCTTCCATCCATGCTACCACGCCAAAGTGTGGCGCGCCTGTCGTCATCTTACGTTCAAGCTTCCATCTCCGATATGAGTAATATGATTCGGTTTCATGGTAGGTACACCCTCCATCACTGTACAGGTGATCCTCTGGTATACCGAATGTTCTGCATTGGTCGAGCACGGCATCTTGCAACGAAACAGAGTACTGTTCTTTTTTTTCGTGTACATAGGGTTTCCATTCTGGAAAATGTGACTGTATTGGCAAACTTTGCATTGTGTTGCAGCACTGCTGTATAGATGGCCCTATCCACACAAAGATATCCTGAGGATCAGCCATTGTTGTCGAACACAGATCTGCCAGCGTCAACGGAACAATACTCTGAAGTAGCGATCTCCATCCTCCATGAATCACTGTCAGGCCCTTGCCTTTAATAGAACATACTATCGGTAAACAGTCTGCCACTCGAATACCTAAAGCATGCGCCTGATCTGTGGTAATGAGTGCATCACACTGGAACATTTCATGTTTCGTAACAACCCTTCTCTCAGATCCATGCATGAGTCGAGGAACAATGAGCGTTTTCCCATAGTCCTTCATCTTTTGGTGAAGCACTGTCTCAGATGAAATATCGCCATCTGCTCTTCCCGTCAACACAATCACACACCCGGGAATGATGTGTTGGAGCTCAACCATGCGTTACCCTTCCTGTCGCTTCATCATTTCTTGTTCAGCCTCTTGAAGTTGTTGTGGTGTATTAATTCCTATTCCTATCGCCTTATCTTCAACAGTATAGGTGTCAATGTGTTCATTGTTTTGGAAACCTAGCGCAACAATGTCTGTAAAGTAAAACTCCGCTGAAATAGGATTTCTTTGAATCTGCGGAAGATATTTTTGCAAAAATGTATATGTATAGACCGCGTTCCCCGTGTTTATTTCAGTAATTGCTTTTTGCTCATCTGTTGCATTTTTTTCTTCAACAATTCCTGTCATTTTTCCTTTAGCATCACGGAGAATGCGACCGTACCCTACTGGATCTGTATGCGTGGTAATTAAGGTCATGGCGGCACCGGATTTCTTGTGTTTGTCTAACAGTTCTTGTAAAACTTGTGTTGTGTAAAATGTTGAGTGATCACCATAAAGAACAATAACTTCTTTGGTATTCTCTGGTATATATGGCATCGCTGCCCGAACCGCATCCGCCGTCCCATCCGCTCGTGTTTGTTCGGCAAAAAGAACAGAGTCTTTGAGATACTCCATAACGCTCTCTTTTGCAAAGCCAACCACAATAATCGGCCTCTCAATCCCAAGACCTTTTAGTGCTGCGACAGGATACGAAATCATCGGCTTCCCACCAACCTCATACATAACCTTATTCTTTTCGATCGCATTCATGCGCGTTCCCCTGCCAGCTGCTAAAACAATTGCTTGAATTGATGCGTTCATAGGTACTCCATAAGTATGTTGGCTATTTTATCTGGATCGTGACGTAAAAGCGAGCGACGCAAAATATCCGCTCCGTGCTTTCCCATGTGATCTTGAACTACAAAATTTCCTTCGATACATCTCTTCTCTTTTTCCATGTCATGAACCACAGGATACTCATCTTCTTTCGCGTACGTATCCAATATATTTTGGGGGATTTTTCCAGTGTTCACAATAATATAGTCCACCTTTTTTCCAATCGCCAACTCAATACCTTCGAGGTGTCGTGAAACATTCCACTGATGTGTTTGATTGTGTCGTGTCATTAAGTTTACGATGAACACAACCTTTCCCTTGACCTGAGAAAAAGCATTCTTCATTCCTTCAACAATGAGAGCGGGCATCACGCTGCCGAAATAATCGCCAGGACCGATAACAATCATGTCCGCATCAATAAGCGCTTTATTTGCCTTGTGAAAAAGTGGTGCTGAAGGGTGAAGTTTCACAGATTCTACCTGTTTACCATCAATACAGGAGTTAAGGTTATCTTCTCCAACAACGAATGAGCCGTCAGTATAGTGAATGACAAGATCTACCGTGTGTTCGGTAACCGGAAGTATTTCCCCACGTAAACGAAAAACTTTTTCTGTAATTGCCAATGCATCTGCTGTAGATCCTGCCATATCCTGCAGGGCAGTGAGGATAAGGTTCCCGAGATTATGTCCTTTCAGTCCAGTCCCTTTTTCAAATCGATACAAGAGAACTTTGCGAATCCACTCCTGGTTGTGCGAACCTGCAAGTGCGGCCAATGACTGTCGGAGATCTCCAACCGGTTGAAATCCAAACTCATCTCGTAATCTCCCTGTTGACCCCCCAGAGTCAGCAACAGAGATAAGGGCGGTGATGTGTACTGGTTTTGTTTGAAGACCCGATAGTATCGTTGACGTTCCTGTTCCACCGCCGATGAGAACAATGCGTTTTCTTGGAGACATTTCTACGTCTTTCTTGATTCAAGAGCTGTACGGGCTTCCTCTTGATCAGACCAAGGGACTTCGTGTTTGCCATCAAGATTCATGCTTCGTTCGTGTCCTTTTCCAAATATTCCAACAACATCGCCTTTCTTAGCCAATGTTTGTATCGCAAAACGTATCGCTTTCCCCCTCTCCGCAATCTCATAGATATTTCCCCAGTTTTTAACAACACCCTCTTTCATTTGCCGAATAATGACATGGACATCCTCAACTCGCGGGTCTTCCGCGGTAAACACCGCACTGTCGGCACGTTCAGATGCTATTCTTCCCATCGCCGGTCTTTTCGACTGGTCACGAAGACCAGCACAGCCAAATACAGCAATGAATGCATTTCCCTGTTTTACACGAGACCGCAGTGTTGTAAGTGCACGTTCAAGTGCGTTTGGTGTATGCGCAAAATCTACAACAACCGTGATTCCCAAATTGTTGGGTATCTCTTCCATACGACCTTTCACACCAGGAAATGATTGAATCGCTTTTATACACACATCTGTCCCTATGTGAAGACATTGACACGCTGTTATTGCGGCCAATCCATTCTCTCTGTTGTATGGTTCGGCAATATATCGAACAAGTGCGGCCCGGATACTGCTGTCACATGTCTTGTTATCGTATGAAATGATCTTTAGATTTTTATCTTGCAACTTCTTCTTTACTAAAGCCTCAGAGCGATCATTTTTATTGAGTATTGCTGTTTTTGCTCGCGCAATGAATGACGCTTTTGTGGAAAGATAGTGCTCATATGTGCTGTGGTAATCCAAATGTTCACGCGTGATATTTGTAAGTACAACGACTTCTGGATTGATGCCAAACAACCGATGTTGGTGAATACCGTGTGACGTTGCTTCAAGGACAACATATTCGTATCCCCTTTCCGCTACAGAACGAAGCAATCTCTGCAATGCAAACGGACTTGGAGTTGTCACATGAAATCCTGTATCTATTTCTTGGTCGCCAATATACGCCGCAACCGTTGAAATTAGCGCTACCTTTTTCCCAGCTTTAGAGAGAATGTGATAGATCATCGTCGAGGTTGTGGTTTTCCCATCCGTTCCCGTCACCCCGATGATACGAATATGCTTTCGCCATGCACCAAACACAATCCAAGCAAACAATCCCTGGAGAAAATGGTACGGCTGTTTTATTGCAATGAGCAAAGACTGCAGCTTCACCGTGTCATTCTACCACGCACGCGTCTTGTGATACCATCAATCTATGCGCCTTTTGCTCGAATTCTTTTTCCTCCCATACATTGAACTTTTCCGACAGATCCATACAACACATCACCCTTTTCGCCGCTTTTTCCAAGGACTGCCTCTTTTTGCTCTGCTCCTCATCCTGTGGGTTAATGCTTTTTTTGTTTCTGGAACATTTGCGTATGCTGCATTGTTTCAGGCTGCTGATAAGATTGGGATTGTTTCGTCTGCTGTACATATATCAGGAACTGGATCAATGTATCCAACCTTCCCAAAAGGAACCGGTAGAACACTTGAAGATTTGGCTCGTGAAGATGTTGCTGCTCCGCTGATGAGAACGTATCCTGGGGGCTTTCATCTTTTTAACCGTTGGTACTCCCGTTACACACTTCATCGTGGCGATATTGTGAGCTTCTCAAATGAAAAAACAGCAGAGCTTATCCAAAACGATGGTTTAGCAACGGATCGCGTCAACGGATTTGTAAAGCGTGTTGTTGGGTTGCCTGGAGATGTCATCGAGATTCGTGATGGTTTTGTCGTTGTAAACGGCGAGAAGATTGAGGAGCCATACACAGCTACACCTCGATCAACATTTGGAGGAGCATATCTCCCTGACTGTCACCGATTGGAAATTCCAGAGGGAAAGACCTTTGTTATGGGCGATAATCGTAAGGCAAGCAACGATTCACGCCATGTACTCGGTCTTGTAGATCTTCAAGATATCTCTCGTGTATTACCGTACGCAAACCAGACACCATACCAATCTCTTTGGCACGATCCATCGCAGGACTATCAACAATCACATACCGCGCTCCTCCATGAACAGGAATACATTGACAAATTGAACGCAATTCGAACAGAACATGGGGTAAAACCATTGAAGTTCCAACCGAAATTGGAACAATCGGCAAAGTTGCGCGCGCAAAACATCTTGAAATACAACGATCTTTCATTTGAGGCAACACAGAGCGGCTATACCATGGAAAAGGCGATGAAGGAGTCTGGGTACTCGAACATTATTTGGGGAGAGGCTCCTACTTTGGGGTATTACACTGCAGATGAGCTCTTGGAAAACTATGCAGAATTTCCATCGTGGAAAAAGTTTCTTCTTGATAGCAGATATCAGGAAACTGGTATTGCCGCGGTTGTTGGTGAGCTGAATGGCTGTCCTGTACAAATTGTTGTTCAGCACGTTGCTGGGTATATGCCTCCAAACTATAAAAAGGAAGATATTGAGGGATGGAAGACCTCGCTTGACCGTTTACGTACTGTTCTGAAAAGCTGGGAGTCTGCAAGAAGTTTTGGCGCACAATATGAGGAGCGGAAGTCACAGTATGAAAAAATGATACAACTCATTAACGAGCGCATCGCCATTGCGCAGGTTATTTTTGCAAAAATGAGCGCAAACCAGTGGCTGTCCGATGATGAAAAGGCGTTGATCAATAAAGATAAAACTCTATATCAATCACAAGAATCGTTGGCAAAAATATTAAATGAGAGATAGAGTTCTTTATTTTGGCGCGATCTTCATTCGAATGAAAAGGTCTCGAGCAATAGAAAACCACAGTGGGGCCGCTGTTTCAGACCCCCATGGGGAGGACGTTGGTTCTCTGAGTTTTACCAACATAACAAATTTTGGATCATCAGCAGGAGCAAAGCCTACAAAACTTGCCACGGTCTTTTCGTCATCATAGTGTCCAGACACTGCAACTTGTGCCGTTCCCGTTTTCCCTGCAATGCGATACCCTTTTGGTGTTGCCCATTTTGCGTCTCCGTGTTGCGCTGCGGCCTCCATCATCAACGTGACCTTGTCTGCGGTATCTTGCGAAATGACTTGTCGAAGTGGTCTTGGGTCTATCGTAATCATGCGATCACCTTGTTTTACTGATTGGGTGAGGAACGGCCTCATCATCAGTCCTTTATTCGCGATTGCTTGAGCCGTAGAGAGCATTTGTATGCCAGTCACAACAATACCCTGACCAAATGACGCCGTTGCAACATCAATATCCTTCCATTCTTTTCTAAACGGTGGAGTTGCTTCTTCCTGGAGGTCTATTCCTGTTTTTGTCTCGAGACCAAAGGAGCGAAGATACTCTACAAATTTCTCTTTTCCAACCTTGTCCGTCACAAAGATCATCGCGGTGTTGTCTGAATGCACAAGTCCGTCTGCTATCGTTGTATTTGGATAATATTTTTCATTCCATGTTTTTATCGTATACCCTGATATTACCCGGGGACCTGTGCACCGATCGCACTGTGTATCCGGCGACACCGCGCCAGCATCAATGCCAGCTGATACCGTGAGGATTTTTAGCGTAGAACCTGGCTCATACACATCTTGAACAAAAAGATTTTTATACGTCTGCGGATCAAAGGTATAGTATTTTGCAGGATCATAGCTTGGGAAGGAGGCCATGGCAAGAATGGCGCCCGTTTTGGGGTCCATAATTGCAGCTTCCGCGGTTTTACTTCCATAACGGACCATTCCTTCTTTTAATTTTTCCTCAAGCAAAAACTGAAGATCTCGTCGAATTGTCAAGGTGATATCTCTTCCATCGCGCGATCCAATGACATCGTACCCGCCGATAGCAATGGGTAACCCGAGTGCATCTTTTTCCTGTGTCACAACACCTTCTTGGCCTCGTAGTTCTCGGTCATAATACCCTTCGATACCAAAATACCCTTGTTCGTGGTCACGCTCATCTCGTCCCACGAAACCTAAGACATTCGCCGCCATCGAAGCCTCAGGGTAATACCGAACCTCTTCCCGATCAAATCCAAGTCCCGATAACGCCAATTGATCTATCATTCCTTTTATCTCTCTGGGTAACTTTCTTTTGAGTGATACCCATTGCAAGGAAGGGTCTTCAAGTCTTTTTAGAAACGTCGTTTTCCATTCTCCTTGCGTTTGTTCAAGATATGCGGATGACGTGGCGAGTTCTGTACTGACGTTCTCATCAACGGGCATAAATGAGGTAAGCAACGATGCAATCTGCTCTCTTGTTTGAGTAAACTTTTTTGGTTCAGCAAACAAAGTATATACATCACGGTTTGTTACGAGCAAATGACCGTCTGAAGAGTAAATATTTCCCCGACTTCCTGTTGTTTTTTTCACGGATGTATATTGCGATTCTGCCGCCGCTTGCAGTTTGTCAGATTGTAAAATCTGCCAATAAAAAAGTCGGACGAGGAGAAGAATAAATATTGCAGAAAAACTGAATCGGATGAATACCACGCGCTGATGCCACGCGTGATCTTCGATATACGGAATGGGTTTTTTCATGTCCACTCAAGTTTACCGCATTGCAACAGGTCGTGCTGCGGTTAGGAAAGAAACCGATGAAATAGGGATGAATCCTTGCGCTACTGCTTCCTCGCGTAATGTTCGAAGAGACAACGAGGTGGCAAGTTCCTCATCTAAGTCTTTTTGTTCCAGACGCAACACGATGTTTTTTTGTTCGAGGTTATGTACGTACTCACCAATATTGACCGTTTTTGCAGAATAGGCAATGTTTGCAATCGCCAAACCAAATACGACACACGCGGGAACAATGATTGCCAGAATTGTCTTCATTTCACACCACCTTTTACAAAAATTCTAAGCTTTGCACTCCGACTTCTTGGGTTTTCTCGCTGTTCTTCCATACTTGGTTCTAACGGCTTTTTTGTGAGCTGTGTCCCTTTTTTCTCTATCTCCCAAGTTTTCATCGCGTGCTTCACGATACGATCCTCACCTTCATGAAAACTTATCGTCACTAACCGCCCGCTGTCCTCGAGAAGATCGAGCGCGGTGGGCAGGGCCCGTTCGATACTCCCAAGTTCATCGTTGACGACCAAGCGCAACGCCATAAATGTTTTTGTTGCTGGGTGAATGTCTCCGGGGTGTTTGCGACCCCCCACCGCTTTCTCTACGATCTCGGCTAACTCAGTTGTTGTCTCGATCGGCTTATTTATTCGATTGCGCAGTAAAGCTTCCACAATTGTCCGAGCACGGAATTCCTGAGCATACGTCGTAAGTAAGTCATACAGTTCCTTTCTGCCTAAAGCATTGACTAAATCTTTTGCTGTTACTCCCAATCGTTTATCCATGCGCATATCGAGCATTGCTTCCTGTTGAAAGGAAAAACCTCGGTCTGCGGTGTCTAACTGGACGCTGTTCAAGCCAAAATCAAACAAAATTCCAGTGATTTTTCTCGTGGTGGTGTCCGGAATTGTGCCAAGTTCTGAAAAGTTTGCGTGAACTAATTTTATGTCACCCTTTTCAAGCTCCTTCACAAAATGCACACTTCCGTACGCAATTGCCTCGTCATCGTGATCAACCGCAATCACCTTGCCACCTTTCTGTAGGATTGCGGCAGTATGCCCACCTCGGCCAAACGTGGCATCCACATACCACTTGCCTTCTTGAACCCGCAGTCCATCAAGTGCTTCATGAAGCATGACCGGAGTATGGCTAGACATGGTCCTCGCCTTTCTGCGGAACATCAAACTGCTCTGCGATTTCCTCGGCATGCTGTTCAAGTGATTCCATGTATGTGTGATATGCGTCTCGATCCCAAAGTTCTACTCGATTTGCGGAACCCGTAAAGACTACCTCTTTGGTAATGTTCGCTTTATTACGAAGATATTCCGGAATGACGGCCCTCCCAACGGTATCAAACTCGAGTTCGCTTGCCTCGTTTGCCATGAGACGTGCGAAGTCGCGGTGGACTTTTTTGGTGACACTACTATCCTCTAATGTTCCTATAAATGCTCGCCAATCCTGCTGTGAAAAAAGGAAAAGACATCCATCCAATCCTCGTGTTAACACTGGTTTTTCTCCAAGAGAGTTGCGAAACTTCACAGGAACAGACACTCTCCCTTTCTCTTCTAACTTGTGATAATATGTTCCGATATACATGGTTCTAGGCTTATTTCCCACTAATTTCCACTAGATTGAGTGTAAGCGAAATACAACGGCATGTCAACGCGAAGAAAAGACGAAAAAGAGAGTAAGCTTAAAGAATCGAGTTTGCTAGCAGTTGGAGAAGTTTTCCACTATCTCCAAATGCAATCGTTGGAGATTTTTGTTTTTCAAGCAGTATGAGCCCATCTTTAGCTTTATCTCTATGATGTTTTCCGTGTATCCATGTATAACTCGCATACCAACATCCATGTTTGGGAAAAACTCCAGATAGAATTGCCCCCATACTTTCAAGATAGAGAGAGATCTGACGAAAATCTTTCATACATGGTATTTGGAATATTGTTGTTTCAAATACACTCTCTTCGTCTAGTAATTCTTTAAGCATTTCCACACCTAAAACATCGGAAACAACACGCGTATGTGTTACGGAATTTTCATGAATTGACATCTCGCGAAAAAAATACTGCCTTGACTTCTTTGTATCCACAGCTCGACCTATTTCCTTAAGTTGTTCTGTTGAATAAAGAAAAAATGGTTTTTGAGCGTCTGTCATATCGTGTGGTGGATTTATGTATTCATGTGTTCCTGGTTTTTCGTGGAAAAACGTAGCAAATCGGCCTAAACCAGAGTCACTATCTGTTGATAACATGGCTTGAGCTATGCTTGCATTAAATTTTTTTCCTATATGTGCATTCCAATCTAAGACAACGTCTTGTTGTATCACGAATGAGGATGGATGAAGCGCCAAAGCTGGTGTGTCTATTGTTGATAGAAAACGTTGAATTGCGAGTGTTAACGTTGTTGAATCAGACACAAGTGTGTAATCTGGAAAAAGCGTTGAAGTTTCGTGAACGGGTATCGCAAACGCAGATAAAACACCATTATTCTGCTTTTCTGGGAGTGTCGCTACTCGACCAAACTCAACCGTTCTTTCTGCGTGATCAAAAACAAGACTAACTGTCCCCACTGGTTTCTGTTCATGATCTGTAGCAAGAAAACAGAGTGTTTGAATATCAATGAAATTATTTGCCTGAGATACAGATAAAAGAAATGCGTGAAGTATGTCCTCTGGATTATTAAAAACTTCATAAAAATAGTGAACAAGTTTTCCTAGCCCCCAAGCTCTCCGCAACATTTCAGAAATATGGTGTGCGTCATCTAATGTTTCTGCAAGACGAATATCATACCCTTGACTACGGTATGATTGGCCAGCTAACAGATTCTGAACAATTTCAGATTGATTATCCAATTTTTGGAGTAATTCTTTGCGTAATGGCATAAAAATGTAAAACTTACACCACTACCGCATGTTCTTCATGATATTGATATAAAATATCTGATTCTTCTAGGTTAATTTCATTCTTTGCACACGCTTGGAGTATTGCCATGCTTGCAGATGGTGCGTACGCATATGGAATATTCCCAAAATCTTTCACGAAACCTGCCATTGTTCGTAATATTGCTATAGCACGATCTGAAGTAAGTTGTTTTTCTAATTCTTCTGCAGTTGGCATACTACCCCCTTTTTCAATCTTCAAAGGATTGTATTCTTGGATATTTTCTCTGCTTGACTTATTTCTGACTGTTTCTGACTATTAATGACTTTTTGATATAATACCAGACATGGATAATTATCTTTATCCTCTTCCACGAAAAATATTACTCAAAAGATTTGAGAGCTTATTCTGGTGTATTGCCCATCGCTCTTCCGTGAGCTTCGTCGGTCTTCCAGAAAGTGCAAAAAGCGGGTATCTTCAATTCATTCTCAGTAAACCAGACCATCTTGAGGAATTATTACAAGATCATATAAAAAATACTATTCTTGTCTATTTCTCGCCAATATCATTTGAGCCGAATAATCCATACGCATGGCTTCACCAACTCAACATTAAACTCGCTGAGATAGATTCGACATACCACTGCATACAAAGCAATGACCCTGTCATAGTGCTCTCTTCAATACAACACTATCTCATTCAGCTTCATGATCGAGGCAAGCATTGCGTTTTCATCATAAACAATCAGGAGTACTGGACCTCTTTGCCCTCTGTGGCAGGACAAATATGGAAAGCAATTTTTGATACAAAAAGGCATCCGCCAAACCCGGCATGCTCACTTGTTTTCCTCCTTCACACATCTCCATACATCCTTCAAGATTCATCTGATTTTTTCCGCGAACTATACATTCCTCTGCAAGAAAATGTGCTTTTCTTTCCAACTCTTTCTCAAGAAGAATCTTTATATACTATTCAACGTTTTTCTTCCTTTTCTCATAATGAGTTGTCCATTCAGATAAAAAATATGCTTGTTCAATATTCTGGTGGATATTATCCCGTTTTGAGAGAGAGCGTACGATTATTCTTCAGAGTGAAGAGAAAAATTACGCAAAAGCATCTTCTTCAATTAGGGAAACATGACGTTCTTCTTTCTCTTTTTCAAAAGATGTGGGACTCATTCACCGAATCAGAAAAAAGTGTTTTGAGACGTATTGTTCAGTACAAATCCGTTCCCAAAGATACAGAACAGCAACAATTTCTTTCTAGATTAGGAGTCATAGCAAACACCGGAAAACTCCAATCATTGTGGTTTGAGATATTTATCCGTGAAAAAATGTATCGCTCGGCATTATCGCCATTTGAGGTTGATCGATTTTCATATCTGTCCGGCATTGAACAAACATTGATCCATGAATTTCTCAAACGGAAAAATGAAGTTATTTCCCGAGAAGAAATCGCTCAAATTCTCTGGGGAGAAAAATATCTTGAAAAATATTCTGATTGGGCGATAGATAAAACCATCTCGAGAATGCGAAAAAATATGGAACATCATCACTCTACTATTAGTGTTCAAACCATCAAGGGAAAAGGGTATCAAATCATATGACAGCACGAACAGATCATGAAAATAGAATGCGAAGGATCACAGTCGGTGTTGATAATGTGCTTGTTATGGCGCAAAAACGATCAGAAATCCTTCAACCAGATGAAGAAGATGAATCTTTTGTTATCCCTACTCTACAAACGATAACAGAACGGGAATCATCGATGATTCAATACATTCAATGCATGTTAAAAAATTCACATCATCAGGCACAAATTGTCCTTGTCGGCGACGCTGCTTTAGCAGAAATTCGCGGATATCGATTACCAAGTCAAAAAACCACAGATCTTGATCTTCTTGTTATAGGTGTGACTCAAGATGAGGTTGAGAAAGTATTACATGACCATCAGGCCGAAGGAAAATACACTATTTCATATGATTATGCTCGTACATATCCTGGAAAAAGAAAAATATACTATAGACTTACATTTAAAGATGGAGTTCAAGTACATGTCTTTTGCACCATTTTTCCAGACACAAAAGAGCAACTTCTTGATATTGGAGATGCGCTTCGCCACTTACCAAATGGAACCGTGGGAATTATTTGCGAAGGGCATGAGTATCGAGGATACTCACCATTTCAGAATGGGATTGACCATGTGCGCGACAATACCATTGTAGGCCATCCATTCCCAGAGGGCGTAGAATCTGGATCTATTGCAACATTTACCGCAGTACTTCGATGGATTATCGACACACAAAGACTTCCGTATTTTTCTATTCCAAACGAGGACTATAACAAGATGAGACGATGGTCTGCCGCTTTTCAAGAACAGAATCTCACAGACGAAGAAACTCAAACACTTGATGTTGTTCTTCACTCTGAACTTTCAAAAGCTTTTGATCGATTTGGAAAAAGTGATAACAGAGAAAGTGCATCAATTTTCTTTTGGAAACTTCAGTACACTGGATTTCTTCAGGCATTACTTGGGCCGGCATGGTCAATTACCTCGCGGCGATTGTCTTCTCAAGATCCACATCGCCTTGCCTTGATGAATTTTTTTGGTCAGGAAAGTAGTTGGGAAATATTTCAGACAGCTTTTACATTATGTTCAGATATCCCAACAGCAGAAATCGCAGAAAGAACTGGATTACCACTTCCTGAACACTGGCATACATCAATCTATTGGAATAAAAAAGTACTGGAGAACATAAGTGAAAAACCATTAGTATTTGAGGGTATATACATCCCCGCTTCTCAAGTGATTCACCATCAAACTGCCGATAAAAAATATCATGCTGTTTCTTATCAAGATTTCATTACACGAAAGATACTATATGAAAAAGCTCATGATATTTATTGGAAACAAATTCAACCACGCATTGAACGATTTATTTTGAGAGAAAGGCGAGATATATATAAAGAAACAGGGCTCGATATTTTTGGCGGAAAAGAAGGTATTTTTGAGGAAATGGTGCGCACCGCAATTATTCGTCTATTGATGTCTGATGTGTTTGAGCAAGCTTTTTACCAATCGCTTACTCTGGCACAATACACTGATCTTTTATCAGCAGACACTTCTTTTACTTCAAAACTTGATAGACAACTTGCAGAACTTTTGAATGTGTGGCATAACATTCCTGTTGAAAAAAGACACAAAACTACGTAAATCTACTTCTCCACCGCCACATAGGTCTTTGCGAAATCCACTTCCGCAGTTGCTGATTTCCCATCAACTTTCGTTGGGTAACTTTTCCACTCTTTTCCCGTCCAGGCCATAATGACGGCTGGTTTTGCATCGGATAACCGCAATGAGACTTTTACTTTACCATCTTGCATAGAGGTAGTTCCAGCAATAGAGTATGGTCCCGCTAATACAGTTTTTTCCAAAGAACCGGGAAGACCTGGATTATTAAACACAATCACATATGCAGATCCTTTAAACAACTTTCCTGTTTCTATCTGAAACTTCCCATCTCTTGAAGCAAAAGAGGTTTGTGGCTTTTTGTTATCAACATATGACCACTCGTTGGAAAGTTTGTAGTTCGCGTTATAAAACGTAAGGACTAAACTCCCACCGGTGACGTTTTCGTGATAGGTAATCTTTCCACCGCCACTTTTTGATCCAAGCAACACTGTTTTCACATACGGCGATTTTCCTCGGCCAAAATCAATAGAGCCAATTGCCGCCTCCTCTTTGTCTCCAGCCGAATACTGTAACTCATAGTCCACGCTCTCAGCCTTCTTCTGCAGATCACCAATAGTCATCACAACCTCGCGTGCAGGAGTAGGCTCTAACATAACAAAGGGGCGCTCAGCCGCTGGTATTTGATTTATTGGTAAAGAGAGTTTTGGTTTTAGCGTTGGAGAAGGCGTGGTCGACGCCGTCTTCTTTCCCTTGTTCATCAATAAAAATACGCCGCCGCCT
Organism: Minisyncoccota bacterium; assembly: GCA_016211945.1. Lineage (GTDB taxonomy): Bacteria > Patescibacteriota > Microgenomatia > UBA1400 > UBA12028 > JACRHV01. The sequence continues at coordinate 54,615 of JACRHV010000004.1, forward strand.
AAAACCGCAATGCCAACCAACAAAAGAAGGGTGAGTTTTTTCATTGCACTATTCCTTTCAGTTCGTCTACTGCGACTCGTGTTTGTTCTGCTGTATCTCTATTACGTACCGTTACGGTGTTGTCCTCGAGCGTTTGGTAGTCTACCGTAATGCAGTACGGCGTTCCAATCTCATCCTGCGCCATGTATCGCTTTCCTATATTTCCACGATCATCCCACGCAACTGCTCGATCCAATCTCAACATATCATAGACAGCACGCGCTTTCTCAACGAGCTCCGGTTTGTTGGAAACGAGTGGAAATACCGCGGCTTTATATGGCGCCAGGCTTGGATGCAGTTTCAACACAACACGCTGTTTCGCTTCATCAAACCAATAGGCATCACAGAGAATCATCAAGAATAGCCGAGTTATCCCAACCGCAGGCTCGATGACATGCGGAACAATTCTTGTCCCCGTTTGCGGATTCACATACGACAAATCCACACCAGAGAACTTGATGTGTTGACTTAAGTCATAATCAGTTCTGTAAGCCAAACCCCAGAGTTCTTTGTATCCAAACGGGTAGTTGTACTCTAGGTCTTCTGTACGCTTACTATAGAAACTGCGTTCTTCATCGGTGTGTGTGCGCCACCTCAGATTTTTTGGTTGAACCCCAAGTTGCTCCGTAACAAACGCCCACATATCCTTCTTCCACTGTTCATACAGTGGCTCCCACGGTGTCACCTGAGGATCAAAGAAGTACTCAATTTCTCCCTGCTCGAACTCAAGCGTGCGGAACACAAAGTTTCCTTTTGTGATCTCGTTGCGAAAACTCTTTCCGAGCTGTCCAATACCAAACGGCAGTTTTACTCGGGAAGAATCAACGACATTCTTGAAGTTTACGAACATTCCCTGCGCGGTCTCACCACGAAGATAGGCGAGCGACTGCGATTCTTCGAGGATTCCGAGCTGCACAGGAAAAAGAAGGTTGAACTTGCGCACTGAGGTCCAGTCGAACTTCCCACAGGATGGACAGGGGATTTTTTCTTTCTGAATAATTGCGTTGAGTTCTTCGTCTGACTTCCCCTCAACCTTCTCAGTTGTGTTTTGCGACTCAAAGTATGCCTCGATGAGATGATCTGCGCGCGTTCTCATTTTGCACGCTTTACAATCGACCATCGCGTCAGCAAATCCCGCAACATGCCCGGAGGCCTTCCAGATATTTGCATGCGAGATAATACTCGCGTCCAGTCCAACCATGTCTGTTCGAGATTCAATAAATGTTTTCCACCAGATGTTTCGAATATTGCGCAACAACGCAGCTCCCATAGGACCGTAGTCATAAAGGTTTGCCAATCCGCCGTAAATTTCAGAATTTTGGAACACAAAACCACGACGCTTGGCCAAAGCAACAATCGTGTCCAGTGTGAGTTGGTTCATAGAACCTCCTTTTTCTCTACAAAAAAGCCCTCCAGCTTTCTTGTTGCTGCAGGGACCCACTTGGGCGGTTCCACCCTACTTCGTTTGCTTGCGCAGACGCTCTTTCTTTCTTTTGCACTCCCGGCTGCCAACCGATCACTATGCGTTCTACAAAGAAGTATACGTGGCTGTACGCGATTGTCAAATGCTTACTTCTTCACCGTCAAAAATGCGAAACTATGCATCTTTCTCTCCGAGAGAAACTCGACATACTCTGATACAGACTCAAATTTTGTATCATCGATATCCTGAAATCCCAATGTCCCCATGATATCTTTTAACATCTCAATAATTTCTCTCCTATGCGAAGCATCAGACTGATTCAGCGTCCGCAAAATCTCCACCGCAACATCAAACACCCCATCCTGCGTCTCTTCCTCTACCATCACGGTATCAAAAATCTCTAATACCTGAGAAAGACTCTTTGTGGTATGGAGACTTTTTCTGCTCTCTGGAAAATCTTCAATGATCTGCGCTTGGGTCAAGATCGGCAACCCATGCCCCTTAGCACAGAAAATCTTTGAGTACATTCCAGGTTCAAGTGCAGATCGTTTGGATGAAGTTGTTTTGCGTACACCCTTTGCAACGCACGAGATCTTACCGTAGTCTCGTGTAAAAAGTGTGACGATACGATCAGCTTCCCCAGCATTCGAACGTTTAAGTACGATTCCCTCTGTTGCAAACGTTCGCATCTTCGATTACCCCATAGTACGTTAGAACGCAATCTTCACCATCGAATCTTTATCAACAATAATCTCTTGCTCACTACCATTCACGCGCATCAGGTGTTTGATTCCCGGCGTTCCGCCCTGCTTCTGCACGTACATACGATATTCTTTGGAATCGGTATATGGCACGGTGTAGGTAATCTTAATCTTTGCTTGATTAAGCGGCTGGAGCATAAACACACCCTCATAGACCATATGACCAAGTTCCTCACTCGTTTTTGTTGTTCCTGTATCGAATCCAAGCGACTCTGTCACCTCTGCACCTTTTGGAAGATACACACGCACCCAATCAGTGAGGCGGCCGTTCAAACATAATTCACCTGCCTCCAAATTACAGTTTGATGGCGGAAATGGATTCTTGTAGGTCATTGCCAAAGTTTTCTTTACTCGACCATTCTGCGGTAAATCAATTTCTTCCTCAACTTGCTGTTGGACAAAAAGATTGGACTTTGCACCACCGAGGTTTGTATCCACAATAAAAAGATAATCTGAGTTTTCCGGCGTCGGCTTGATACGCCCAGCAGCGCCAATGGACTCTGCCGCAGCCTGCGACTTCTCATCAAAGAAGTAGAACTGCACGTGTTTGCCTTCTATGCTCTTCCACGCCTCCTCAAACAGCTGTGGCCACAGCTGTTTTGGTGCGGTGTAGGCTTTGGACAAAATGCTATGCATCATCGGTCCGATAATCCCCTTGCGGTTGGTGCGCAGGTAGGGGGTTGGGCGATCAACAATCTCGGACATTGCATAAATGATTTGCGGACAATCACACCGCTTGTCTTTTTCCGCACTAAACGTACCGTATCCTGGAACTTCCACTGGACCTAAAATAGAGACGAGTTTTTCTAAGACATTGGTATCTACTGCAATAATGCCGTCGATTTCCTTTGATTCACCAGGTAATTTTGACATATACGACCAAAACACATCCATAGAGTTCTTATAATCCGGCGACAAGTTCATGTCGCGCAGATTCCATCGCGTTTCTGTCTTTAAGTATTGTTTCAAGATTGGTGGAATTTCCGGCTTATTCCTAAATTTTTTATCTAACTCATAAATATCATCCGACCGCTCCGGCGTTACTCGTCCGTCCTCAACAAACATCGTGGAAAACGCAGTCATAAATCCTCCGGTTGGTCGAAGTTCGTTGTCGTTCTGGAACAAGACCAAATATTTTTTGCGATGTCCATCACCTCCCGCAATAGCGGGCAATACTTCTAATACCGGCTTTGCCTCAATAACGGCTTGTGAGGCTCCTGCACTTAACTTTTTCATTGTGACAATACGCTCGCGAATCATGGTCCCGCGGAAAGATTCTGGGTATCGTTTTTCATCGATTTGGCCCAACTCTTTTCCTACTACGTCAAGTTTTGCCGTTAAATCATCAACAACGGGCGTCACCTTAGAAAGCGTAGCAATAATGAGCTTCAATCGATTTTCAATTGAGCCACCGGTAAATGTGCCAGCACCAGTAAATCCCAGAACATCGGCGTACGGTTCAACCGCGTTCACCGCGATTTTTGCTGCCTCAACTCCAGCCTCCCCAGCATTCAATGCATGCTCGCCATCGGTATAGTATGCGCTGGCTAGAGGTATGGACTTCACCCAAGCCAAAGCTTGATACTTTTCTCGAAGATCTTTAAATTTTTGCTCTGTTTCTTGGATTTTACTACTGGCCTCAATGAGATTTTGAGCCTTGAGTGCGTCGTATGCGCCACGCGCGGGGACCTCGATTTGACGCGCAACGATAAGGAGACCTCCTACTTCACCGATCATCTTCCATCCCACAAGTGCTAGGCTCCCTGCAACAATAAGGAGAACGACGAAAAACACAAGGAAGAATTTGACAAATTTTGGTACACCTTTTTTGCTGTCTTTCTTCTTTAATGCCTCAGCAAGTGGATTTGTGTGGACACTTTCCTGAGGAGTTGGGGAAATCGTCTCTATTTTTTGAACATCGAGCTCGTCCATGGGCAGTTCTCCTTCATCACCACTTAGAAATCATCGCCTGTGGTGTCCGTACGAGAATCAGCATATCATTCCAGATGGAGCGTTGTCTAGCATACTCTGCGTCCATCTTCGCACGGATGTTAAATGGAATCTCGTTTCTTCCGGAAGTTTGCCAAGGACCGGTAATTCCCGGTTTCACAGATAGAATTTCACGCACCAACTTCTGCGTTTCCGGATATTTGTGTTGCTGTTCTTCCAACTCTTTAGCGACGTATGCTCGAGGACCCACCATGCTCATATCTCCCTTAAACACATTGTACAATTGTGGAAACTCATCGATGGTCAGTGATCGTAAAATTTTCCCTAACTTTGTAATGCGTGGATCGTTTTTTAGCTTCCAATCGCCCTTTTTAAACTCACGCAAAAGTCTTTTATCTTTTCTGTGCAAAATATCATCGGCATCCTCGACCATAGAACGAAACTTGTAGAGATAAATAATCTTTCCATTCTTTCCTACACGTTTGTGCGTAAAAATCACCGGACCTTCTGAATCAAGCATAATGAGAATGGGAACGATAATCCACACCGGTAAAAATATCACCGTCAAGATTGAGGCGACCACAAGATCCATCATGCGTTTTTGCGTTTCGTATGTCATAGGTTTACCAAATTAGAGATATTCTTTTTTCTTCTCTTCTTTGAGTTTCTCAACAATCTTCTTTACGTCCTGCGATTTACTCTTCGGCATCACAAGTAAAATTTCTTTTGTATCAATAACAATCATATTCTCTACATCGACAAGTGCAACAAGTCTCCCGTTCGCACTGACAAGATTATCGTGTGACTGATACTCAACAATCTCTCCTCCATCCTCTTCGCGTAAAATAACATTTCCTTGCTGATCTTTTTGCGCAAGATCGTACACCACTTTCCAGTCGCCTACGTCATTCCAACCAAAATCTCCGGGAATTAAAAGAAGGTTATCAGCCTTCTCGCTGATTGCATAATCGATCGAGATACTTTCTGTTCTCTCATACGCATCGTGAAGCGCCTTCTCCCATTCCGGTTTTCCGATATGTTTTTTGAGTTCAATAAGTAAGAGGGCTGTATTTGGTGCGTACTTCTCAAATGCTCTCTCAATTGCTCGACATGACCATACGTAGTTATTTGCATTCCAAAAATATTTTCCTGTCGTTAGAAAGGCCGTTGCTGTCGTTGTGTTAGGTTTTTCTGTGAAGTTTTCAACCGTAAAAACTGGTAGTTTATTTGTTTGACACAACTCTTTTCCTATCTTGATATATCCAAGTCCCGTATGTGGAAAAGTAGGTGAAATTCCGACTGTAACTAACTCATTTCCATCAGATGCCGTTTGAGCCGCTGTTTCCATGACATGCATAAACTCACCGGGATTCTGCACCACGTGATCTGAGGCGAAGTTCATCACAACGGCTTCTGGATCGCGAGCCTGAATAACCAAGGCGCCCACTGCCATTGCCATTGCAGTTTCGCGCTTCATTGGTTCGCACAGGATGTGATTATCTGAAATTTCTGGGAGATTTTTTTTGACATCAGCGAGCTGCGACACGTTTGTGATGATGTACATGTGATCCCAATCCACAAGTTTTCGCACACGCTCTGCTGTAGTACGCAATAACGTTTTCTCACCGCCTAATTTTAAGAACTGCTTCGGCGTTTTCTCACGGGACTTTGGCCACAACCGCGTCCCTCCACCACCCGCCAAGATAAGCGCAAAGGTGTGTGATGGTGTGTTCATAAATATCTCCTCCAACGTTCTATTGTCGGTTCCTGGGTAAAACGCAACGCGTGATGCCGAAGCAACCGACTATCCCATGGTATTGATTCTATCATCTGCATTGCCCGAACAAGAGTTTCTGTCTTCTGCTCTGAGACAATGATCCCCGTAACACCATGATCTACAACTTCCGCGTTCCCACTTTTTTCGTACACAATAGATGGTTTGCCACAAGCCATCGCCTCTAAAACGGTCAAGCCAAAATCTTCCTCCCCCGGAAATATCAATCCGGTGCACTGCTGATAGTACCCAACAAGCTGCTGATCTGTCAAATGACCAGCAAAGTAAATTGACGGACTGTTCCTTGCAAATTTTCTCAACTTTCTTTCATCCGATCCTGTCCCAACGACGATCAAGTTTCTTCCGCTATCTTTACACGCTCGAATCGCGAGGTCTATGCGTTTATACGGAACGAGACGAGAAACACAGAGATAATAGGAAGGATATGGCGCGCGGATCTGTGTTGGCTGTAGTGAAAAAAGATCCGCGCGAATAGGCGGATAAATCACGGGTTCTGCCAATCGAAGATAATATCGCTCACACCGCGTACGGACAACATCAGAAATTGGGATGATAATATCCGGCCGTTGCGACGCAACTCGGTCCCAATTCCGAAGATATGAAATGCACATGTCATACAACGGTAAAAGAACTCTTTTCCATCCGTGAGAAAAGGAAGATCGATATTCATCGGCGTGACTCCAGAGATATCGAGTGGGTGTGAGCAGATAACAAATGTGTCGTGTGCCAGGTTTTGTCACAATGCCCTTTGCCGCTTCACTGGTCACGGAAATAACAAGATCATAGTGTGAAAAATCAAACGACTCAAAAGCCAACGGCATAAGAGGGCCGAGCCATTCGTGATGAGAACGAAACAGGGGAATGCGTTGCAACCAAGATGGGACAACTTTCCACGTTTGTGCCCACGAAGCTCCACGCGCATCGTACACCGATGTATACAATGGAGCGTTCGGGAAAAGTGAGTGGAGGAAAAGAAGAACGCGCTCGGCTCCGCCAAACGTGTTCACTCGGTCGTACACCAATGCAACCCGAAGTTTTCGCATATCTATACCACCGATCCAACACGTTCATAGATTGCCACCGTTGATTTTGCCATTTCCTGCCATGAGTATTGTTCGAGTTGTTTTCTTGCTTCACTTCTTAAGGCGGAGCGGAAAGACTCATCTTTTTGGATTGCCAGTATTCCACGTACACAGGTCATAACGTCATGTGGATCAATATAGTACGCCGCTTTCCCATACACTTCTCTGAATACTGGGATGTCCGATGCAAATACCACACCACCAGAGGCCATCGCTTCCAGTCCGGGTAGACCAAATCCTTCTGAAAAAGAGGGGAAAATGAGTCCTAAAGAAGCTCTGTAGAGGGCCGCAACATCCTCATCGGACAAGTATCCTTCCATGTGAACACGACTTTCAAGTTTTCTTGCTTTCACTTCTCTCCAAAATGCGGAGTGGAAGACTGAGCGGCTAGAAATCACGACAAAATGGAGCTCGGGAAGGTGCAGGAGTACATCAAGAACATACTCCACGTTTTTATGCGGATATAAACTTCCTGTGTACACAAGATACGGATATGTGCGCGTCTCTGTCTTACCTTGTGTGCTGTACGCCTGTGATATTCCCTCGTATGTCACTGAAATGCGTTCTTGCGTGGTATACCGCTGTACTGCGTGTTTGACGTGCTCTGTTGGAACAATAACGTGTTTTGCGCGCTGAATAGCCTTTTCTGCAATATAACGATACGCATGGTATTTTAGCGCATGCATGATTGGAGAGAGGGTTGTTGCATGTCGATCCCGACGTTCATGCCACAAAAGATCATGAATGGTCACAACATATGGTCTGTTATACAAAACTGGAACATTAAAATGTGGAATGTGAATCAAATCACACTGTTCCCTCTTCAGAAACATAGGCATCTGCAGCTGTTCCCGCACGGTGTAATGCGTGATAGGAGCCCATCGAATTGATTGTGGATATTCTTTTTCTAGCCACGGAAGCTGGTCTCTGTTGCGCAGAAAAATGATCCATTCGTGTTTTGTTTTCAAACCAAAAAGATTCCGCAACAACTCTTCTGTGTACCGCCCGATACCAGCGTGCGCCGATCCGGCTAGACGAGCATCAATGCCTATCCTCATGTATTTATCTTACTGTCGACTGCAATGCTTCTTCAAGTTTTTTCACCTTGAAACATCGCATGATGTTGCCGACTCCCGCATATAGCGTGAAGAGAAGGGCAACAAGATAGGAACCCGCGGGAATCCAACTCAATACGTTTGCGTCAAGCTGAATCTTTGGGTTTCCGTAAAACGCGCGAAAAAGTATTTCCGGAAGAAACACCGCAGTAAGTACGCAGATAAACGAAACCATCAACGCATCTAACGCGTAGACCATTTTGTCTTTCCTCACTTGATCCACCTGAAACTGGAGATCCATTTTTGACGGAACAACCGTTTTTTGTGTTATTTTTTTCACTGGCATACTATGCTCCTTTCATATATTTTATGCTTCGAATACCAAAATACACGATATGCTTCAACCACGTTGGATAGGTTGAAAGATAGTGTTTTTCATAGAACTGAATCATTGTATCAAAAAAATGCGCATGCGCACGCTTTTTCACACGTATATCCTCATGTGAAGTAATTTCTTTTCGTATTCCTGAGACGTTTTTGTGATGAACGACAGTACATGATGGGTCATACATGATCTCCCAACCCGCCTTTTTAAATCGAAGGCACCAGTCCAAATCCTCCCCATACATAAAAAATCGCTCATCGAATAGTCCGACCTCATCTATTGCGGTGGATCGTACAAGCATCGCAGCACCCGTACATGCATCTATATCATGTTTCGTGTACATCGATTTCCAGGTCTGATGGTACCCACCGCATATCCGATTCAGTAGGGGGATCGTTCCAAATACTTTTTCAAGTCCTCCAAAATACATCAGTGCATTCCACGGAGACGGAAATCCTCTGTGACACGCCATATCGATCTGTCCAGACGGAAAAACAACCCTTGGAGAAATCATCCCAACACGTTCGTTGTGTTCAAAAGTCTGAAGTAAAGAGTGAAGAGACTCTGTGGTTGGTATTTCAGTGTCCGAGTTGAGTAAGAGGATATAAGAACCAAGTGCTTTCTTCAGGCCGATATTATTTCCCGCAGAAAACCCACGATTTTCTCTATTCCTGATAAGTTTTACCCACGTAAAATCGCGTTCAACCATATCCTGCGAACCATCACTTGAATGATTGTCCACCACGATAATCTCCCACTGCTTTTGTAAACCAGGAGTAAGTGAGAGCAAGAGACGTCGCAAGACATCTCTTGTGTTGAAATTTAAGATGACAATGCTGAGTGTGATCATTCGTTTACTGTTCCCAATTCCGAGTAAATTGCGTCAAGCTTTGCTGATATATTACTCCAATTGTATTCCTTGAATACGAGATTCATGCCGTTTTTTGCGAGTTTCTCCTGCACCTTGGGATGTTGTAATACATGCACCGTGCTTTCCGCAAGTTCTTCTTCCGAATTACCGATGAGTGCGTGCTCTCCTTTTTCAATATGCAAACCTTCTACAGCAAGTCTGGAAGCAACAACCGGTGTCCCAGTCGCAAAAGCCTCGAGTACTTTGTACCGTGTTCCCTTGCCGCTAAAAATGGGAGCAACGAGGACATGCGCTTGAGCGTATGCATCGCGTATGTCCTGTACCTTGCCGCTTACGGTAATGTGCTTATCCTGCTCTGCATAGGCATAGATGTCTGTTGTTGGAGAACTTCCAACAATGTGAAGCTTTGCCTCAGGAATCTGCTTGCGGATTAATGGCCATACTTTCTGAACAAGAAAATGCACACCTTCAACATTCGGCAGCCATTTAAATGTTCCGACAAAAAGAACGGTGGGTTCTTTTGGAAGATTTTTTCTTGTTTTTTGAAAATATTCAACATCAACACCATTTTCTACAACGTCGATGCGTTGAATACCTTGTGCGGTTCTTTGTAGATATGTTTTATCTTCCTGACTCATGACAACAAGACGAGAGCAACTCCTCCAAAAAAACTCCTCCCACCATCGAATCTTAAAAATATCAATGTAGAGCAATGGTTTTACCAGCCACATTCTTGATGATTGTGCATAGCTTAAATACCCCAAATATTCTATTGTTTGCTCCACTAAAAGAACAGGAATGGTCGTTTTTGGTATGTTCGGCATCATGTAAAACGTCTCTGCGTGAATAAGGTCGTACTGTGCAGACTGTAGCTCTTGCTTGACCGCATCGCGGACTTGGCTCACTAGATTACGAATGACGAGAAAGGGGAAGGTTGAAAATCCTGTGGTAATGATGTTCTGCAACGTGAAAGGTTTTTCGCTCCGCTTAAACACGAGAACCTTGGTACAATATTTTTCTAGTTCTTTCATGTGAGCGCGTTCGGACTCATCCTTAATTAAAGCAAAAAGGGTAATGTCGTGTTTCTTACTCAAATTTTTGAGAAGATTATATGTACGAATCTGACCACCGGAAAGAAGTGGATAAGGCAAGTATGGTGTGAGCATGAGAACGCGCATAGAATCCCTACTTTGTTCTCGTTAAATCAACGAGGACGTACATCGGAGTTTTTTCAATAACGGGATATTTCTTCATCAACGCATTTGCTTCGTCGTCATAGTTCACGCTGACATAGTATTGCGCACCTTTTTTTATCTTGTCATCAATCTCAAATCCAATCGGCCATCCACGTCTATTTGTTTGATAGAGAAACGCAGTATCCCCCATGTACGGAGCAATAATACGAGCATCTTTCGGCACCAGAGCATCCACAGCCTTTCCCGCTTGCACTATTTCGGGATGGTTAATATTGTAGTATCCCCTAAGTTGATACCATGAAGTAAAAAGCGACCAGATGAACAACCCAAAACCTCCTATGTAAAGAAGTGGTTTATTGATGAATCTCGGCGATAACTCAAAAAGAAACGCGAATCCACGGCCAACAACAGCACAGAGAAATGGCATAACGACAACTTGATAGTAATCATGTTGAACATTTCCACCTGCTAAAATCGACATATATGCCAAAATGCAGACTGCCCACACGGTATAAAATAACCAATCCTTTCCTCTTTTCATAAGACCTAAAACAGCCGGAATAACAAGACCAATCCCAAGCATCAATGTTGCGATTCTTACTTCAAAGAGCCAATGAAAAAAGGCTCCGGTAAACCGAATATTATCTTTATTAAATAACCAGTCAGACGCAGGAATACCCTCCGGAAAACTCAAAATCCACCATCGCCATAGTGCGAATGGAATAAAGGGTATCAAGAAAAAAAGATATGCTTGCCACTGCATGAGAGCTTTCCATCTATATTCGCGAAAAAATACATAGGCAAAAAGCGGTAAGAAGAAGATTGCGAATGGTTTCAAAAGAAATGCTTCTGTCAGCGATAAGATTGACATACCGTAGAGAAACACATTTTCTTTGTTTCGTGTCGCATAGACTAAAAACGCAAGAGAGACGAGGAGACTTGTGACAAACGCAGGTTCGGGTAGTATTGTTCGCGAATAATACACGGCATACGGCATGACAGCATATGTCAGTAATGCTATTCCAGCTGCACGTTTTCCTGTCAATTCCCGAACTAGAGCGTATAACGCGAAGAGGCCTACAATCGAATACGAAATGCTTACGAGCCTGCCTACAACGATTTCATACTGCTGTAATCGAAATAGTGTAATGAGCAATGCCGTAATTGCGTTTAATATTGGAAACTCCACCATACGGTATCCTGACGGATTGTCCTTGCCGGACTGTATATTGGAAAGATCATGGTACTGTGGACGAAGAAGATCAATTCCATGTTTTATATATTCACGGGTGACCGATGCGGTGTCGGCTTGTCTGAATGAATGCCAATCTGCCAAAGGACTGGTGATCTTGTATAAACGAAGCCCCACCGCGATCCCCAACACAACGAAGAGAAATAACCATTCCTTACTCTGCCTCAAGATTTTCATGCACGGACCTTTTTCTTAAATGTTCGCCGTTCAACCACATTTTTTTCATCGCTTTTTGAAAACATCTTGGCATATGCCAGCATCATCCCTGTTAAAATCCAATACGTTTGGATAACTTTTGATGAGACAAAGACATCGATGTATATTGCATTAATCATGAGGCCAATCGTGATTGCGGTATGCACAACTGCGAAGAGATACAATAACTCATCTTGTGATACCTTTGTTTTTCTCCACAGGTACCCCATTGCGATAACCATTGTCCCGTAGAACGTGAGAAATCCAAGTAATCCAGTCTCGCCGAGTGTACGAAGGTAGTCATTATCCGTAGACTCTGCCTCTGTAAACTGGTCACGTGTATATTTTGTTAAGGTTGAGTATCCTGATCCGAGCAATGGATTTCGCAAAAATCCCCGAATTGCAAATGGCCAGAGCGTATCCAATCGGATTGCAGCAGACAATCCTAAGCGATGTGCATTCTCTGAGAAAACACGCGGAATGATTACCTCGATTTCCTTGCCCTCAGCAGAAGTTGTTGCAATAACCCTATCCGGAATATTCTCGTACACATCCGGCGGGAGAACCTGATCCACTGGTGCTACGGGTGTAGGAAGCGTGTCTGTTTTGTCTATGACTTTTTCACGCTTTGCTGCCTCTGCTGCAGCTCTCGCAACGTCGTCGATAGAGATAGCATCTTTGGGTTTTTCCACAAGCGGCGTTTGCGCTTTCTCCTTTGCCTCATTCACTGTATTTTGTAATGCGGTATACGCAGAGTTGTCCTTGAATATCTGCCCAAATCTCAAGAGAAGATCACCAAATATCATGAGGAAAACCGCGGTGACGGCATAACATACTACCATGCGTGTAACACCCCATATGAGCCCCTTCCGGATAGCAAAAAACACAAGAATCGTCGTGAGTGCGGCAAGATACGCGAGAAACGACGATCGTGAGGAGGTCATCATCATTCCCCACAAACTTATGAGAAATGTACCCGCTAAACCAAGCTTGAGTTTTTTGTTCTTCACAAAAAACAACAGAGCTAAAACAAGTGGTAAGCCTATGACGAGAAACGCCGCGTAGTCATAGTGACCTCCAAACGTCGACTGTACACGCGCGTGTTCGGTGAGATAGAGGCGCAATCCTTTACTGAACTCTCTGTTCATTGTTGAGTACACGGGCCAATACAGATACTTCTGTCCCAGTCCATAGATTCCAACTAATGCGGTTGATATCACAAAAATTGCAAGAAACTTTTTTACTTGGCTTTTAGTTTGAATTGCTGAAAAGGTAATAAAGAACAGTGAAAAATACTCTATTCTTCTCCCGTAGTGCAGAAACATCTTTAAGATGTGTGGTGCACTCATTGGGACTGTTTTTGTCCAATATATAGCGGAGAGAGATGAGAGAAACCCTACTACTAAATACGCCCCAACCACCCATGTTAACGGAGTACTCAGTGATATTTTTTTACGGATAACCTGCACAAACCAAAGCACACTCGCCCCTGCGATAAGAAGATCTTCTATTCGAAGTCTCACGATATACCCGGGCAATATGTCTGCCAACGGTAACTTCGGATACAGAGGAATGAATGCAAGTAAAAATCCAGCGATTGCAAGAAGTCCCCACCGATCAAGTAATGAAAATACGGCGCTGAGCTTCCATGTATGTGTGTTTTCTTGCTTCATCACGCATCAGTATACCAAAAAGTATGATACGCAACCACGACCCTAGGAAGAGAATGACGCGTACACATGGAATTTCCCAGCCTTGTTTATGTTTTTTCCAGTAATAAATCAGATTCTCTATCTCACCAACCTGTGAGTGCATAGGACCCCCAACGCTTATGTGTTGGTGATGAAGTATCTTTGCAAGCGGAACATAGGCAACAAACTTTTGTTCTTTGTGGATCCGCGCACATATCTCAACGTCCTCAGCATAAAGATGTATGTTTTCATCCCATCCACCGATTGCATCAAAAACTTCACGTGGAATCATGAGCGCAGTACCACCTACCCATCCTCCATGCATATGCACTTGAGTAAAATATGTGATGTTTCTTTGCTGATAGGGAAGGAGAATCGTGTTCACTCCGGGAATATCGTCCAAGAAAAACATCCATAAACAGATGTTCCATAGGGTAGGGAGTGCTCCTCCTTGTGGTTGAATTGAATGGTCTGTGTTAACCAACTGACCACTCACCGCGCCTCTCGTTGAATTTTTTTCAAGTGCGTCTACCAAGATATCTATCGCCCCATCAAATACTTCTGTGTCAGGATTCAGAAAGAAAAGGTGGCGGCCGCTGGCAGATTGTGCACCGAGATTATTTGCCGCGGAAAATCCCAGAAGTGATCTTGTTTTTACGACTCTCACATCACGAAAAGATGAAACGATAGCCTCGTATGATCCGTCTGTCGACATATTTTCAACGACAATGACTTCACATTGTCTTCTGTGCATTGCGGCGTATACTGCCTGTATTGCTTTGAGCGTATATAATTTTGTGTTATATGAAACGATAATAACCGATACATCAATATTATTTTTTGATTTTTTCTTTACTGTGACGTTCTTCATAGTGTTATTGAAAAAGGCGATGCCTGCCTAATCTATATGCGAGTTCTCGTGTTTTTCTTTTCATGATTTCCTTTGCTGGAACACCACCAACGATAGAAAGTGGCGCGATATCCTTTGTTACAACGGCGCCGGCGCCAACAACAGCACCTTTACCAATGTGAACACCTGGAAGAATGATCGCGTTTGGTCCAATGAACACGTAATCATCAATGACTACTTCCGCCTCAATGGGACCAAAATCATCAGCATGTACGTCGTGCTCGCTATTAAAGATCATCACGCGTGATGCAATGTCCACGTGATTTCCAATGCGTAGTGCGGACCGACCGTCAAGAACCACTTGATCACCAATGATCGTTCCATTGCCAATAGAAATATGCGTGGGATCGTACATGCGGCAAAACATATGGAGTGTTGATCCTTTTCCCAAACGGACGCCCGCGGTTTTATAGAAGAAATTTCGGATAGTATGTGAAGGCACTGACCCCACAACGTACCACAAAAATCCCGTGACAAACTCGAGCAAATAGCTCCATACGCGCACACGCATTTTTCTGATTGCCAGTGACCAACCTAGCGGTTTTCCCATTCTGTCGCGAAATGGAGAACTCATACTTTACCTCCAACATCATGCAATACTTCTGCAATAATCTTACCAGTTTCTTCCCAAGAAAACTTCTCTGTTTGTTTTTTCCCTTTTTCCAACAGAAACTCTCTTTGTTGTTTCGTATAGTGGAGCACTTCATTCATTCCGCGCACTATGTCATCAACTGAATACGGATCAATCAACACGCCTGCGTCTCCTACCACTTCTGGTAAGCTCGCGGTTTCAGACACGATGGGAATGGTGTGTTCTGCCATAGCCTCGAGGGGAGGAATTCCAAATCCTTCGTATAAACCTGCTAACACTGCCGCTTTTGCTCCTCTGTACAACGCAGATTTTTCACGATCTGAAATAAAGCCAAGAAGATGTATACGCTTTTTCACCGGACTCTGCTGTACGGCGCGAACAACATCATCAGCCATCCATCCCACTTTGCCGGCAAGAACAAGCGAAAGATCATGATGCGATTGTGCCACATGTTCAAATGCTTTCACCACACGAACAAGATTTTTTCTTGGCTGTAGAGTTCCGATATACACAAGATACGGCTGTTGGATGTGATGTTTGTGTAAAACCTCGGAAACAGAGAGGTGTCGTTCTTCGTGTTCAAATCCTGGATACGCGAGGATAACGTCGTCACCTTTTTTGCGGTACACAGTACAGACATCTTTTTTTGTGTGGCGAGAGATGACGATAATTTTCTTTGCGTTCTCTACGCAGTGTGCAGTCCAATGCGTAAGTTTCATCATGTCGTTCTTTTTGAAAAACTCGGGGAATTGGAGAAATGCAAGATCCATCACCGTTACGACGCTTGAAAATGGGCAGTACCAAGGACCGTAATGCCCAAGTGAGTAGAAAACATGAAATGTTTTACCGCGCAAAGCATGCGCGTACAACGCCGATGGCAATCTCCAAATAGACCAAAAAAGTGAGGGTCTCAAAACGCGATACGTCCATCCTTTTCTCTCTTTTGGAAGATCTGGCAATGGATCACTGGGGAGGTATATCACCACATCGTCATGGACAAGCAATTTTTCCAGCTCAACAAGGACACGAAACGCATACTGGTTACTTCCCACACGATTGGACACATTAGCCTCATATGCATTAATGCCGATGTTCATACGCAATCGCCTTCTTGTATACCTGAATTGTTTTCTTTGCCACGTCGTCCCAGGAAGAGAATTTTTTAACTTGTTCTTTTCCCCTATCAACATATTTTTTTCTGTGATGCAGCGCTTCTTCTATACCATGCGTGATACTTTCCACGTGCAGAGGATCAACAAGAACCGCAGCGTCACCGGAAACTTCCGGCATGCTTGAAACATTTGATGTTAGAACGGGAACACCATGATAGAATCCATCCAGAATAGGGAGACCAAATCCCTCGTACAACGAGGGATATGCTAAGGCTTCTGCCCCACCATAGAGTGCCGCAAGTTGCTCGTTATTAACCATCCCAACAACATGAAGTCCTTGCTCTTGTTTCATCGCGTCCCAACCTTGTGCGCCAGCGAGCACTAGCTCGACTTCCTTTTTTAACGGCCTCCATGCTTGGATCAGCCGATGGAGATTCTTTCTTGGCTCAAGCGTCCCGATAAAAAAGATATACGGTTTTGTCAAACGAAGTTCCAGTAAGAGGGTGTCGCGTCGAACGGTGGTTACTCGAAGCTTTGCCTCTTTTGGTAAGGCTTCATTCACAACATGTACGCGCTCAGGTTCTATCCCCAGGAGTTCGACAACGTCTTTTTTTGTCGACTCAGATACCGCGATTATTGCTTTTCCTTCTTTCTTCAGGTGATCCCATGATGCTTTGTTCATCGAGTATACGTACGAATCCGCAGTTTTGGGGTATCGAATCATTGCAAGATCATGGATTGTGCTTACAAGTGCCGCAGATTTTAAGGGCGGCTGCATCTCCCAAGAGTGAAACACATCAATGTTTCCTAAAAAGGACTCTGGAGATACTCTGTGCAGTCTATTCCATACAATATTCATGATTTTTACAGGGTGTGGTAAAAAAACCGCATGTGCTTGAGGTGTTTCATCTGCAACAAATGTGTGCAATGCGCCACGTTGTCGAAAAGATGAACCAAAAAGGCGGAGGACAACCTCCTCTGACTGCGCGTAAAGACCTCGAACAAGATTTGATGTATAGCGGGAAACGCCACGGTTATACGGGAGCGAGCTTATATCAAACCCAACGTGAAGCGGCATAGGCGTATTGTATCCTAGTTCTTCACCGAGATAAACGTATTTCTCTCATAAACTCGAATAAATCCCATGTTT
Organism: Minisyncoccota bacterium; assembly: GCA_016211945.1. GTDB lineage: Bacteria > Patescibacteriota > Microgenomatia > UBA1400 > UBA12028 > JACRHV01. The sequence goes on from JACRHV010000004.1 coordinate 72,074, forward strand.
TTCGTCTGGATAATCGTTTTCTGTTCAAATCCATGTGTCTCCACCCATGACTCTATGAGGCGTGACGGATCGGTAAGATCGCGCAGATAGTCAAAGATAAGAATCGTTTTGTATGATTCAAGTGTTGCAAACGACTGTTCCACCTCTTTTTGCACGAGTGGGAATGATGAAAATGATGCCGTAGGAAAACGGAAGTTTTTGTTTCGCTCATAGAATATCCAAGGGGCAAAAGGCTCGGTAAATCCAAACACTGCAACGGAAGTACCTGCGGAGTATTGTTGGCGAATAGCTGCAATACTCTCTCTCCACCCTTCTCTCTGCATATACGGAAGCGTCCAGTATGACACTAGCCCCATTCCTTGATAAACCAGACAGAGTGCTATTCCAGCGTACCACACTGATTTCTGTTTTAGGGATAGTATCGCCTGTGTTATGAGGAGAAAAAACGCCGGTAAGACAAAGAGAACCCGTTTTGGAGCAAGAACAGGAACAATAAACGATACAAGCCAGGCAAGAAACAGAGAAAGACCCAACCACAGAAGAAGTGCACGCGACAAAGTATGTCTTGATTTCCACACTGCATAACTAAGAAACACTATCGGAACCCCAAAGTACACAATATCTTGTAACGACATGTCAATCTTCACCCCCCCGCCAAAAAACTTCAGTAGAACGAGCGGAAGGGCTTTCCACTGTGGCGTACTCACGACAGTCGACCAGCCTGGTAATGTATGTTGCAATGTTCTCCCCACCTTCAGTTGAAAAAGAAAATACGGAACCCATGGCAAAAATCCCAAGGTAATCCAACCTGCATCCTGGAGGTGTTTTTTTATCTCCTTTGTGTGAGAGAAAACCAGAAAGGCAAATTGAGAGATCAAGAGAAAAGGGTAGACATACATTGTGTAAAGTCCAGCAATACTACAAAAAATAAAACATGTTCTATCGCGCATATTCCACATTTTTTTCTGTTGCGCGCGTAAAAGGACGTACCAAGATATCGTTGCCCAACACGCAGCCAACGCATACGGCCGTAGTTCCTGTGAAAAGTACACATGAAACGCCGATAGTGAGAGAAGCATCGAAGAAAGAAATCCAATGATGTGTTGGCGTTTTTCTGTCTTGCCAAACAACATACCAATGCGATACGTAAAAAAAATCGTGACAAGTCCCGGTATGAGCGAGGCGAGTCGTAGCCACCACTCCTCAACCCCCCATCGCGTGAGGAGATGAACAAGAACATGAAAAAGAGGGGGTTGAAAATCTGCACCAATATCTAACTGCTGAGAAAGCGGCCGCATACTTTCCAAAACTTGTGCTGCTTCATCAAGCCAAAATGATCCATCGATGAGTGGAACTCTTACGAGTAAAGCGATGAATAAGGGAACACTTACACTCAATATCGATTTCATATTTCGCATACCCAAAGTGTAGCATGCTATCATAGTTGGGAGTATGGAATACACAAATAAAACAGTACTTGTTACCGGAGCTGCGGGGTTCCTTGGATCGCATGTGTGTGACCGACTTCTTGAACAGGGGGCACATGTGATAGGTGTCGATTCGCTTATCACCGGAAGGAAAGAAAATCTCTCTTCCGCTCTTTCTCGCACAACCTTTACATTCATCGAGGCAGATTGCTCCACCTCACCAAGATCGTACCTGCCTGCCACGGTAAAACCGGATGTGATTTTTCACCTCGCCTCGCCCGCAAGTCCACCAATATACCAACAATTTCCCATAGACACATATCTCGTGAATGCGTTAGGCACACACCAGCTTCTTCAATATCTTCTTACTGAAAATCGCCAAGGACGATTTATTTTCGCCTCAACATCAGAAGTCTACGGCGATCCTAAGGAACGACCGCAAAAGGAGTCGTATTGGGGAAATGTGAATCCAAACGGTGTTCGATCGTGTTATGACGAGTCCAAACGATTCGGCGAGATGGTTTGTGGTGTACATAGTCGTGATTTTGGTCTAGATGTTCGGATTGTACGTATTTTTAATACCTACGGTCCGCGCATGAGTCCGCTTGATGGTCGCGTCATCCCAAACTTCATGATGCAGGCGTTGAAAAACGAGCCACTAACAATTTATGGCGACGGAACTCAAACGCGATCATTCTGCTATGTTGATGATCTTATCCGGGGAATACTTCTTCTTGGATCCACAGACTCGGCAAAAAATGAGACCGTGAATATAGGGAGTCCTACAGAAAAAACCGTCAATGAACTTGCCGAAATGATTCAAGCCGCCACACATGCTACCGGTGAGTACGTCTATAAACCACTACCCAGTGATGATCCTACCCAACGTCTTCCTGATATTTCAAAAGCTGTATCGCTTTTGGGATGGAAGCTGGAAATAGACTTCCCAACTGGACTAGAAAAAACACTTGAGTATTTTAAGACGCAAGTTTAATCACGCATTCTTTCACAGAGAGACATACAAAACTGCTGAAGCTCCTCCAGTCCATCCCGAAGCTCTGCTACCTGATGTGCGAGTACAGTATGGTCCTCAAAAAGAGCTTGATGTTTTGCATACATGTCTGATTTAAACTGCATGTAATCGCTCCAAAGTTGTGTGTATCTTTCATCGACAATTTTTTCTACTTTTTGTACAAGTTCTTTTTCCGTTTGTAAAGGAGATTTTCTCGAGGTATTGTCATTCATTCCACATACTATATCGCACAAACCTTACAATTAGCTTACAATTCAGGAAGTCGTCTATCTTTAAAGTTTGGCTTCGGTCCTCTTCCCTGGAGATATGCGATAAGTTCCTGGTTCACCTGATGCATTGCATCCAAAAATATACAGGTTCTACGACCCATTTCACACATTGACTCAAGCATCTCCACGGAAAATCTGTCTAGCTTTTTATTCAGTACCGCTATGAACTCATCTTCCATTCTATATTTCATATAGAGTTATCCTAGTGTGGTAAGAACACACCGTCAAGCGGATCTTTTGTAATCAAAAAAGATCATTTGGAGAGAAGAAACAGAGTGATTGATTTGTTCGTGACCATCAGTGTTTCAAGTCTCTTTGCGTACTTGGGTCCAAACTGCGTTACTTCCCAATGCGGAAGGTTTATTGGGTCTTTTTCCCCTTCTTCCCGTATCACATAGAGTACATCAGCATCTTGATATCTGTACTCGCTTACCGGTATATATCCATCTCGCTCGAGTAAAAACCGATATTCATATCCCAAACCTGTCATGCCGTCGGAGCTGTCCTTAAAAATTGTAAATCGCTTGATCCCTCTTACATCGATATCTTGCTCTATTGCATGAACCACTCGCGTAAGATTTGATAATGTCCGATATGTTGGTGAGTACAATGGAAATAATTTTGGTATCCATTGCACAAGGATGAGCAGCACAACTCCACTCATCATCAGTTTTATTTTCGATACATGTCCAATCATGAAAGATACAAAAAGCAATACGACGGTGCAAGGAACAATGAGATAGTATGAGAATAAATATCCCTTATAGATCATGAGTAAACCGAGAACAGAACTTGTGAGAATGGTCAACACACCAGCATACGTATATGATGTATGTGATCTTGCTTTTTTTCTCTGCTTCCAGATTGTTATGAGACCTAAGCCTACTGCGATAAGAATCGCACCCTGTGTCCAGATATTTCCTCCAATGAATTGGAGAACCTTCTCAGTTTTTTCTGCGAGCGTCCAGTGCGGCAACGTACTGACAATACCCCCTCCCCGTGCCGATAAAAGAATGTAGGAAAGAAATGCTCGGGAATTGATGAATCCGTGTCGAAGATCAAAAAGAAGAAGTGGGGAGGCCATGAGAAAAACTCCAAACATGTGCATACATGTTTGCCACACTTTTGCCCATATTTTTTTCTCACCGTACACCAGAATAGAAACAACATACCCCGGAAATAACAGCAATGCGCTAAAATGCAGATGAAGAAATAGCCCAAACGAGACACCCGTTACGATGGACCAAAATGTTTTTGGCCGCTCCAATGACTTTATGAGCGTAGCAACAAAAAGAACAACAACGATTGAAAGCATCGGTTGATGCGTTGCACCACGACTCGCGGAAACAAGAAGCGGTTGGAACATAAACAGCAGTGCGAATACAATTCCCGCAGAATACGATCCATACTTTCGCTGTACATGAAATCCCAAAAGTAAAGTAAAAACCGCTAACACCACAAAAAGTAAAGAAATAATCTCCGGCACAAAGCCAAAGACGCGATAGCACAATGCAATAGCATAGAAATACAGCGGACCGAGGTAAAACCCTCCAACGCTTGCCTGCGCCCCGAGTAATGTCAACTTCCCATGGAGGATTCGCAAAGCAAACAGACTATCTCTGCCAAAATCACTATCGAATTGAATACTTGAAAAAAGGCCGTATATTCGAATAAAAAATGCAATGACACAGAGAAAAATGAGAAATACTCTGATATACGATGAATAACTTCTCTTCATTTCGCTCTCTCACGAACACTGTAGATGTTACAGAGATTGTAGCAACCTGTCTTTTCTAACGAAAGGAGAAAGGCATCTCTAAGTTGATTCATGGATTGATGGAGATACGATTCATTGCCTAAACCATACGTCATCGCATACAGTGGCCTTCCCATCTTGAGATAGCTTCTATACAGTGCGAGCAAGTCCGAGTAGTCATGGTCACCCCATACTTCCTTTTTCTGAGAACGAAACTCCTGATCTTTAGAGAGGGGTAAAAGGTCATAGGTGTTTTTTGAAAAGTAATCGAAGAAATAGGGTGGAATTGCAGAGATCACGATGGGCCTCTTCCCATCATTCGTCTGATGATCTTTCATAAATGCTTCTGTTTCTTGTATCGAGATATACCACCATGGCGTCTCCGCGTATTTTATATTCACCATGATTTGGCGTTTTATTCTAAAGATGTTTGTGACACCAAAAATCAATACGTATCCAATAAAAAGAATGTACCATATTTTCTCTTTCCTCATGGCACAGCAGTACTCAAAGAAAATCTGCATCATCCAACCAAATCCTATCAGAAGAAAAGGGATAGAAAAGAGAAGATATCGCATGTCAGGTAGATAAAACGTCGACATGAAAAGAACCTCTCCTAAAAGGAGGGATAAAAGAACTGACGCGTATTTTTTCCAGGTCGATGAAAAAAGGCGCAATACCAAACCAGCAAGTCCCCATGAGGCGACAAATCCCGGAAGAATCGGTGTGTAGTCCCATAAAAACTTCATTCCTTCACCGTGTAATCCTCTCCAATGAAAGAGTAAATTATTCGGCAGATATCGAAGTGAAAACCATGCGTGTTGCGCCACAACCGCTTCTCCTTGATCACCTCGTGAGGAGTTGTATTGATTCCAAAAACTCAAGAGTATCCCCCATGCTGCACCAAACACATTCCTCCCCTGTAAGGAATAATCTAACGCAATGAAACCAAGAAAACAGATTGATAAGCATGCGATGTACTTCTTGAGATATGGCGTGTTCTTATAGTGAAAGAAATAGAGGACGGCGAATACGATGGTGAGTGGTGCGTATGCGTACTTCACTCCGTAAAAAAGTATTGATACGATTCCAGCGTGTAATGCATTTCTTGTAGATTTCACTTCCAAAAAGAGGGACAGCCCATAGAGCATCATTGGAAGCATGAGGTTTTCTGCCATCGCCCATTGTGGATACCAAGAAATGTAGTAATTCGTTACATACGCAAAGAAAAGAAATACTTGTATATACTCGTGCGGAACAACTTTTTTTACGATACGAACAAAAAAGAGATAAGCCACAATGGCAAAAATGTAGTTTGCTGCATAAAACATTCTTGGGTCATTTTTCAATACAAAAAATGGTAAAAGCGTGAAAGAGTAGAACGGGGCAACACTTGGAACAAAAGAGTATCCGTTGCGATACATGGAAAAACCATGACCTGCTAAAAAAGAACGAATCGGGACAATGTAGTGGAATGTGTCTGGGAATGGTTCAAAATTTGGAATAAGCGTACGCACAGAAAATGGGTTTCTTGCGAGCAAAAGGACAAGTAGAAACCCCGCTGCCCAGGGAGAGATTCGCAACCAATACGCACGCGGAGGAAGTTTTGAGATGAAATTTTTTAACACAACACCGATCATATCTGTCGTTATATCAAGTCTTTGGTAAAAACGCTACAAGCTCTTTTTTAAATCGTTCGCGACTGAAATACTGACTTCTCTCTAATGCCTTCCTACTTTTTTCCTTCAATATTTTGGGATCTTGAATCAGTAGTATCGTGTATCGCATGAGTTCTTCTCTAGTATTCCACACAAAACCGCAGTCTTGTGTCACAATTTCTGGCTGACCACCGCAGTTAATGACGACCGGAACACAGCCAGAAGCCATCGCCTCCACCGTTGTAATTCCAAAATGTTCTAATCGAACCGGATATCGTTCGTTGTCTTCGTCTAATCCAGTTGCATGCCAATAAATCTTGGCTTCTGAGAGTAGCGTTCGGAGTTCGGTAAATGAAACGTTTGTATGAAGAAAGATCGGATATCCCAATGATTCTTCCTTTATTGACTCCACATACTGCCGATGCGCATGACCTTCGGCGATACCTCCAACAAAATGGAGCTCCCAATCTTTCAAGCCGGTCTCGACAAGACGTTTAAATACCCGAGCCATGTCGAGTTGTTTCTTTGAGTGCCCCCCCAGAAAAAACCTCCCCACATGCATAATGATATTTTTTTTCTGCTTCGCGGGTGCGAACGCTTTCACATCAACAGGAGGATACAGTATCCCGCTTCTCATCCCCCAGTATCGATGAATCCAGTCCTGTGAAAACTTTGATATTGCTATTACACGATCATATGAGTCTATGTCCGAAAAACGCGTGGGAGAAGGACCGCCGTGCAGACGCATCTCCCAAGTTGGAAATAATGATTTAAATAAGTTATAGAGCATATATCGCGGATGATTAATACTCATACTGGTGAGTGCAATTGCATCCGAGTACTCGGACTCCGGAAGTACAATGGTTAAACCAGTATCTTTTACCGGCACAGTAAAGGTAAATTCGTATTGAATTGCGTTTGAAACTCTATTGACGATACGCGAGACAGGCTCAACCTTCATTTTCCCCAAGCGGAAAAAAATCTGATCAATGCATGAGAATGCGAGATAGTCCACACGTAGTTCGATACAAAGATGGTGCGTATTTTGATTAAAGTAAATTGTTGATTCTTTTCCAAGCCATTTATAGAGCCTACCACCGCGATATTCATCGTATCGAAATCCTTCAAACTGCGACGGATAAATAAAAAAACGACGAAGTGATGGAATAATATGCGCACGTTTCATGTACTCATACACAGAAACCTTTATCCTTGACGGAAAGAAGATCGAAAGAACACCGTATTTGCTTCTATTGGGAATGTAATCCAAATATGAATTCGAAACGAAAACATCATACCCTTCCGTATATTGGCTCAATTGATAATCGAGGAAATTGGGAAGATACCGCATAGTGATGTCGTGAAGATCCACATGCATTTTGCTTTCAGCTTCATGCATATCGAACTTTTTATGTGTCAAAATCTCTGTGCGATACCCTAAATCACGAAGTGTTTCCGCATATGCAAACGCCACTTGCTCTCCACCGCCTAGTGTGTGAAGCCAGCGGTCATATACTGCCGCCCTTTTTTGTTTACGATCTTTCTTTTTTATTGTGTCTGGCATCCTTTTATCCTCTGCTAATACAGCGATGTATACAATGATTGTATGGATCTCTTCTCCTGTCTCCCCAACATCCATCGTTTGTGTAACAGCTCGAACATGTGGACAAATATCCACCGCAACACTTCAAGTCGAAACTTCTGTCTCTCTTCCCACAACTCGAACTTCATCCAACTTCCCTTTACTCCCCATTTCATCATCCTGATGTACGAGATCAACCAGGCCATACATTGCATAACAAGTTGTTTTCCAACAACGATCCATGGAAACTGTTTGATGACAAGTGCTAAATGGTTTCTCTCCGCGTGATACTGAACGAAGGAAGACCACTCTCCACTGGAGGCTGAGTGGATATGGTGAACAACTGCCTTTGGCTCATATGCTATATCGTATCCCATACGCCACATACGAAGACTGAGATCGATATCCTCGTAGTACATGAAGAATGACTCATCAAACCCGCCGAGATTCATAAAGACATCTCTTTTTAATAACACGTTCACTCCGCAAAATGCGATGATCTTCCGATCTACGGCGTAGTACGGATTATCGATTTCGTATCGTTGCATGTGGTGTTTTGCCGTAACCCCCAAGTCCCGAACATATCCGTTCTTGAACACAGCGTTGCCTGCGTTTTGCACCGCGTAGAGCGCGTGCTTCTTTAGCGCAGTTTTAGGAATTGTAATCGAGTATTGCTTGACCTGTGCTGGCTCAAGCACATGTTTTTCGAGCTCAGTTTCACCCAGCTTAACCACGAATGGGGTTTTCAGTCCGGATCTCCCCTTTTGAGAACGCATTGTCATTGTTAGAGATATTTTTTCACCATTGGGATCGAAGGGGATGAGTAAACGTCCATCCCCATTTGTCCACCGAGCGATGATCGTTCCTTTTTCTTTTTCGTAAAATCCGGAACGGTACTGCACAAGGTGTTGAAGTGATTTGTCCTCTATCTCAACATGTTCAACAAGCACACCGACTTGTTGAAAATCAGCAGTTTGCGTAAACTCAGATTTGGTGAACACATCCGAGACAATGCGAAGTTCGATAAAGGGATACCACAGAAGTGACTTTCCATTCACAGCGCCAATACTTCGTGACGATTCCGCGCGATGCACTAACGCTGTCAACCAATCGGGGTCCACAGTCGTGTCATTATTCAGCAGTACGACGTATGTTCCACGAGCATGCTTCACACCCAGATTGTTCCCACCAGCAAATCCTACATTATGCTCGCTCTCTATGATATGAACCTCTGGATATTCTCTTTTGAGATATGCAACAGAGTCATCCCAAGAATTGTTGTCGACAACAACGATCTCAAGCTGTGATTCTGGAAAATGGAGAAGGTAGAGAGAATCTAAACACGATTTTAAAAAACGTTTTCCGTTATAATTGACAATAATGATGGATACAATCGGATGTTTTTGCATATTTGAATACAACTGTTTCTTCACCTACAGTATACTATAAAAAAAGATCATAATATGAAATTTGCTTTTTTTTATTTCTTCTTCATTTTTTTTACTCTAGCTTTTTTCTCTTCTGGTGTACTGGATTCAGAAGACAGTTGGCTATATGTTTCTGTCGCAAAAAACATCTACTACAATCATGAGATAACAGCCGCACCAAATGAATATGCGCAAAGAAAGAACGTGAATTTTAACGCTACACTCGGAGCAGATGGAAAATGGAGGACATCACAAGCGCTAGGATATTCGATTGCAATGGTACCAGCAGTAGCGCTGTCCGATGTAGTTCATAGATATTATGGAGTTCCCTCAACAAATCATTTTCCTCTAGAACACGACTGGACTCTCCATTTTTTTGCCAGTTTTACAAACTCATTTTTAGCGGCTCTCCTTGCTGTGTATATCTATTTTTACGGCATACTCCTAGGTCTACCCAAAAAATCTGCCCTCATCCTTAGTCTCTTTGTGACCTTTGCTACTATCGTGATGCCGATGTCAAAACTAGGTTTTGCGCAGATGTTGTTCACATCGGCATTGGTCGCAACCTGGTATCATATGACCCGTTGGCTAAAATTATCTGAAAGAAAAGACATTGTTTTTTTCTGTGTAACTTTCGGAACTCTTATTCTCTCATATAACTCTTCTTATCTTCTTACAATCCCGCCACTCGCGCTTTATGTGTATCTTGTTCTTTTAAAGAAATATGACTGGCTTGCACAACATCACAAAAGGAATCTTCTTTTTCTTGTCATTGGCGGCATTGTTTGTTCTTTTCTTTTTTTCTCCCCATCAATTCTTTCAGTTTTAGAAGCGTTTCGCCCCAAAGCATTGTTTGAAGGAGTCTGGGGATTTTTGCTAAGCCCTGGCAAAAGTGTTTTTTTGTACAATCCACCACTTATTATTTTGCTCATTTTTTGGTACAAAATCCCAAAAAAATATATGCCAGAAACAATATCGTGGATCTTTCTTGCTTTCCTCTATCTCTTTGTTTATGGATCAGCACGCCTCAGAGAGGATGTGTATATTTGGCACGGCGGTATGGGGTGGGGTGCTCGATACATTTTTCCTCTCGTTCCTTTTTTTGCGATGCTCGCGTATCTCACTACCCAACGTCTTTCATCACTCCAAAGAAAATTGGTGTGGTATCCGTTTATCGCATTGAGCATCTTTATACAGATCATAGGTTCAACAATTCCATATCTCGTTCAATACCGCAGTCTTCCATACAACATTTTCATCAATAAAATGGAAATTCTTCACTACGATTATGCAAGTTTTCTCCCCAGATACTCTCCGCTCATCCTGATGCTGAGAGAGTTTAAAACAAAATTGCGAGAGCTCCCTCTTACGATTGATCATGGTGATTACAAAGCACGACTTGTTGACGGGTTCAACCCACCACTCAAGATAGGAAACGGAGCATTTCGTGGAATACAACGTCAAGGATATCTGGAATATCAACAGCAGAAATCTCGACCGCTAAAATCCATAGCCCTTAGTCTTTACAATGCACCAGACAATCCAAGCATAGGAACATACTCTGCGCTGCTACAACTCAAGTTGAACGAACACCAAATTGAACAAGACATTATTATTCCCTCTCAAAAAGATGTAACTTCTCGTCTCCAAATCCCAGACGGAATAGAAAAACAAGCAGATAATCTTATTGAATTTTCTGTGCAATATATAGGAACGTCATCGGCACACCAAGTACTGTACGTAAAATCGCTTGCGTTTAATGACGCCCCCATCAATATTCGTTCTCTCGATTATCCGGATCTTTCCGCATTAGGAGAAAAAACGAGTAATCGACCATATCGAGTATTTGGGAAAGAACGGAAAGACCTCTGGGAGTTATGGAATCTTCGTGCTCGTATTTCTGAGGAAACATTTGATCTTTGGTGGATTAAAAATTTGTATTATTGGGACCGACCTCAAAATCTTGTTTGGGCCTTATTTTGTGTAAATGTTGCGGGAATATTTGTCACAGGCTGGTATGTCTTTCGTCGAGTGATGTATACTTAACACATCATGATTTCAATCATACTGCGGCCGTTCCAGTCATACAAATATCTCTTGTTGCAACTTACACAGCGCGAGATAAAATCTCGATATAAGCAGTCTTTTGTGGGTTATGCTTGGGTAATCCTGAACCCGTTAGCGCAACTTCTTGTGTATTCGTTTGTTTTTTCTGTTGTTTTCCGCTTCCCAACACATGATATTCCATACATCATTTTCTTGTATGCTGGTTTACTTCCTTGGGGACTTTTTCAAGGATCGATTTCAGCAGCAACACAATCGCTTGTTGAGAATGCACCTCTTATTCGCAAGGTGAATTTTCCACGTGAGATTATTCCATATTCCGTTGTTCTTGCAAAAATAGTCGATTTTCTTGTTTCTGCGCTTATTTTTATTGGATTTATGATCGCTTTTCGCGTTCCATTTTCATCAACCACGATCTATCTTGTCCCATTATTTTTCAGTCAACTCCTTCTTACTATTGGTATTTCGCTCATACTATCGGCAGGTAATCTGTTTTATAGAGATATTCAATACCTCGCAAATCTCCTACTTATGCTCTGGATGTACATGACTCCTGTTGTCTATCCTCTGTCACTTGTACCAACACAGTATGTTTGGTTCTATAAACTCAACCCCATGGTTGGTATTTTAGAGGGTTATCGATCTGCACTATTTAACTACCCATTTGAATGGACTATTATATCTTGGTCTTTGGCTATTTCATGCCTCGTTTTTCTCATTGGATTTTTTGTATTTAAAAAAAGTGACAAGATTTTTGCGGATATTGCATAACATGAATACGCCAATACACATTCCTGCTATTAGATTTGATCGGGTTTCAAAATCGTATTATCTTCAGGAGGATCGTACGTTTAAAGACGTCATTCCAAGCTTGCTTCTTGGAAAGCCATGGGCAAAAAAACATATCGTGTTCCATGATTTGAATTTCTCTATCGCGCAGGGGGAAACTGTTGGAATTGTAGGAAAAAATGGAGCCGGAAAATCTACCATGTTGAAACTCATTGCAGGAGTAACGTACCCCAATACTGGTTCTGTTGTGGTTCAAGGTCGTGTTGCACCTCTTATTGAATTGGGTGCTGGTTTTCATCACGAACTATCCGGATATGAAAATATATTTCTAAACGCAGCGATTCTTGGTATGCACAAAAAAGAAATTGAGTTAAAAATAGATGAGATTATCAAGTTTAGTGAACTTGAAGAATTCATTCATGTTCCAGTAAAACGATATTCGTCTGGTATGCATATGAGGCTTGGATTTTCCGTTGCCATCCATGTTGATGTGCCGATCTTACTCATTGATGAAGTTCTTGCTGTTGGTGACCGAGATTTCCAGCAAAAATGTTTGAATAAACTTCAAGAGTTAAAGCAGAATAAACAAAAAACAATTGTTTTTGTAAGTCATAATGAAGAAGCGGTAAGAAGCTTTTGCGATCGAGCGATTCTTCTAGAACACGGGAAAATTATTGAAGACGGAAATCCAAAGAGGGTGTTTGAACGATATAATAAGGCGTAATTTATTTTTTGCCGCGAATAAAAAGCCAGTGATACCATTCTATCTTGTGCCAATCCATATTCCCTTGAACATCCTCTGCCTTCCAATTGAGCAGTGGTTTCCCCAAAATTTCTGGAGTTGGATTACAGTTTCTACAATCTTTAAACCTCGCTTCCTTAAACCAGCGTTTTGCATCCTGATATGTCCATAACCAATGATGTACATCATACTCATTTTCATGTCCACCGACTGCCCATCGTTGGAGCCAATAGTTGCTTACTCGTTTTAGAGAAGAAGATGTACATATTTTTTCAAAGTCAGGAGTGACAATGAAAAATGTACCACCTGGCTTTAATATTCGATATACCTCCTTTACAACTTCTACTGTTGTTCCATATCGTTTCTGCATTGATTTACTGCTATATTCTGGATGACAAAAGTGTTCCATGATGTGTACAGCACGTACTTCCTTCCTTACAAAATTATCTGGAATTGGTGTTTTCCGTACATCGGAAAGAATATCTAAATCGGGTAAATTTGGAAGAATATCAAGATGAACATATCCAGATTCAGGATTGTTACCAGATCCGATTTCGAGTTTCTCAATACCATTGGGAAAAGATTGTAATACCTGATTTTTTTTCGTTAACATGTGCGTACCTCTGTATTTATACTACGACATATTCGTGTAAAATAAAATCAACTGTCTTCGAATGAGATTAAAAAGTAAAGAGAAAATTCTATGACAATACTCGTTACGGGTGCTGCTGGTTTTATCGGTTTTCACACATGTTCTCGTCTTTTAAGCGAGAATATTTCGGTGATTGGCATAGATAGTTTTGATCCATATTACTCACTCGCAATAAAACATGCCCACATAGACGCATTAAAAAAGTCATCTCTTTTTTCTTTTTACTTATGCGATATACGTTCAAAAGAATTTTCATCACTCATACGCCAAACCAAACCAGATATTATTATACATTTAGCTGCAAAGGCTGGCGTGCGAAACAGTTTTCTCTATCCATTTGAATACTTTGATGTAAATGTACACGGAACAATGCTTGTGTTGCAGGCAGCAAAAACAGCAAGTATTCCCAGAGTACTCATCGCTTCAAGTTCTTCAGTATATGGAACAAATAAAAAAATTCCGTTTCACGAAAACGATGTTGTTGAACATCAAGTTTCCCCGTATGCAGCAAGCAAACGTGCAATGGAAATAGTAACAAAATCATTTGCCAAATCAACAGGAATTCATGTTCAGCTTTTCCGTTTTTTTACTGTCTATGGTCCATCTGGCCGTCCTGATATGGCTCCATACCTTTTTACAAAAGCTATTGATGCTGAACAACCTCTCACCATCTTTGGTGATATGACAACAAAACGAGATTACACATATATTGATGATATTACTGAAGGCTTACTATCGGCAACTAAACGTGATGATGTATTTGAAATCTATAATTTGGGGAATAACAAGCCCGTTACATTGAAAACGTTCATACATACCATTGAAAAAGTTGTTGGGAAAAAAGCTAAATTACATAGAGTTCCCAAACAAAAAGGCGATGTACCATATACTTGGGCTGATATTTCAAAAGCACAGAAATTTTTAAGGTTTTCTCCTCAAACAAGTTTATTCAATGGTCTTACAAAGTTTTATTCATGGTATAAAACAAACTCACATTTTTATACAACACAACTAGATTAAGGAAACACGTATATGTGTGGAATTGCAGGAAAAATCATTATTGGAGATACACCAAAAAAAGAAGACATTAGTCAAATGCTTGAGACTATTGCACATCGTGGTCCTGATGATATAGGAATATCAATAGTAGGGCCAGCAGGATTAGGGCACCGCCGACTTGCAATTATCGATCTCTCACCCAAGGGACACCAACCAATGTCATATGCAAACGGAAGATACAACATTACATTTAATGGTGAAATATACAATTATCAATCACTTCGAAATCTTCTTTCCCAAAAAGGATATACATTTACTTCAACGTCTGATACTGAAGTAATTCTCGCAATGTATCAGGAATTTGGTATGAAATGTCTTCACTATTTTAATGGCATGTTCGCATTTGCCCTCTATGATAAAAAAGAGAATACACTTTTTGCAGCACGCGATAGACTCGGAGAAAAGCCTTTCAAATATTTTTTCGATGGAAAAACATTTATTTTTGCTTCTGAATTAAAGGCAATTCTTACACAAACAGAAGTTTCATGTAAACACGACATACAAGCAATTAAAGAATATCTTTATTGGGGATTTGTTCCTTCACCTAAGACGGGATATAAAGATATTAATAAGCTTCCCGCGGCACATTATTTATTGTTCAAAAATGGAAAAGTGATTACAAAAAGATATTGGGACTTCTCAAACACTATAAATACATTCCGAACAGAAAAAGAGACAAAAGAAACACTACGTGAACTTTTATATGAAAGCGTTCGACTTCGAATGATCTCAGATGTTCCAATTGGTTCTTTTCTCTCTGGAGGAATCGATTCGTGTGTTGTGACGGGAATCATGAGTGAATTATCAAAAAAACAAGTTCGCACTTACACAATTGGAATCGAAGGATGGAGTAGTGATGAAGCTTCCTTAGCTAAAATTAGTGCAAAATATCACAATACAAAACATAAACTTTTATATGTAAAACCGAACATTTCAAAACTTATACCACTTCTTGCTAAAGCATACGAAGAACCATTCGGTGATTCGTCAGCTATACCAAGTTATTATGTAAGTCAAGCAACGCGAAAACACGTAACTGTCGCATTAAATGGCGATGGAGGAGATGAAAACTTTTGTGGATATAGCAACTATACAACACTTATTACACAAGATAAATTACAATACACAAAACCAATCGCTACACTTGCTTACGCAATACTTTCCCCATTTAAGGCAAGTTTATGGAAATATGGAGCATATCAACGGGCATTACGCATTTCTGATCTATTAAAAGATGATGTACTCACAGGATATGCAAGGCACGCACGATCATATCTTAACCTCATATCATTCTCTGATCTTTTTCATGAATCTGCACCAACTGAAATCAACCTTTTTACACAATACCTTCCAAAAGAGAAAAAAGACCTTATATCCTCTGTGACATGGGCAGATTTGCATAATGTACTACCAGATGGTTTGATGCCCAAAATGGATATTGCCTCTATGCAGCACTCATTAGAAACTCGCGCACCCTTGCTCGATCATCAATTAGTTGAATTTGCTGCAACTATACCAACAGAGCTAAAATACAAAAATGGTCAAACAAAGTGGATATTTAAAGAAACATTCAAAAAACTTATTCCATTAGAAATATTAAAAAGCCCTAAGCGAGGATTCGTCATGCCTATGGGT
Organism: Minisyncoccota bacterium; assembly: GCA_016211945.1. GTDB lineage: Bacteria > Patescibacteriota > Microgenomatia > UBA1400 > UBA12028 > JACRHV01. The sequence continues at coordinate 88,167 of JACRHV010000004.1, forward strand.
GATTGGTTAAGGCATGAACTTCGACCCCTCCTTGAGATCTCATTACAAGATCCAAAACATCAAATCTATTCCATTCTTCGCTATGATACCGTACAAAAAATGATGAAATATCATATGGAAATTCAGATTGATTACACTCCATACCTTTGGAGGATACTTATGCTCTCACTTTGGATGAACTAAATTTCATGTTGGTTCTCTTCAAAATATACACTTCATAACATAAAAAGGCATAGTACAACGCTTGATAAAATGCATATTTCCATAGCGAGAATTTTTCAGTAGGAAATGAAAGTTTTAGAGATCCTAAAAAGAAGTATATAAAAATAAACGGAGCAATAAGTAAATCATAATGAGCAATCCATTCAATATGTTTTGGTTTTTGCTTTTTATAATATTGATATCGAGGTATTGCAGAGATAGGAGTAAGCACCTGTTTTGCGTGTAATCGTAGCCAATGCATCCATTTTGTTCGAAAAGCACTCAATGTAACATTATTGTATGCAGGCTTATGCTCAAGCTGTAATGGCACATCTAGAGATGTCCCATGTATAGTCCAATCTGGATGCAAAATTGCGAGAAATTGTAATGAAGTTTTCTTTACTACTCCAATTCTATGTGGCCATTGATGTGTATAATATTTTTTTCCATCCCAAAATCTCCACAAAAACATATAGCCATCTGCATTTCCGGAATTTACTAGTTTACGCAAATTTTTTCGAAGTTTATTACTCAGATATTCATCAGCATCTAATATCAAAATCCAATTACCTCGAGCTTTTTTGAATGTAGTTATTCTGTGCGGTTCTGGATAACCGCATGTTTTACCAATCCATATTTTATTTGTATATTTTCTTGCTATTTTTAGTGTTTTATCTGTACAAGGTCCATCATGAACAATAATTATTTCATCAACCACGCCAATTACACTTTTTAAACACCGTCCAATTTGTTCCTGATCATTATGAACAACAAGACAGGCTGATATACTATTTTTTATAGAAGATTCGAATGTTTTTACAGACATATTCAACCTGACTTTGTGTAATTGTGGCGAACATTGGTAAAGATAAAATTTCACTTACCGTTAATTCTGCAGAAAAAAATTGATTATTCTTTCCATACAACTTTTCAAATGCTACTGTTTTATGTAGTGGAACTGGATAGTGAATTCCTGTATCAATACCTCTATCATGAAGATATTGAATGAGTTCATCTCGATTTTTTACATGAACAACAAAAAGATGATAAACGTGTGAACCATCAAGCTTTGGCACTTGAAATTTTACTTCTTTTATACCCCTCAATCCTTTTGCATACCATTGCACAGCTTTGAGTCTCGCTTTATTTTGATACGATAGTAACGGCAATTTTTTACGCAAAAAAACAGCTTGCATTTCACTTGCACGTAAATTCATGCCTACTATGTCGTGAAAGTACTTAATACGAGATCCATGCCCTCTATACAAACGCATATATTGATCAAGAATAGTATTGTCTGTAACAACAGCACCCGCTTCACCGAGTGCACCAAGATTTTTTCCAGGATAAAAACTATAACACGCTACGTCACCTTCAACTTTAGATTTACCTCCAACAATCGCACCATGTGCCTGACATGCATCTTCAACAATAGCCGATGATGATTTTTTTTTCTTCAATATTTTTTTAATTTCCATAATATTGACTCGTTGACCATACAGATGAACTGGAATAATGGCGACCGTTTTTTTGCTTATTTTCTTTGCTGTATCTTCAAGATCCATAAGAAAAGTCTCTTTATTAATATCCACAAAAATAGGTTTTAAACCGCAAAGAACCGCAGCTTCAGCTGTAGCAATAAAAGTATTTACTGGAATAATAACCTCTCCTCCTCTTGGTAAGTGCAGTGCAGATAAAGCTACAAAAAGCGCGCTCGTCCCATTATTCACAAGCAATGCGTGTTTGGCTCCACAATATGAAGCAAAATCCTGCTCGAAAAGTTCAGTTTCTTTTCCTGCTACAAATGAGTTTGTACGAATAATTCGTTTAAATTCTGAAATAAATACTTTTTCGAGAGGTTTATGGATACTGTATAAGTCAACAAATGGTACCTTCATGTTTTTTCCCTTTTGAGATCTTTTGCAGGATTACCAATGACTGTTGTGTGTGCGCGTACATTCTTTGTCACAACAGCCCCCGCCCCAATTGTAGCTCCCTCACCTATCTCTATTCCAGGTAAGATTACTGCCCCACTACCAATTGAGGCTCCCTTCCGCACAAAAGTGTGCTCCATAACATAATCATTTCCAGATTTTAGTGAGCCATTTGCATTACAGGCATGTGGGTACTTGTCATTTGTAAACATTACTCCGTGACCAATAAATACCTCATCTTCAATTTGAACACCAGAACAAATAAAAGTATGACTACTGATTTTACATTTCGATCCTATTTTTACCATTGATTGAATTTCAACAAATGCTCCAATCTTCGTCATATCTCCAATTTCTGCACCATAAACATTCACTGGCTCATATATCTCCACTTTTTCACCCAAGATAGTACCTTTAACCACGCGCCCTCCTCAGCAATTTCTGTGTTTTAGATAATAGTCGGACAACTCGAAGACCTGCATCTCCATCATTAAGCGCCTCTTTTTTGCCACGGATTGTATCAATACATGCCTGCACAACATTTGTTAGAGTTTCTGTTTGATCAATCTTTGGTATCACGATATCTCCAGATCGATACTGAGGTTGAAACGGATTCTCTGCCGTCTTGAGTATCGAGACACCTTTATCATACACTCTGATTTTTTCACTAGGCTCAGTATCATCGTAACGTATCATTGCTTTTTCGCCCACCAGCATGATTTGACGAACTTTTAATGGAGAAAGCCAGGACAAAGTAATATTTGCAACAAAACCTTTCGGATATCGAAGGTGAATATGTGCCAATTCCTCCTGTTTTTTTCCAATATGTGTTGATCCTGATACTTGTATAGAAATTGGCTGCTTTCCGCCACACAGATAGTCTAAAATGGAAAAGTCATGAGGGGCTAAATCTGTTATTACGTTCGTTTTTAATTGGATGAGCCCCATATTGAGTCGCAATGAGTCATAATAATATAACTTTCCTAATTCATCTGAATCTATTAATTCTTTCATCTTTTGTACTGCTGATGAAAATATGAAGGGGTGGTCTACAAATAATTTTAATTTTTTCTTCCTTGCTAAGGCTACAATTTTCTCTGCTTGTTCCACAGTTTCAGTCATCGGTTTTTCAACAAAAACGTGTTTTCCTGCTAATAAACATTGCCGAACAATCTCGTAATGAAAAGGTGTTGGCACCGCAACAACGATGACTTGTATTGTTGGGTCCTGGAGTAAATCGATATGATTTTTCGTAATTTGAATAGTTGGATATTGTTTTTTCACCTTATCGAGGTTTTTTTGAATAAGATCACAAACCCACACAGTTTCAATTTCAGCGTGTGCATAAAAATTACGTAGGAGATTTGGTCCCCAATATCCGTAACCAATAAAGCCAATTCTTATCTTATCCATTCCATGTCCTATATTCTATATAATCAATAATACGTTTAAACGTACGAAAAAACATTACGATCCTAGAATCTCTTGATACTTTATGGAATTTAATAAAATTATCATACCATAACGAAAAGGTTTTCAAATCGCTTTTTTTTACATGAATCCGAGTAAATTTATATGGAAGATTGAGTACCATTTTTATCAATTCCTCAAATTCCCTTACTACTATCCTTGATTCTATTGTTCGTAATACTTTAGTTCTAGCATGTGATCCCCATTTTTCCCTTAAAGTTGGCTTTGCCGCTAATAATTCCAGTATTGACGTCCATTCACCATTTGTTTGTGCAATATAGCCATTTTCTTGATGATCGACTTGTTCAATTTGACCATTATCACAATGAGGTGAAGAGTTTGTAATTATAGGTTTTCTCCAAAACATACACTCATTTATTGCATTACTGCATCCTTCTCCTATTTTGACTGCATGCCCAACGATATCTACGCATTGGATATATTCCATTAATATTTTGTCATTTTTTGTAGGCATGAGTACGCGTATAGTTTTCTGTAATTTGGGGAAGATAAATTGTAATATTCCTAAAATAAAACGCCGAGAACGCGGCATTCCTATGATGAGAAATTTTATTCTAGGGTGATAACGTAACTTAATCAATGAAATAAAAAGTAAGTCTCCCCATTTCACAATATCGTTTCTCCCAAATCTTCCCACAACACAATCTTTTCGAGAAAAACCTAATGATTTTCGAAGTAAACTTCTCTTATAAAGAGAAATCTGAAATTGATGGAAATATGAGGAATTTACAGGATTTGGAAGGATTGCATATTTATGATCGGGAAATTGATGATCTCTAGGACATGATTTTTTGAATTTGATTTCAAACATCATTTTTGTTTGAAAAAGTGTGAGGTCAAATATATAATCCATTTTTTCGTCATAATACGAAAATACGTTATTTCCGATCAATTTTATTCCAGATTTTTTCAGCTTAGAAAGTAACTCCCATAGCAAAGGGTCAAACTGTCCGTCATACCAGGTATATAAAACTGTTACTTTTTGCCTTTTGGCAAATAATGCAATTTGTTCTAGATCAGAAGTGACTATTCTTGGTGTTTTTCTTCTTATAACCTCGTCAATATTTCGAACAACAGACTCAGACATAACCGCAATTACTACTCTAAATTTTGATCTGTCCAGGTAATCGCAATACGATTTAATTCTTCTTGCTCCTCCACCAAGATCAAGGTGAGGAAGAAGTAAAAGTATTGTTTGTGTTTTCATAAGATCTGCGTATGACACTCTTCAATAAGTAGACTAGTAAATTCATACTGTACACGAATTTATTAACATAAGAAACACTTGATTTATCATACTTAATATCTAATTCTCAGCTCAATGATTTTCCCCGCGGCAGAGCCACGGGGAAAATCAAGTTATATGAAATAAGCGATAAGTAACAAAAGTGCTATTTGAGATGTATAATGTGAACGTATAACACAATATTTATCAAGATATATTTAGTTTTTAAACTTACATGCACAATTCAATACTTAAGAATATATCTTGGCAAACGTTATACCAATTTTTAGCAAGTGGTTTAGGTTTATTATTCAACATTATTTTAGCTAGAACAATTTCTCAGTTTGAGTTTGGTACATTCAATTACATCATATCCATCCTTTCAATTTCCACACTTTTTCTTGAACTGGGGATACCCACTTATTTTTGGAGAAAATGGAGCACCGATATTTCGAAAATAAATCAGGATATAAGTTCATATTTAGTCGGTAGAGTCGGTATTGCTATACCAATTAGTTTTTTTCTTTTCTTTTATGTTTTTTTCATTGATCGATTTGTAAGCTTAGAATTTTTACTAGCCTACATTTATTTTTTACTTGACATTTTTGTACAACCAACACGACTTTTCTTTTCATCTCAAAATAAATATCACAAAACATTTATTATCGATGGTTTAGAAAGGTGCATATCATTAGGTTTAGGCATCTTATTGCTCATTTTGCATTATCCTTTACGAAAAGTATTTTTAGGATTCATATTTGGACGATTGACCTCAATTCTTTTGTGCTATGTTTTAAATAAAAATGTTCGATCATTATCTTTTTCCTTTAAGGGAATTCGTAATATCATTCATCTTTCCATACCACTCTTTATGATTGGGATATTTTCTACTTTGTATTTCCGCATCGATACACTTATGATTCGGTACCTCCTCGGTATGCAGGACGTTGCCATATATATGGCCGCATACAGACTCCTAGATGGAGGAGCTCTTATACCTGGAATTCTTACTACTGCAACAATGCCATTAATTGTAAAACTCTATCATGACAAGGAAAAAAAGAAATTAACTCTTCTATTTCATAACATGATGATAGTATTGGCAATTCCAGCGCTATATATTGCATCAGTTTGTTTACTTTTTGCTCCAAATATTATTCCATTAATCTTTGGTCCAGAATTTAATAGTTCTATTCAAATCTTACGAGTACTTGGCTTAAGTTCAGTACTATTATTCCTCACATACCCACTTACCCATTTTATGGTCGCAAATAAACAGGAGACTTACTATGTGAAGGTGCTGGTATTACTTACAGTAACCAACATTGTGTTTAACATTCTACTAATTCCGAAGATTGGCATACTTGGATCGGCATTAGCAACACTTTTGTGTGAACTTTTATCATTAATTTTTTTGTACCATAAAGTTCAGATTAAAATTCCAATCAAGATATTTTTAAAACTATTTTTCTCCATTTTTATTGCAACACTCATAACACTTATGCTTCCATTTCCATGGTATATCAATATTTTTTGCTTGGGTATTTTGTATTGTTGTATACTATTAATAGTAAAAATAGTAACTATACAAGAAGTTTTTTTGTACTTACGCGGAATATTAGTCAATGATTAAACTTATTAAATCCACTTTCTTTCATGAGCTACAAACAAAAAAGGCATTATGTGCTTTTATTTTGAAATCAGAACAACTTAGCATTGGAAAAAAATGTGATGAATTCGAAAAAAGATTTGCAATCTGGCAAAAAAGAAAATTTTGTGTCCTATTCAATACGGGTAGTTCGGCAAATTTAGCTCTCATTCAGGCACTATTGAATCTTGGAGTAATTGGAAAGGGTTCAAAAATTGGATTTTCTGGTATTACCTGGGCTACAAATGTGATGCCACTAATGCAGTTGGGACTAGAACCAATTCCAATTGATGTTGAAGTTGAATCTCTGAACGTTTCACCAAAAACGTTAGAAGACTCGTATAATAAAAATCCTTTCCAATGCCTCTTTCTTACTAATTTACTTGGACTATCAGATGATATTCTGGGTATAAAAAATTTCTGCCAAGAGAAAAACATTCTACTTCTTGAAGATAACTGCGAATCACTTGGGAGCATTTCCAATAATATAATGCTTGGTAATTTTGGATTAGCATCCACATTTTCATTTTTTGTTGGTCATCATATGTCAGCCATAGAAGGTGGTGCAGTGTGTACAAACGATAAAGATTTGAATCGAGAGCTTCGCATGGTGAGATCTCACGGATGGGACAGACATCTATCAAAAAAAGAACAAAAGTTTCTGAGATTAAAACATAACATTTCAGATTTTGAAGCTAAATATACTTTTTTTGATCTTGCGTATAACTTACGACCCACTGAAATTACTGGTTTCTTAGGTCTTCATCAGCTTGCATTTCTACACAAAACAATAAAGTCTCGTGAATCAAATTTCAATGCATTCCTTACTTTGCTAAAAAATTCTGCAAAATTTTACCCCTTAAATATTAAAATGAATTGCACTTCAAATTTTGCTATGCCAATCATTTGTAAGGCGGAAGTTACTAAGAAAAAATGCATTCAATTATGTAAAAAAAAGGGTATTGAAATTCGTCCTATTGTTGGTGGTGTTATGTCTGATCAACCTTTTTTCAAAAAATATATTACGAAAACCTTTTATCTCCCCAACTCTAGACTTATTCATAAAAACGGGTTTTATTTTGCCAATAACCCTGAATTATCTCAAAAAGAGATTAAATATATTATTTCTACATTATCTTCGATATAAATCTTATGCGTATTGCAATCGTTATTTGGCAAATCGTAACCAATGGAGGATCTGTTCGGCAAGCTTTAGAACTTGCAAATTCTCTTCAGAGACTTGGTCATGACGTCGAACTAGTAACGTATGCATTTAGTAAATTACATTGTTATCCAGAGTTAACAAAATCTTTAAAGATCTATTGTGCCGATTCTATTTCAATGTCTCAGTTCTTTTATAATCCGTCCGCATCCATTTTTGTTCGAATCTTTGGGTTTTTTTACAATATGTTCGTTGCTCATATTCATACAAGTGCAATTAAAGAAAAGCTTTTAGAAAGAAATTCATTTAAACAATTTGATGTTGTCAACTATCATGACAACGGAGTTATTCAACTCGCCAAATATTTTCCAAGATCAAAAAACATCTGGATGATGAATGATCCTTCATCATTTATTGATACGAAAGAAAAGGATGCATCAGTGTATGCAAAAACATCATTGATTTCAATCTTAGCTTATCTTGAATCAAGATATATAAATAAACTTCTTCGGTCTATTGATAGAATCATTGTGTTGGATGAAAGAAACAAGTCTATTGTCTGTAAATACTACAGTCGTGAAGCGCACATCGTACGTAGTGGTGTAGCTCTATGCACAACAAACAAGTTTTCTTTCAGAAACAAAAAAAATCAAGTTTTACGTATAATGTCAACAAATATTTTTTTTCGACATAGGAGATATGAAGACCTCATTGAGGCGATTAAAATTATTGTGTTAAGAAAAAATCATCCTCAATTTCACGTGTATATTATTGGTGATCCAATTTCAGATCTTGGATATTACCATGAAATACGTTTCAGTGTTTCAAAATATCGACTTGAAAAATATATTACATTTCTTGGAAAAGTTTCTGAATCTGAACTTAATGAACAATATGAACGCGCAGATATTTTTGTGTTCCCTAATCATAATCAAACTTGGGGATTGTCTGTTTTCGAAGCAATGCTTCATGGTTGTGCATGTATAGTAAGTAAAACTGCTGGAGCACATGAAGTGCTTAAAGATGGACAAAATGTTTTACTTATTCAACCAAAAAAACCACTCGATCTTGCTGAAAAATTGTTATTACTTCTACGATCGACAACTCTTCGTAAATCTCTAGCAAAAGAAGGATTTCAGTTTGTACAAAAAAATATATCTTGGGACAAATATGCCAAAGACATGACTGTTATTTTTTCATAAAAACAGCAATTTTCTGTGAGATATTTTTTCCAATTGAAATCATAATCAAACCAGCGATATAGCGAAAAATGAGATGAATAAAAAGAAACACGTTATTTCCACAATATTTCAAAGCAACAAAAAATGCTTGATTGTGATGATGTAACGTAAATTTTGCACTTTTTGCCCCAGAGTAATACCGTAGATTAGAAAGTGTATGTGGAATGATCCCCGGTTCAGTGTACTCGAGAAAACGAAGCCAAAGGTCATAGTCCATAGCAAGATGAAGATCTTTCCGAAGATACCCAACCTTTTTTAGGAGGGCTCGCTTATAAAAACATGATGGTTGTCCAATATTGAACGCGTATGAACGAAATAAGAAGGATGAGAAGCGCAAATGCTGGAATGATTTATATAAGTTTTCACCTTCATTTACTACATTCCATCCGCCAAATGCCCATAAAACATCTGTGTGGGATCGAAAATATTGCAACACTCGCTTGAGTGCGTATGGCTCAAGAAAATCGTCCGAATTGACATATCCCACAATCTCTGCATTTGCGAGTAGAAAACCTTTATTTAAGGCATCTGACTGTCCATCGTCTTTTTCACAAATGTATACAAAATCAATTCCACTTTTCTTAAAAAGTGGTTTGTATTTATGAACAAGTGAAGACGTTTCATCTGTCGAAATAGCATCAACTAGAATGTACTGTAAATCTCCAGGTGATAGATGTTGGTTAAGAATACTTTGAAAAGTCTTCTCTATATACTTCCCTTGGTTAAAACTAGGCGTTATTATCGATATTCTCGTCTTCTTCATACCCTTTATTCTCTACTTATATACACAAAGAAACTTTTGATTATCAAGACTTTCGCACAGTAGCGCATCTGCATTGTTGTAGTCTGAACTTATTATCTTGTACTCTGCTTTTTCATACGAAGCAACAATTCGCGTTTTGTTCTCAAATCTATCAAGTTCAATCCAAAAAGGATAGATAAATCCACTCTCAATATTAATATAAACCGACTGAGCATGCTGTTTTTCTAAATACATAGCAATATTTCTGTATGATGTTTTCCATTCTGGATATACTGTGTAATATTGGTCTGCTCTTAATACAGACCAAAAAGGTAAAGGGACTCGTATGTGATTTTTAGAAAAATAATGTAGTTGATCTTCTACAAAAGAATATGAGATATATGGCTTTAAACTATTGGTAAAAATAAGAATAAAAGCTAATAGCACAGAGAAAAATGAAATAATTTTAAGCATCCTTTTGTATCGAGATAAAACCAAAATGGCACTTATTGTCATCACTACTAGAATCGGTAGTAATAATCTAGAATGCCATGGTTGCCAACGAAAAAGTGCTGAAAATAAAATAAACGAAGAAACACTACATAAATATACTTTTGTTTCTAACTTTTGACGCTCTCTTCTAAGTAGAGAGGCGCATATTAAAAACCCCGCTACTATGCTGAGTAATATTTGAAAAGGGTTACCAACAAGATCTTCATGTGGAAACAGAATACTTTTCACCATAAACTCTGTATTTGGCCAAGTAGTTCCAGGGTCATTCATATTTATACCCAATATGGTATGTAAGCCTGCAACAAATGATGTCATTTGTGATGAGAAAAATGGGATTGGTATTTGAAAAAATAGATTACGAATAACATTTGATAAGACAACATTTATTTCAATTCTACTATTTAAAAATGGCACTTCTATAAATTCCTCAGATATAGGAAAAAGGGAATGGAAAAGATAAAAACGCTGGAAAAGAAGTGGAGAAACAATAAAGATGCTAATTAAAAGGCAGCCTATTATCTGAAAAAAATATTCCTTCTTAAGGAAGAAAGTGCTCTTCCATAGTATAAATGGGAGTAAAAATACACCAAGAGAATCTTTACACAGTACGCTCAATGAGCCTGCAATTGTAGCGTAACAAAGATATTTCCACTTTAATATTGAGTCTAATTTTAAAAGAAAATATACACTTGTTAAGAAAAGAAAGGTTGAAAGTAAATCTGTTTGCACTGAATTTGCCTGCAATACAGCCATTGGCATAAGACCAACTATGTAAAGTAATTCTCTTCGTATTGAATCTTTTTGCTCAAATAAGAAGGACCACATATACAGAACTATCAAAAATAAGACATACGAGGAAAATTGCGAAATAAATACAAGTCTATCTGATGTAGTTGTGCCAATAATTACTGCAAAAAGTATCTCTGGTAATTGTCCCATATAGTCGTGAGAAGTATAGATAGATTGTTGAAACACACTTTTCTCTTGTAACCAATATCTTGCTCTTGGAAGGTGGTATGTCATTCCATCTGTTGTATTTGCTGAACTCCAAAAACCCTGAATGAAAAGAAGTATCAGTGTTATTGAAAAGAGGATAGAAATGAAAGATTTCATGTGGAGAGAAAAAATATTCCAAATCTTTTTCCAAAAAAAAGATGCTAAAAAAAATTGAAGTAAAATCAAAGGAAATCTTGAAAAAAGGTGAAAAAGTGATAAGAATATCGATCCAATATACGTGAGCAATATCCATTGCAATACAATGATAACGAATTTTTCAAGTTTACTTTGCATTATATTTTCCCATATATTTGTATTAGCTTTTTTCCCGATGTTACTACTCTTGATTGGATCTTCATTTTATTTGTCTGTACGAGTTTTGTTAATGTCTTACAATCAATTGCAATTAATCCTGTTAATTCAGCTAATTTCATACTTATACTATCGTTGTACAACGATCTTTTACCAACTGCAGTCGGTAACCCTGATGCAATCGATTCATACACAGGATATCCATATCCTTCATACACGCTTGGAAAAACCGCAGCAGAAGCCTCAAAATATAAAGAAAATAACTCTTCATCTGAAATATTTTTTCTCCAAAAAATGCCAGAGGAAGATTGAACCAAGTTTTTTACTTTTTCTTCATCTTTTCCATTCTTTCCTATTAATATAAGCGAATATTTCTTTTTCATATCCCATTTGTTGTACAGCTCAATGAGATATGGTATCCGTTTATGTGGGTACATAGCACTTACGCATATTATGTAATCCTTTTGACGTATTCCATTCTTGCTATTTTTCATTAACAAGCGAATAAATAATGGTGAGATCCAAGGTTCAATAATTACAATTTTATTTTTGAATTGAGGAAAATAATGACAAATCCTTTGATAACTAAATGAAGAATCTGTCAAAATAAGATGTGCTGTATTTATCGAAAAAAATGAAAGAATGCATTGTACAATCCAGGTTGTTTTTGTAAAGTCTTGAGGAAAGTCTAACCAATTTGTATCATGAACCGTAATTATTCTTTTTGCTAAAGTGAAAATGGGTCCTATATATCCAAATGAGTGAATAATATTGCACCTATTCCAAACTATGATCAATGGAAAAATAAATTGTTCATAAAATATTCTTAAAATTCTATGTGTGGCTAAGATCGGACATAACACTTTTTTAACGTTCTTACTAGTGACCACGAATGAAAAATAATTCTCTTTATTACAAAAAAGAATATATTGATTTTTCTGATCTATTCTTTCTAATTCTTGAATAAAAAGTCGAGCATAACGCTCTGTGCCACCGACTTGACCAGGCACAAGATAAAGAAGGTTAATTCCGATACGTTTCATTGTGCATTCTTGATACCCATATACCACTCTATTGTCTTTTTTAACCCCACATTAAAATCTACTGTAGATTTAAAACCAAATTCTCGTTCTGCTAATCGACTATCAATTTTCCTCTTTGGTTGCCCATCTGGTTTTGTATGATCGAATATAATTTCACCTTGAAAATCAACAAGTTTTGCTATAAGTCGGGCAAGTTCTCCAATACTAATCTCAAGATTTGAACCTAAGTTAACTGGATTTGCTTTATTATATTTTTTTGTAGCTAGAACTATTCCTTTTGCTGCATCCTCAACATATAAGAATTCACGAGTTGGCGTACCAGTCCCCCATATATCCACCTCAGAAACATTTGTAGATTTTGCGTCACAGAATTTTTTTATCAAAGCTGGAATTACATGTGAAACTTTGGGATCAAACTTGTCTCCAGGACCATAGAGATTTGTTGGTAATAGAAAAATAGCATTAAATCCATACTGCTTTCGATATGCAGCAGATTGAACAAGTAACATTTTTTTCGCCAAACCATATGGTGCATTTGTTTCTTCTGGATATCCATTCCAAATATCTTTTTCTTTAAATGGTACTGGAGTAAATTTTGGATATGCACAGATTGTACCCAGAGCAACAAATTTCTGCACTCCCGCTTTCCAAGCTTCATGCATAGCATGTACACCCATCAAAATATTATCGTAAAAGAGCTCCGCAGGATGTTCTTGGTTATATCCAATTCCTCCAACATTTGCCGCAAGATGAATAACAACATCTGTATTTTTAAAAAGGCGAGCACAAACATCAGGCCTACGCAAATCATAGTCTTTTGATGATGGAATAATAATCTCTTTAACTTCTTCTTTCTTTAACTCTGCAACTAGGTGCTTTCCTAAAAACCCGTTTCCACCAGTGACTACAATAATCTTATTTTTCAACAAAAGCTCCTTCATAATATGAATTGTATCAAGAATATACGTGGAAGAACAGGTTCTTATTTTATTATTAAGTACGCACGAACAATAAACTTGGCGTGAAGTTTATGCAATTCTAATAAGATAGGATTTGTTGTGTATCTCTTCAACACCATAACCTCTTCTTCAAATTGATTCACAAACTGAGATCTGCCCTTTGATTGTTGATGAATACGAAAAACGGATAAAGCTTCAGGCATGACATATAAAGGATATTTTTGTATCAATCTCAACCAAAAATCATAATCCATGCAATAGTGCAGCGACACATCGAATATTCCAATCTCTCTCATCGCACCACGTCGCCAAAACGTACTTGGTTGTGCAATGCTATTTGCAATACCTAGAGTAAAGAACGTTGGTACTTTCCGTAACATCTTCTTATACCAACGAACATATTCATGTATTCTTTTCCCTCGTCCATTTACGATAAAATAATCTCCCGTCACCCACATAGCTTTAGGATTATCTGCAAAAAAAGCCGCAACTTTTTGCAATGTGCCAGGGAGGTAATAATCATCTGAGTTCAAATACCCGATAATGTCGCCGTGCGATCGTTCAATTCCTTTATTAATGGCATCGGCTTGTCCCTTGTCCCTCGTACTTTCCCACAATACTCTTTTTCCGTATGATCTTAAAATGTTTACAGAACCATCGGTTGATCCGCCGTCCATAACAATATATTCAACTCGTGGGTAATCTTGTTGTACGACACTCTCAATTGTTTGTGGGAGAAACGATGCTTGGTTGTAACTTGGTGTGATGATACTAATGGTTGGAGATTTTACGTTTGTTGGCATACATCGCTCTTTCCCTAATCATGTGTTCTAATTTTTTCTCCAGTCGCTTGAAGTACATGCGATTCTGAAAAGTGAAAAAAACAACGATCATCAGTGCAACAATAACGAGTAGATCAAATACTCGGGAGATATGCAGTGTCTCTGTTATACCTTGAAATGTCTGTGGAAACAGTGCGGTTAATCCGAATGCTGTCCACAGGCTTATCCAACACCAAAACTCAAGGGCATCAAGATGTTGTTTTTTATGATGAATACGAACGACATACATCATAAAGAAGGCAAAAATAACAGAAATTACCTGCAATGGAATCATAGCCCCACCCTCCATTGAAAGAGACATCGCGCGATATGCGCCGCATCAATCGCGGTCATTCCCTTTTCTGCATCATGATAAATCGCATCAATCTCGATGATCGAGAACGGCATCCTCAACTTCGCCACACGTACTGCAATCTCGGTCTCAACCTCATACCCCGCCGAGTTCCATTGGAGCTTGGCATACGCTTTTTTTGACATTGCTTTGTATCCCGACGGAATGTCTGGAATATATCGTCCAAATAATACATTAAGCAATACTGAGGCAAGTCTGTTTCCAAGGAACTTCATCATTGGTGTTGTCGGGCTGAATTTTCTCACACCAAACACTACTTGATTTCCCTGCTTTAATGCATCAAAGAATTTAGGAAGTTCTGCTACGTCATGCTGATCGTCTGCATCCATAAAAACTACCGCGTCTGCCTTTATTGTATGAAAAACGTAGTCGCACGCTGTGCGCAACGCCGCCCCCTTGCCAAGGTTCGACTCGTGTACAAGAACGTGATCTGTATATCGTCGTGCAATCTGCGCAGATTTGTCTCGAGAACCATCGTCAACATAGACAATATTCGAGCTGTATTGTTTCACTTTCTTTAATACAGCCCCCAAATACTTCTCTTCGTTGTATCCCGGAATGACAACATAAATGAACATATCAGCAGTGTATCAAGTTTTTTTTGCATTTGCTATGGAATGCATTTTCTCGGAAACCGCACGAATCTGTTCTTCAGTCAGCGCTAGTCCAGATGGAAGATAAAGCCCTCGTTCTGATAAGTCTGTAGAAATTGGGTACATTGATTGATCGTATGAAAATCTTCTCACTAAAACAGGCTGGAGATGGAGTGGGTAAAAATATGTACGCGTTTCTACTCCAAGTGCCTGCAGCAAATTCATACACTCTGCCCGTTTGATCGGGGCATTTGACTTGAGAAGAATGGTGTACATCCAGAACACGCTTTCTGCATAAGGCATCATTTGGGGAAGCTCAATCCATGGTATGTCTGACAATAATTCACGATAGTGTTGTGCCATCCAGATTTTTTTCTCTATACTTTCCTTCACATGGAGAAGACCCGCGCATCCCAATGCAGCCTGCATATTCGTCATGCGCATGTTAAAACCCAGTTCCTCATGGTAAAACCGTCTTCCGTGCTTATGTGACAGATTCATAAGAAGTGACGCTTTTTCGTATAAAACATCATCATGCATCAGTATCATTCCACCTTCACCCGTTGTAATAATCTTATTTCCATAAAAACTAAAACACCCAATATCGCCGATGCTACCAACCTTTTTCCCTTTGTACGTTGCACCATGCGCCTCAGCGGCATCCTCGATTACCCTAAGGTTGTGTTTTCGTGCGATTTTCATGATGGGATCCATATCAGCCGCTTGCCCGTACAGATGCACTACCATGATCGCCTTTGTTCTTGGTGTGATACATTTTTCGATCTTCAATGGATCAATATTTCCCGTTTTTAAATCAACATCGACAAGCACCGGCTTTGCACCAACGTAAAGTGCGGCAAACGCGCATGAAATAATGGTAAGGTCGGGTATGATAATCTCATCGCCGGCGCCAATTCCTAGTGTTGCCAGCGCGAGATGTAATGCTTCTGTCCCATTTGTCACAGAAACGGCGTGTTCTACATCCAAAAACCGAGCGAACTCTTCCTCAAAACGCTTGACATACTTTCCGGAAGATGAAATCCATCCTGTGTCCAGACAGTCCAACACATACGTCCTCGCCTCGGGATAAATGACTGGCTCGTTTACGCGGATTGTTGGTTGTATATTCGCCATACGCCTATTGTACTTGAACCTTTACGTTCGTCGTTCCATGATACGGACCTTGTTTTACCTCAATAACGCGCGCATCCTCGATGATCTCAATTCCATGCGCCATACCAACCTGCAAGACGGTGTCACCCTCAAAAAGATCAACAGAATCAATCTTTTTTCCATCCAGAGTGTAGTACGTTATTCTTATCTTGCCTTTTACAATATACAGCACTTCTTGAATCGCAGTGATTGTCCTCGGATCGCCGGAATGAAGGTGTGGGAAAAGCACTACTCCTGCTTTTTTTTCATGGAATCCGAGCTGGAGCGGCTGCTCCTCGCTTCCAACAAACTCAACATTATCGACGGGGTGATCTTTTCGCACAATAACAGCGACAAGAGTCCCACCATATGTAATAGAAAAACGTGTTTCTTGTAAAGACAGTGCGCTCATTATGCTTTCATAATCCACTGAATAGTTTTGTGGAGTCCCTCTTCCAACTCAACCTGCGGTTCCCAGCCCAACACTTTCTTTGCTTTTGACGCGTCTGCGAAAAGTTCACTCGGATCACCAGGTCGTGCATCAAAATGCGTAACTTTTGCAGGTTTTCCAATGAGTTTTTCAAGTATTTGAATAATTTCGAGTACCGATGTTGCATTCTTTCCAGATAAATTCATGTAGTGATATCCTTGGGGAAGAGAAAGGGCGAGAAGATGGGCACGAACGACATCTTCAACGTACACATAATCCCTTTTATTGCTCCCATCGCCCCATACCGTTACCTCGTCACTGTGCATAATTTGACGCGCGAAACGTGGAATTGCATGTGTTTCAGGCTCGTGATCTTCCTCCGGTCCATACAAATTAAAATACCGCAACGCAACTCCTGTAAATCCAAATGCGTATGCGTACGAAGAGACAAGTCCTTCCATTGCAAGTTTTGTCATGCCATACGGATTAATTGGCAATGTTCGATCATTTTCTTGAATGGGAGTACGAAGCGGTTCGCCATAGATAGCAGCACTACTTGAAAATAAGAACTTCTTTACCTCATGTTTTCGCATCGATTCCAGTACAACAAGGGTTCCGAGTATATTATTTTCCGTGTACTTTCTTGGCTGCTCCACAGACTCTCCAGCTTCTATGTAGCTCGCAAGGTGAAATACTGCATCATGTCCAGGCATGGTCTGATCCACAAGCATCTCGTCCATAACATCACCCACAACCGTCTGAACTCCTTGCAATGTACAAGGTTTTTTGTCGATGTTTGTGACGATATGTCTTGCTGCCACTAATGCCCTGCAAAGATGCTTCCCAAGAAACCCAGAGCCACCGGTAACAAGAATCTTCATATACCGCGTAGTATATCTGTTTCACCATTGAAAAAGAAGAGATCTATGCAACCCAAAGACCTTGGACAAAGAGCATTGTATTGATGATGAGGAATATGAGTTGGACGACACACAAGAAATAAAAAAATCTTCTATTGTTGTGATACATACGTTCCATGAGAAAAAATAGGGGAAAGATAATCATGATATACCGAGGCATACTTTGGAGTGTCCCCGTAAGCGTGGGGAGAATATATGCACCCCAAGAATAGATGAGGTAGGAGAGACGAACCATACCTTTTTTGACCGTTGCGATTGCTAACACAATCCCAACACTACTGGTAAAAACCAGTTCTTGAAGATAGGCATAGTACGACCAAGACCAAATCGGCCATCCATTCTCTCCAAGGATAAAAAAGGACAAAAAGATTCGCATATACCTATAAAGCACTTGTAGCAACGGCACAAAAGACTCCTGCCGACCGCCACCAAACTCTGCCTGTACATGCAAGAAGTATAGTGGATCATGAAACTTCCACGCCAAAAATGCCATGTAGAGGAAAAGCCCGCCTAATCCAATGCACACGACACCAATAAGACGAAAGAACCTTGATGTGTGTGTTTTCTTTGTAGATCGAAACTCTTGATACATCTCAACCAAGAGTGCAAGTACGAGGAAAACTCCTGTAATTCGTGTTGCTGTCGCAAAAAAAGAGCACAAGATTGCGACATCCCATCGGCGCAAACGGATAGCGTAGAACGAAGAAAATACCAAAAAAAGAAACAATGATTCTGTGTACATTGCCCCGAAGAAAAAGGATGTTGGAAAGATCAGTAGTGAAAGGCAGAGTGCAAAAAAAGAAGACTTCTTGCGTTCAGTCCCTAACAACTTTCCGGCAAAAACAAGCATGAGATATGTAAAAATATGCGAGACCAAAAGACCGGAATACACAACATTATGAAAAAGATTAAACAATTGCGTCATTGCCGGGTACAAAGGAAAAAAAGCCTGAATAAGTCCAGTACCAATATATCCTTTCGTCGCGATCGTGATGTAATGTACGCCATCAAATCCTGCCCATCGTACGAGCCACCACGGACCCCTGTTCGCCAACATTGATTCGTAATAGGGGTAACTTGGGGAAAAAGGAATAAGTTTGTCCGCGAACAATGTAGACACAACAAGAAGCACTCTCCACACGATCAACATGAGTGCCGCGGTGAACCAAATGTTTGATATCACTTTCTTAACGAAGAATTTGTTCATACCGTTTCCATTGTACTGCGATAAAACCTACGAGAATAAAGGCGAAAAGCGTGATGCTGTTTCCAACAATACGCGCTGGTGTGTATTGTGTAAATCGCGTGGAAATATTGTGTGTACCAGCAGAAACATAAAATGACAGTAATCCCTCGGTGTCTTTGTACGTGTATGGAACTTTCTTCCCGTCAACCCTCGTTTCCCAACCTGCAAAATATGCCGTTGGTTCTGTAATGCGTTGATCTCTGTCAAGTTTTACGGTATAGACATGCTCTGATCCATTCCACATTTTTCTCTCAAGGATCTCGCCTTGCTGTATATGCGGTTGCTGATCGCTCAACATTCCCGATTGATACGTTAATGTTCTTGGACGATTTTCGTCTACAGTTGTTGATGTTTCCGCGAATGTTTTGTAGTACAGATCGTCGTGATGAATATACGAATCAATTTTTCTTTGAGATACTCGAATAAGTGAGAAAAGAAGACAAAGAAGAAGCAATGTTCGAGATATTTTTCCCACGTGTGCATATGTGTACGCGACAAGCATTGACGACACTATTGTCAATGGCCCCAGTAATCTCCATGGAAACTGGATGTACTGCATAAATGGAATAGCGGACCAGAGTGGCATACTTATGGGCAACATGAATAAAAGAAGGAACACCGTTCCAACAATTAATGCAATATATTCTTTTTTTCTTTTTGCATAGATGCAATACCAAATGGAAAGTACAAGCGAACAAAAAGATATTATTCCTAACGAAAAAGATAGGGTATCTACCGGTCCCGGAAAGGAGAATCCCCATTGCCACGGGGAGGAAAGAACTTGGCTAAAAGTGGGAGCATGTTCTGCGTATGCTCGAGAAAGGTTGACCTGATCTAAGGTAACGAGTGATTTTTCAACTAGTGCTGGAATCCAAAAAAATGAAGAGGCCGCCAATCCAGCCAAAATAGGAAAATAAAGGCCGTATTTCTTTGTGTGCAATACGTGTGAATATATGGAAATAAGAACACACGGAATGATGAGCATTGCAATGATGTTGTGGGCAAGTGCGAGAAACAACACTCCGAAAAAAAGAACGAAAAACATTCCTTTTGACTGTCTTTTCTTCCATTTGTGCATCGCATAGAAAATCCATGGCACTATAGCATACGCAAGTACTTCACCTACTGCCCCGCGAACATACAGGTTTGTAAAGACAAAAGGGGCAAGAAGATAACTTGCAACGCCAACGCCAGCTGAGATTGATGACACATGGTGCCTGAACCAAACATAGAGACCAATGACAGAGCTCACTATGGCAGTACTGAGTAAAATCTTCATCGTCCACTCAACTGAAAGTCCTATCGCCAAGAATGGCAGTGCGAGAATATTTGCCAAAGGATAATTATAGTTAAACACAGGATAACCGTATCCTGCCCAAAAGGTTGGAGCCCACCGTGGCGGAAACTGACCTTGTTTTACAGCCACAGCGTAGTTTGCGATACGCGCAAGATGGTTCACCCCATCATGTGTTTCCGGAAAACCCGCGTTAAAGAGAAGTGGACGAAGCAATATAATCAAGAGAGATACTCCACCAAAAACCAGTACCATACGGCGCATCATCTCTCCACCACTTTCTCGTATATTTTCGCTGTCTTTTCTGCTGTTTTTTCCCACCGGAAATGGTCAGCGTGTTTTTCCAACACTTTTCTGCCTATCATCGACTGTTTTCTTGATAACACGTTTATCATTGCTCTCGCCATATCTTCACTGTCGTAGGGATTGCAATACTCCACAATAGTGCCTCCTATTTCCGGCAACGAAGAGGTGTTTGATGAAACAACAGGGACCCCACATTGCAACGCGTCCAGAACCGAGAGGCCGAAGCCTTCATATAATGAAGGCTGTATGTACAGCGATGCCTGTGTGAAAATTGCCGCGAGGTCAGCTATAGGATCTTTTGGTACTTCTGTTAACAGGAGTACGCGCGAATCAACCTTGTTTTTCTGTATTGCTTCTTGGAGCGCAGCGCCTTCTGGAATATCAATGTTTTTTAGCGATCGACCCACCATCACAAGCGAATATTCATCCGGTAATTTTGAAAACGCTTCGATACATCGTGGGAGGTTTTTGTTGTAGTTGATATCTCCAACATAGAGCACATACTTTTGCGGAAGTTTGTATTGAAGTGCAACTCGACGTACAACCTCCGAAGCTTGTCTTCTCATCCCTGGGTTACCAGCAAGGTACACAACATGAATTTTCTCTTTGGGCATCCCCAAGTACTTCATGATATCTTTCTTTGAACATTCGGAGTCTGTGATGATTGCTGATACTGTACGCAAACTCATAAGTTGAAGAAAAAATCGAATCATTCCTTTCACTCCAGGTTTATATCTCTGTGGGAAAATCAAAGGGATGACATCATGAATTGTCACAACAGTTTTCGCTTCTTTATGTAGGGGGAGTGTGTGAAAAAAAAGATCAAAATAAGGGTAGTGAACAACATCTATCTTGTGTTTCCTCCCACCCGCATACAGATGGACCTGCATGCCAGATATTTTCTTGAGATGTTGAACGAGAAAATCTGTGTAAATCCCAACCCCGCGAAAGGCGTTAGCTTTGTGGAGATGTGAGATATCAATGCGTATATTCACAAGCCTATTGTAACGCAAACTTGATAATCAAGAGAAGATGGCGAAATCCATCACGAAATGTGTTGAGCTTCGAGTAAGACTTGTTGTGTCGTTGACCGTACGAGATCGGAACCTCGGTCATCTTCAATTTTTCTTGACTTGCGCGCATAAGCATCTCGGATGCAAACTCCATACCATAAGACTTGAGCTGGAGTTTTTCATACGCTGTTCTGCTCAACAACCGCATTCCACAATGTCCATCCCAAATATGCGTCCAAAAAAAGAGATTGAGAATGAGTGTGAGGACAGGAACTCCGATATATCGATGAATGAAGGGCATTGCCAATGGATCAATATTTCCTTTTAATCTATTTCCACTTACTAAGTCATATCCTTCAATGAATTTTGCATAGAGGAGTGGAATCTCGCGAAAATCATAGGTATCATCGGAATCTCCCATCACGAGAATATCTCCCTTTGCTTTCTCAAAACCCTTCATAAGAGCAGCTCCATAACCGCGCTGTTTTACCTCGACGATACGTGCTCCCGCTTTCTTTGCTATCTCGACCGAATGATCGCGCGAACCATTATCAGCAATCACAACTTCACCGGAAAGGCCCGTTTTCTTTATACCTTCAAATGCTTTCTGTATGGAAGCTTGAAGCGTTTCCTCTTCATTAAGACATGGAAGAACGACCGAGATACTATGCGCTTTGGTATTTCTTTGCATGCAGATATGATGACATGATGAGAACGGTTGGTGCAAGATGCAAAGTAAGACGTGAAACGGCCGCCGCAATAAAACTCGCTTGCTCTTCTGGTGCGACGGTAAATATGATCATGTACATCACTAACTGCATCGCGAGACCTGCATAAATAATGTGGAGTGATTTTTCTGCACATATCTCTCTGAAACGTGTAAGTGATAGTGTAATGAAGAAGAAAAATAGGAGATTCCATTTCTGGAGATTGCGAAACTCCTCTCGAAACGCGTGAATGCTGTACACCGCATACTCAACCCACGGTCTTGCGTATAGCTCTCCAAATTTAAAATATTGACTCGAATCAACGTGAATTGCCTGTATAAAAAACCTCCAAGGTAGGAGAAGAAATGTGCCAACCATTGTCATCCACAATCGTAAATGTGGATAGTAGATGAACAAAATAAATGATGTAACACCGGCAAACACCAATCCTTCACTTTTCACCCAAGGTAGAGAAAACCATAAAATCTGAGCAAGTAATGGTCGTTTGTATAGCAAAGCAACTGCTCCCGCACACATATACGTACCAACAAGAATGTCTGCTGTTCCCACATATTCACCACCAACATGTTCTCGAAAAATAAAGAGTGAAATAAAAAGTACAATCCAAAAAATAGCCCTCCATCCTCCTATCTTTGTGTATAGCCAACTCCCCATAGACCAAAGCAATGCGATGGTGAACCCAAACAACGCTCCCTTTGCAGCAACCTCATTTGGTGCTTGGGTTAATAGAAATGCATTCGCGCCTGTAAGTGGAAGGAGTAACGGGTATTCAGGATGATTAAATGGAACAAGCGCCTCCGCGCGCACAATATTTTCCGACCATAATGCCGACATCTTGGGAACCCAAAATGCAATTGAGTCCCATGTATACATCACGCGGGAAACTGAACGTGTAAAGAAGAATAATGAAAACACGATGATGATGCTCCAAAAGAAAAGATGTTTAGCATTCCAATCAATGTTTGGCCTACGCCACCAGCATTTTCTGCTTAAATAAAGTCCAAGTACACCGAGCATAAAAAAGAAAGAGAAGGATAGTGAAAGTGAAACGCCAATTTGTGAAAAAAGAAACTGTCCAAAGGTTGTTCCCACCGCTCCCAAGAGAAACCAAAATGGGAAAGGATGAACCTCCTGGACCATCTTTTTTTCAACTTTCTCGATAAAATATGCAATGAATGAACCAACTCCCAGATAGTTTATCCAGATGAGTAGGACTGGAATAAGGATTTCTCTCATTTTCCCACCTCAGTCTGAATAAGATATTTATCACCACTTTGTCCAAGCACGCGAACCTGTTTTAAACTCGCGTAGGTAGACGTATTCACAACTGCGAGGGAAGGACTCTTTGGCAATGTTTCGCTTATGACTACAGAGGAAGGAAAGAGATACATCCGTGCATAGTGATACTCCCTAGCTGATACATTCAACAGATGCACAACTTGTCCACGATGAACGAGCGGTCGAAACACCCGATAATAGGTGTTGTAATATGTGCCTGATTCATATGATATTTTTTGTTCAAATCGATCAAAAAGCGTTTTCTTTGTTTCCGCGTATAACTGCACCTCTGCTTGAAGATTGAATAGTGAAAGTATGACTGCGTAGAGTCCAAATGTTCCATAGAATATTCTTCTTATGAGATGAAATCTGTATTTTGTCATATATTCAAAAACCACAAAAACAAAAATTGAAACATAAAACCATCCAAGTAAAGGAAAAAGTGCGAGTAATTTATGCATGGATCATTTCCCAATATTTCATATATGCAAGCGGATAGTGTAATCCTGAAAAAAGGGCCCAGACGAACCCTGGAAAGCCATCCAATATCCCTTTATGTCGCAAGTATAGTTGTAGAAAAACCTGCACGGGTTTGATACACATGTAATAGATGGTCGCCCACAACGTGGTTTTGATGTCATTCTTCCTCATCTGTTCTGCTGTGAGTGAGGTGTATCGATTTGCGCGCATAAGATACCGAGAAAACGTGGGGTCTGCGTAATGGAGAAGATCTGCAGAAAGCCACGCAATCTTCCCATGTACTTTCGGTTGTTCGTGAATATATTTACATGGCCAAGCTGTTGCATTTTTTTTTACGAAACGAATGACACCATCCGGGTATACACCTCCATGCCTCAACCAGCCTCCAAGAAAAAAATTTAATCGGGGAATAAAATATGCTGTTACCTCACCGGAATCACTTCCTATTTTTCCATCGCGTTCCTCGATACTGCGTTGATGCCGCTCAAAAAGGAGCTTCTTTTTATTACCGGTCATTTTAATAGACACGCCACGCATGACTTTTTTTATCTGATCTGCGAGTTCTTCACTCACTCTTTCATCTGCGTCTAACTGCAAGATCCAGTCGCCTTTTGCCGCATCAAGCGCTTTTTGTTTGTTAATATGAAACATTGCAACTTTTTTTGCAGAGATAACTTTTGCTCCGTATAACCGCGCTATCTCGGCAGTTTTATCAGTACTTTCACCGTCGACCACGATAATCTCGTCCGCAATGTTTTTTACAGACTCCAAGCATTCGCCTAAATTTTTTTCTTCATTATAAACAGCCAGTGCGACTGAAAGCATACTTTATTGTACCGTATCTCACTCGCGTACATCCTCAAGTATTTTTACGGTATATTTTTCCTTATTCTGTGCATCAATTTGAGCTGAAAATCGAAAATGTCCGAAAGACTTTACTTGTGATAACCCAAGGTTGTCGAGAGGATAATATTGAACGGACGATCTAAAAATATCAGGATTTACTGCCAAATAAAAAAGCGGGTAAATATACGCGTAGTGTGTATCCCCATATACTACAACGTTCATATCTTGTGATCTCTGTTTCTCTACTTCCAATAATGCACGTTGAGTTCCCACCCCCCACTCAATTTGGGGATGTGTAGAAAATTCACAAAGATACAGACGCATATACAACGACACTTCAATAAGAAGTATGCATGTCATGAGAAAAGCAAAAGTCTTGTTGTATGTGATAAGCCATCTCATTCCAATTGCCGCAAATATGACAAACATATACAGAAAAAAGAGCATGCGTGTAGCTTGCGGTGCGTCGATTGTGATGGCAGAGGCTAGGGGACTGATGAGAAGAGATCCGTACAACAATACTCGCTGCTTGTGTTGCGGATAGATTTTCCATGCAAAAGTTATGCCTATCGCAAACAACAGCACCAAGCTCCAAGACATATGTCCCCAACCCGGTGGTTGATGCCAAGGATTACTTCCACCACCTTTCACTAAAAATTGCGGATCATATGATGAAAAATAATTGCGTGTGAGTGTGGGGATAACAAAAAATAATGGATTTGATAACACCCTTTGTATTGAGTATGTTTCGGAATTTGCTCGAGCTTGTCTTGACTGTTCCATGAGCTGTTGATTAGAAAAGATCGTGATATTCCCTTTTCCTTTTGTCGCGGGAAAAACAAGTGCAAATACAAGAATACCAATACCAACAAAAAGTAAAGGTTGAAGATAGATGCGTTTTTGTGCAAAAAAGAGGAGACCTACAATTCCCGGAAGTAATACAAGTGGCGCATTGTACGTGAGTAATGAAAGCATCATTGCAACAGTTGAAAGTACAATACAAATTCCTCTCTTATCTCCCGCCAAAGTAAGTGAGAAAACAAAAAAGAACAACGCAAGATTAGCTTCAAAACCAACGTGACTGTAATGAATGGCCCAAGGTGTTAGTGAGATGAAAAAAGCAGTAAGAAGCCCAAAAACCTTATCTTTCGTGATCTGTAACACAAGAAAATAACTTATGAGGATGAGAAGAATGCCCGCGATCAAAGAGGGTACTCGAACAACCCATTGATTCAACCCAAAGATTGAGACAAACGGGATGAGTGAGTAAATGTATCCCGCCAATTTATAGTCACCAAAGGATCGAAAAACGATCGGCCATGATACTCCCCACTCATCCATACCCGTTTTTAGTAGTGAATATGCGTTGTATCCCAAAGCCGCTTCATCACGATTCAGAGAACTGGGAATCATTCCAAATCCTAGAAGACGCAGAAAAATACCAACAAAACATATGATGAGAAGAATCCATGTTGTGTATTTGTGTATATATTTCATTTTCTTGTATCGGTATATCCTAGTGATTCATTTCCTTCAGAAGAAATGAGTGTTGGTTTACTAAATTCGTTCAAGTCGGCCATCTGCCCAATAATGAGGGTGTTCGGAACTGTGAATTCATTTTGTATTGGAAATCCAAATCCAACTTTTTCAAACGCAACTTTAGCATATCCTTTTTCCTCTGCGCGTTGAATTATGCGCATGTCGTAATTTCCGTAGAATACAATCCACAAAAACAGTCGTTCATCTGCTAAAACTCGTATATTTTTGTATTCTTTCTCGTGATCTCGTACATATATTGCCATCGCTTTTCTACTCGCAGACCATGCTTCTGCTGATCGTTGTGGATAGTGCGAAAAATAATCATGGATAAAGAAGATAGCGTTTAATGACAGTCCACCGCTTATCACTGCTATAAAAACAAATAAATGTTTTTGGTATAACCAAAAGAAAAGTTCGTACGCTCCAAAACCAACAAGTGAAATGAGCGGGATTAATCCATTCAATGATCGGAGAGCGTGTGGCGTATCGTACGGAACTGATGCCGGAAGCAGCGCCACAATAAACCAACAAAGCAGAAAAATTCCGACTTTCCTATATCTCTTTGCACACACATAGATACCCACAACAAGAAATGGAATGTATGAAAAATACAGAATGCCAACAACTCCCGTGCCATGCCGTAAATTCTTATCACCGGTAACAAAAAGATAGGCTGGGTTAAGGTGATCTCCAACATGACCCATCAATGTTTTTCCCGCGTAATAGTATCGATGATGGATAACTCGGGAAAACAATGTATTGTTATCTGCATCACGAAGTTCATTTGACCGTATCACTGGATATGTATCTGAAACAATGTTTTTCGTCGAGTATCGGAGTATTTCCATTGGTCGATAATGGGGTGAGCGGATCATAGGGATTAGTGTGAAGAAAAATACGAACAATCCCAACATTAAAGTGAAGAGACTTTGTCTCCATGTTTTTTTTCTGAATGTGAGTACAAAAACCGCGATAAATAGTACAGGAAAAACGAAGCGAACGCTGAAGTATGAGTACGTCGCTACTCCACCCATCAAACCAGCAACAACACTCATCCAAGCCCTTTTTTGTATCGTGAAGGCACAAAGCACTGAAACAAGTAACATCATTTGTCCTACATGCCCTTCAAAACCTGTTCTTGAAAAGAGAAGGCTCCATGGCGTGATTGCCAAAAGAAACGCCGTTGAGAGCGCAATCACTTCCTTTCTCTTGTGTGACGAAAAGAGAAGGCATATGAGGTGATATACACAATACACAGAAATTACACCCGCAATTGCTGATGGAAGTCGAACGGCAAATTCTGTCGCACCAAAAAACTTTACTGTGAGACTGGCTAACCAAATGTAGACGGGAAGCTTAAAATCTCCATAGGAAGGAAAAATTGGCTGGTACCACGCATTTCCGTGAATATCGCGGCCCGTTTGCGCGATCGACTTTGCATCAACACCGATCGCAACCTCATCAATATACATGCTTGCGGGAACAGTCCCAAGTTTATAGAGACGCAGTGCTGCAGCAACGACAAGAATGATGAGAAGAAGTATTGTGTTATTCTTCATTTCTGCTCCCAAATATCCCAAACTACAGAACCGTTAGGTAAGTAAATGGACGTTTTCAATATGCTCGTGGACGGTCGTTTTCCCGGACTTGAAGCGACAAGCATTCCTTTGTCCAAAGGAATGGCAACACCAAATCGGTACGAACCGACCTCGAGTAATTCCTGTTGATCCTTAACCGCAACACGATCGTGTTCCTGCACTTTTTTTGGATCATACGCAGTAAAAAAGAGGTAATATATTGATGGCCTTCCCTGTTCACGCGTGATAAAAACTTTTTGGTCGGGTTTTTTGTTTCTCTCCAATGCAGATATGAGCTCACGATACCCGAACTGCCAGTCGCGAGCCGATGCAGATGCGTAATGAGTGAAATAATAGTGAAGGTACATCGTGAGATCGAAAAGAATCCAAGTTGTTAAAACAAAAAAAAGAACACCTTTTAACATGACGTGCTTTATGTGTAAAACTCCTTCAAAGATTCTTATTCCTCCAATCGCTGACAGAAAGGCAAATGCCGGTGAGGAGATAAGAAAACGTAGCGTATGGGGCGAAACCGTTGTCAATGCAGCCGGAATACCTGCGAGGCCAATCCACATTAGGATGAGCCAATACTCCTTTTTCTTTTTTTCCATCATGACGTACAATCCAACAAGTAATGTAAAAAACTCCCAATGATGAAGTACTCCAAATTCTTGTGTCCCGTGCCGCATATTGTCATCACCGTATAGAAAAAGAAAATCCGGTGAAAATTGCGCGAAATATTTTGAGGCAAAAAGGTGACCAAACACAATGACTCGATGATGCATAAGTTTTGATATAACTCCACCACCATCTTGATCCCGTAGTGTATTACTCTCAACGATCGGTTGGAGGAGGGAAAATATGCTCGTTTCAGTTGCACGTTGTGCAATGATAGGAGACCTCGCATTCCACAAGATGGGGACAAACATAACACACACGGTGCAGAACGCAACCACGCACGCCTTTCGATCTTTCCAGTACTCTTTGAACCATAAAAAACCGATTCCCATACCTAAAAGCGGCGCAACAATACGTGCAGAATGATATGTATATAAAGATAATCCCATGCTCACTGCAGCAAAAAGCAAAAACCACGGATGTTTTCTTGCCCTGACCATCGCCCATATACCAAGCACAATAAAAAAAGTTGCGAGATTTGTTTCAAACCCAACCCTTGATATCTGTATGCTCCAGGGTTGTACGGCATAGAACATTACCGCAAGTAGTCCAATGCGCTCATCCCATAATTCTTTTGCGAGAAAATACAAGACAATGACAATCCCTACTCCAGCAAGTATCGACGGCATGCGAACCGCGAGAACATCAAGGCCAAATACCTGAATAAAAGGAACTATCGTGTAAAAATAGAGAGAAGGTTTATAGTCGCCAAATGAGGGAAATGCGAGCAACGGAAATGCATTCCCGTGGTAATCTTTCCCTGTTTTTAGAATTGAGTACGCATCGTAACCCAATGCAGCTTCTTCCCAGTATGGAGAAGGCGGAATCGTTGTCACTCGATACAGTCGCAAAAACAGCGCAAGTACAACAATACCAACAACAGCCCATCGATATATCCAAGCTCTTTTCTCTGTTTTCTTTTCCATTGTACTCATCTCTTTTTTCCTAGAGTTGCACGATGCGGAACACCACCGACCCATCTGGGTAGTAGATTTCCTTCACGATGTGTTCTGCATTGGCCGGAATTTCCTGTGGTGTTCCGATAAGCAGCAGACTTTTTCTGTTCCTATCTTCATCCCATTTTATATCTCGAATTTCGTAGTTTGCCAACGCACCCTGATTGTATTGTATCGGGGTGAGTCGCTTGAAAAACACCATGTAGATGTATGGTTGACCGTATGCGCTTGTGAGAAGTACCTTCTCCACATCCTTCTCTTTTGACCGAGCGTACCGAATTGCCTGTTCGTATCCGTACTGAAAATCTTTTGCTGCCACGATAGTGTAGATGTGTACATACCAATATCCATATATCACTGTCTGCAACACGACGAGTATTATCGAAATATATACAAATATCTTTTTCTTTTTTTCCGTAAAATACTCATACCAAAACATCCAACCAAATGCCGCAATAATCTGAACCCACGGTACAATGCCGTGTATTCTGTTGCTGTTTGGTACCTCATTGCTCAGTGTTGCAGGCAAAATGCCGATAAGTACGCACAGGAACAACCAAGAATATTTCCTGTATACCTTCTTTTTCCAAAAGGAGAATATTCCACTGATCACAAAAAGGAATTCGAGATATGAGAGGATGCCGAAAGTACCATTTCCGTGACGCAAAGAATCCGTCTTCCCAAAGAGGAGAAACACTGGGTCAAGGTGAGTGAGTACGTTCTTTGTAATAACACGTCCTATTTCCCCCGGAGACTTGAGATTGTTCTTCGTCGAGATTGCTGATGTCATAGAAAATCGCTCCACCGCCTTCCCGTATATCATTTCCTTTGCAAGTGGAAAGAGGAGTAATGCGCTCACTATACAGGCGAGGAATACCCAAACTTTCTGCTTTTTGATTGATGAAAAACACCAAACTCCTAGGACTAAAAGCAATAAGGGAACAGCAATTTTTGTGCTGTGATACGCGTACAACGACATGACAAAGCTCACTCCTGACAAAAGATATAACCATGGAACGTCTGCTGCATACAACAATAGTGCAGTTCCAACTGATACAAGACTTACCGCGATTCCAGACTCAAATCCGATACGAGCAAAGTGAATATTGAGTGGTGAGAGCGCGACAGTTATCATGGCAACCAAGGCGAACACCTCCTGTTTCATCATTTTTCGTGCGATACCATAAGTAGCAACAACCGTAATCAAACTTGCTACTGCCATGGGGAATCGAACTGCAAATCCATTGAGACCGAGAAGCGATGTCGATACTGCATCCGCATAGATAGCAACTGCTGCCTTGTAGTCTCCAAAAGACTTGAAGGTAATTGGCATTCTGTTTAACCATTCGTCACGGTGCACTGTTGCAATGCCGAACCCGTTATATCCAATTGCAGCCTCGTCCCAACTGAGTCCGACCGGAATTGAACCCAACCATGAAAAGCGGAGTATGAAAGCTATGAAAAGAACCGTGAAAAAGACGCGATACTTTACCAAAGTCTTATATATCATGTGCGTACCTTTTTTATCACAGCACCATCGGAAAGAGACCACAGTGGTGACACTTTCTTTCGTTTTTCAACCACTTCATGCATTTGAAGTAATGCCTGGCAGAATCCTAAAATAATGCGTCCTCGCGATCGCCATCCTCCAACGATCAAATGATAGGGAAGCCAAAGAAGATGTGAAAGAAAGATTTGCGGATCAGTGACATTCTTCCACAAAAAAAGGAAGCTATTTTTGTATGACATCACGTCCATAACCTCTTTTCCAAAAACCGTGGAGTTTGTTGATTCGTGTCCATGTACGACGAAAGCTTTAGGCTCAAAGAGTACGAACCATCCATGCTTCCACGCGCGATAACTGATATCAATATCTTCGTAATATGCAGGTCTGTAGAGATTATCCATACCACCGATCAGCTGCCAATACGATTTTCTCACCATCATGCTACCGCCAGTAGCCCACATGGTCCTACCGGGTTGAAAATTTTGTGCTCGATTATGCATAAACATACCTCGAGAAAAACGACCAGTGCTCTTCCCGCTTATTTGACCGGAAGGTGCGTGTTCTAAACATCCGACAGCAAATATGTCAATATCTTTAAAATGCGGAAGAAGGTATGCTTTTACGTTTGCATTGGGTGATACATCATTATTTAGGAGCAATATAAATTCGTTTTTTGCTTGTTCTATCCCATTATTGCATGTATCAGCGTACCTTTTGTTCTCGTTATTTTTCACTATTTTCACTCGAGGGTAATTCTTGCTCAAGTAACTCATTGAGTCATCGGTAGAGGCGTCGTCAACCACGATAATCTCATCATTTTTCTCGAGTGCTAAAATTACACTTGGCAAATGCTTCTCAAGTAAGTCTCGACCATTGAAGTTTGGTATCACGACACTGATGTTCATCAAATCATCTCCTCAAGTGTCTTATGAAAAGTATCCTTATTAAACTGCATGGCCTTTTCCCGCGCCTCCTGGCGCATTTTGTTCGTCAAAACATGATTATTCATACATGTCAGACTGTACTTCACGATATCATCCTCTGTGTCGCAAAGAAATCCTTGGATCCCGTGATCAATAATCTCCGGTGTACCCCCCTTGCCTATAACAATAGGTATTGCACCGGAAGACATAGCCTCAACAATAGAGATCCCAAAGTGCTCAACCTTCTTTGGCTCTTTTCCCGAGTCGATACCGAAACCAGCGGCATGCCAGTACAATGATGCGTGCGAATAATATTGACGTAAAACGTCGAATGATGCGTCATGGAGTATCTTGATGGGATACCCCTTCGCCGCCGCTGCCACTTGCTGCGCATATTTTTGATTATCCTCTCCTGGATCTACCGTACCAATAAGCACGAGTCTCCATCCCTGTGCGACCTTCATATCGATGAGTGTTTTAAAGGTCTCAACTAAGATATCTTGTCTTTTACAGTGTAATCCTGATTTTTCTCCCGTAAAAAAACGGCCAACGGAAAGAATGATGTGTTCTTTTTTTGCTGGAACAAAAATCTCGTGATCAATAAAGGGGTAATGCACATATTGAATTGGAACCTTCCATGCATGCTCAACAACTTTTTTTGTAAAAATAGAGTTTGCGTTTCTAGTGCTCCATTGATGCAACTTTAATCTTTCTACCACTCCGCAAATGGGTGTGGTAAACGGGAATTGAATGTGAACAATATTTTTTCTCGCCCCAGAGAAAAAAAAGCTCCCGTCGGTGAGATAATACATGACGTCATAGGGAAGTGTTTCTCGAAAGATTTGCAGTGGATGAGATCGCACTCCCAGAGAGGTAAACTTAAAATGAACACGTGAAAGGTTCAAATGAAAAGCTTGTTCATATCTTTTTCGGAGAACATCTTGGTCGGGAATGGCAGAAAAAATTCTTTCCACTATATCACTGCGAACGAGAATAACAACGTCGTGGTGAATACTCGCACACTCAGCGACAGAAAAAATGTACCGCTCACCGCCTCCAAAATGCTCGGGAATATATGGGGAATAGATCCCTATACGTTTTCTTTTTGCCATACGCGGACAATATCCTTTTCAAGCTTTTCATACGTTTCACGCAGCGATGGGTTCTGTTGGAGTTCCCAAAGACGTTCATAGACCATAAATCTATTCATCGACTGCACCATCGCCTCGATAACTCCTTGCGTTCCGTCCCTGTATGCTTTCAATGCAATCATGCGATAGAGAAAGTCCCAAATCACAACCTTCAGCAGGCGTAGAGCACTCATTTGAGGATGATGCGCATTGAAAAGCAGACGAGCCTCTATTTCCGTCCATTCGTACGATTTCTTTAGTCCATCGACCATGTTTCGATGTGTGAGATGTACGAGTGGTTCATGAAGGTCAGCAGTTGATCCCGTAATTTCTGCGTGCTCATGGACATCTCCCTCCCATTGTTTTATTGCTTGTGTCTGAAACAACCGCACAAGTTTGTCATACTGCCAGCCACCGTGCTGCATCCACTTTCCATAATGGATATTATTTCTTGGTATTCTATACGCGGAGTGCGCTCCAACGCTGGATATGACCTGCTGAATTTCTTTCTTTAATGTGGGGGTTACACGTTCATCGGCATCAATGTACAGCACCCACGAGGTCTTAACCTGTTTTAATCCAAGATTCCGCAACTCGGCAAGACCAAGACCTTGTGCGGAAACAACGTTGGCACCTTGTCTTTCTGCAAGCTGCGATGTTCTGTCTTCGGACCCATTGTCAATCACAACAACAGCATGACACCATCGAACTGTGTCTATGCAGTTTGCAATCATGGATTCTTCATTTTTTGCGATGATAACAGCGGTAATCTTTTGTTCTGACATAGACTCCTTCCCGTTTTCTCCATTGTACAGGTTATTTTCTCCCATGCAGACGGTCTTGTACAACAAGATAGAGATTCCACCATAATTCCCGCGGGTCTCGCAGACATGAAAGCGGAGATTTTTTGCAGTTTGTGACAAATCGAATAGAAGGAAAATGCGTGGTTTCGTTGTCTATGATGAGATCTACCGCTGTACTTCCCGCCTGCTTCCCATCAATATCAATAAAATACTCTCCCTTCGATGTTTCGGGTTGCTGAATCGTTATCTGTCCACAAATCTCTTTTTTGCATCTGATCATTGGATTCTGTTGCGCCATTGTGGATCGTCTTTGATCGTCTCTAAGATGTATTACGATACGAATAGGGTTTCTCCCCATCATTGCATAGGCCGTATCAAGTCTTATCGTGGACTGTTGCATGCTGATCGGATTTCTTTGTTCTTCTGGAGCATATGCCTGACGGTAGGTAACATCTTGTCCTCCATGGATGTTCTTTATCTCAGGAAAATACGTGACTCCCCGTTGTGTTTTTCGCTCACGCAGTATCTTTGAACCATCCTTCATCATCTCGAGAAGATCTCCATTAAGCACAGACAGTTTGGGTAGTTCGGGACCTTCAAACTCAAAATAGTCATTCGTAAAAAATATGTTCACTTCATTATTGTTCTCTGTTTCGTACGACAACGCGATCGAGTTCGAATCTCGCACACTTTTGATCTTGCCATTTTTCTGCGCCATGGGAAACACCAAAGCCGCGGTGTCTTGATAAAGATCATTCAATATCGCGTTTTTTTCTGTTCGTACCGGCGTTTTCTTCGTCATTTTCCACCATATCTTATCCCACAGTTTTGTTGGGAGATATGCGGGTTGTTCAGTATTTCTAAATCGAGACCCATCCAAGACAAACGGCGTGATCCAGTACGCATTTGGGGTACTCACCGGCATCGTGGCGTAGGGATCTTCCAGTGCTGAACTATAGATACGAAGATCGGTGAGTTTTACCTGATGTCCTGTTCGAATCAGTCGCGCTCGATATGATGGTGTCGATATCCAAAATGCCTGATGTGTTACTCCATTACTTTCTGTCTCTCCTTCAGAAAATTGTATAAAGGGTTGTGCTAGTAATCGATGTTTTACTTCCTTTGCGTATGTTGTGATCGTGGGCTGCCAAACATCCGAATGCTCTTTCAGAATTTTTTCGATATATGCTAATTGACGTATGTACTCTCGCTGGACATCCGATGGCATTGTGTTTTCCAAACCAATGACCGTGGCACCGTTCCCCTTCACTAGTGATTGGTCGACTAGATGGACAAAGTATTCAAAACCACGAGAAGCAAGTGTGTAGTCATTCGGTTGGGAGGTGGTACTGCTCGTTGTATCTCCATAGTTCAGTACTGGATCAGGAATGGTTTGTCGAATCATCACGAGTGGAAGTGTGTCTTTCCCCTGTGATGGAACAAGCGGCCATCGGGTACTTGGAAGGTATGGACCCTGGAAAGGTCCACCATACAAGGTATAACTATCGGTGCCCCATTGCTCGCGCGTCAGTTCGTGCACCTCTACTCCATACTGACTGGAAAGGTAGTTGAGCGACCACGCGTCGATCATCCATGCAACCGTTATCTTTGGAAAAACGGCAAACGTCTTCTTGTATTGAGTCATGTATGTATCAATAAGAGCTTTTCGATCCTTCACGGAATATCCCAATAAATACGCATTTTTTGCTTTATACCATCGATCTTCTGGGCCTTCATAACGAACGTGTGCATCGACCGCTAAACTCGGAATAATCTCTAAAAATGCCGCTGCTTCTATTTCCTGAGATGGCAACTGCTGGTGTATCAGTGAAACCATTGCCTCGTTTTGCAACGCATCGTATCGAAACGCAAATGCGGCTTTCAAATGATGCTGGGTTATCGAGTCCACCTGCAATCGTAGAGCGTCAACAGATCCGGGATCACAGCACGATGCACCTCGAACCTGATTGATGATGAGAAGTGCGGATGAGATTTCTTGTGATTGTGCGCGCACATATTGCGGAAAAAATGAAAAGAAAAAGAGTATGAAAAAAAGAAAAAACCGAGTCATCGTCCTCTCTTTGCGTGAAACTCTTGACGCTTCCCATATCTATGGATGAGAACATCAAAGGCGGAAGAGCGCAAAGTCACATCCCTCGATCCCAACAGTGAGAAAAGTTCACGAAGTAATGCGAGTTTTGTTCGAAAAGATGCGTAACGCAAACCATACATAAACCGATTTCTCGTCTGATAATACGCATGCATCCGTGATCCACTTCCTCCTGTTGATCCCGCATTTTTATGCCATATGACTGCTGACGGAACATACCATACCGATCCCTTTTTCCTTCTCACACGTTCACAATACTCCAAATCTTCAAGATACATAAAATAGGAGGTATTCCACGATCCCACGACCTCCCAGGTCTTCTTTGAGACAACCATACAACAACCTGTCGCAAAATCAGTTTCTTCTTCATCATCACATTGTCCTCGGTCTATCTCGTCAACATTACGATGCCAACCAAACACATTTTTCTTGTCGATATTTCCCCCCGCATACCAAATCACCCTACCTATTTCATCTTTCTTATAGGTTTCTTTATGAAATTCATATCCTTTCTCAAAATAGATTTTGGGAGAAGCCACACAGATCTCATTTTGGTGTTGAATACTCCACTTTCCAATATTTTGAATAGAGTTTTCCTCAACGCGCGTGTCATTGTTCAAAAAAATAACTCCATCGGCGTGAAGCGACTCAAACGCATACTTGGCACCAAGATTATTCGCCCCAGAAAATCCAAGATTTTTTGACTCGATACTATGGACATTAGGATATGCTTTTTTTATTTCATTGCTTTGATTTTCTTTGCGATCATCGTCTTCTTCATTTACGATAACAACATCGTATGTAAAGTTTGCTGTTTTTGACTGGAAAATCGAGTGTAAACACTCGAGTGTATCGTGAAGACCATAGTAATTGAGGATAATGACGGCGAGATGATATTTTATATTGGAATTCATATTGCCTTTATTTCCTGAGTAATGACTGTAATCATTTCCTTGTAACTCATATCTTTTATATTTAATTCTTCAAAAAATCTTGGTTTTTCTATACTAAGTGGAATGACGAGATTATCATTTTTTGGTTGTACTTCTTTTTTAAAGTTGCTTAATATATCTTTTGCTAACTTGTATTGTGTTACAACCTCTTTTATAAAAATTGGAATAATTTTCCCCGTGATGTTTCTTCTCACAATACGTTCAACAACCTGAGAAATATGACCAATATATGTTGGCTGAAACTCCCATGATGTATCCCAATATGTTGGTTTATCTTGAGACATTGCCTTTAAAATCCTATTAAATGGCCTATCATTTGTCACATTAGGACTCATTCCAACGATATAAGAAGGTCGAATAATTGTCCATTTCCCATGAGATTTTTGAATAATTTCTTCCGAATTCTTTTTTGTTTTACCATATATATTCCTGGGATTCAGAACTGCCAATGATGAAATATATATCAA
The DNA here is from genome assembly GCA_016211945.1 of Minisyncoccota bacterium. Lineage (GTDB taxonomy): Bacteria > Patescibacteriota > Microgenomatia > UBA1400 > UBA12028 > JACRHV01. The sequence continues at coordinate 125,757 of JACRHV010000004.1, forward strand.
ATGTGATTGATGTTTCATTGCCACGTCCGCAATATATGATGTGGCTTTTTCATTAAGATTCTTTGCCTCTTCTGGGTGTGATTCGCACCAACTTCCACTTCCATTATTCGCTGTATGGACAATATAATCAGGTTTTAATTCTTTAACAGTTTTTTCCACCGCAATTGGATCTGTAATATCTAATTGAATAGAATTTTCCCAAAATGGTGAGCTGTGATATTGTGGCACAATATCAAGTGTCATATGCAAATCTTGATAAATACGGGCACCCAGATATCCATTAGAACCCAATAACAATATTTTGCTCCGCATATCTTCTATTCCTTCACAAATTCAAATCGAGGGACTTTTTTTCCATCCACCTCAATGTGTTCTATAAACATTTTTACTGGTCTTATCCATAACTGACCGTTTTCATTTGGATAAAGGCAATAATATGTCACGTATTCTTCAAGAGTTTCACTGTGCTTTGCAACTTCGATGACTTGATAATATTTCCCTTTGTAGTGTCTATACGTTCCACATTTCATATCTTCATTTCATTTTACCACCCAACACCTCCTCTATGATATGCTTTCAGATATGGGAATTCTGCTTGCAATCTACGCGGTTCTTCTTCGACTCATTCCTATTTTAAATAATCGCTTCTCATTCATGTATGACAACGCGAAAGACTCATTGGTTATGCTGGAGATGTTCCAATATCATAAGCCAGCACTCCTTGGACCAACGACAAGTTTGGAAGGATTATTCTACGGGCCAGCGTGGTATTACATCGCATTGCCTTTTAACATTCTTGGTCAATTTCACCCATTTGCGAGTGTTGCGATGGTGTTATTCTTGGTCGCACTGAGTACCTTCGTATTGACTCGAGTTTTTGGAAAAACCACAGGATTTCTTTTTGCCGTATCAATTGGCGCCATCGGAACACAAAATACTGCATGGACACCATACATGACTACTTTCCCCATGATTGCTGTATTTATACTTCTTTCCTCTATGAAACATCAAAAAAAGATTTCTTTGTGGCTATCCGCACTTCTTGGTCTTTTTGTTTCACTCATGTTCCATTTTCAAGTCGCATATGCCGTTGTTTTTCTTCCGCTCGTTTTTCTCGTTCTCATCAAAGAAAAAATTCCATTCGCATGGAAACACTGGTGCGTCGCGTTCTTCGCGTTCCTTCTCCCTATGCTCCCACAAGCTTTCTTTGAGACACGACACGACTTTCTTCAAACACGTTCAGTGATCCGTTACATTCATACATATTGTTCTGAGTCACAAAAAATACAACCCAATTCCTCTGGCATATTGCGAGTAAAAGAAGTTACTGAGTATATGTTTGATAACGCAAAACTCAGTGTATTGTCTTTTGACCAAGCATGGATTGCCACGATCGTTCTTCTTTTTATTGGTATTAGTATAGTAAAAAGAAAAAAGAATTTTCTTGTCCGCACCTCACTCACTTTTATTGTCGGAAGCTTTCTTTTCTATCTCGTTCTCCCCATCAAACCTTACTATCTCACCGCTCTTATTCCTGTGTGGATCATACTTTTTTCACAATGTTTACAAACAGTATCCAAAAATTCTCGATCATTCATTCTTGTGAGTTATGCAGTACTTAGTGTCGTTCATTTGCAACAGGGTATAGATCGAGCAAAACAATACGAAAAAACGGATGTCTTTTTTCTTGGTCCAAAAATGCAGGCGATTCAAACCGCATATGAGATGAGTGAAGGAAAACCATTTGCTTCATACCAGTATGTTCCAGAAATTTACGACTACACCTATCAATACCTTTATCTCGTGGGTCAGCAAAACGGGAAACAACTTCCGACAGAGTTTAGTTATGCGGCCGGAGAATACACCTATATTCCACAAAAACATGTACAACGCTCAACAACCCGGCCAACCTTCACCATACTTATTGTTGAAAAACCAAAAACCAACTGGCTGTACGATCAATGGAAAGATCGTGTAACAAAAAATCTCGAAATTATTGAAACTCGAAAAATTAATGACGCGCTTACGGTGTACAAAACTATCCCCAAAAAATTGTAACTATTCTTCTGTATCCTTTGGTTTTCGAACCTGTATTCGATGATTGTTCATAACAAACTCTTTCACCAGTATTGTATGGTTGTCCTGATACTCACGAAAATTCTTGGTAAACTCAGGACCGATATCAAAATTCGGTTCATATATTGTGATATGCGTTTGGAAAGGCCCATCTGATCTTGGTAATATTTCATCACCGATATACCCATCAGCTGCAAACCCATACCACTGTGGAATGACAACATCACGTTTACTCTTGTACCAAGAAAAATAATAACTCCAGGCAGATCGAATTCCATACGGCGTTTCAAATATGCTCACGGTAAATGGAGTATTCTGTGGAACCTGTGCATATACCGCATCAAGCACCTGCTTTCTCTGCCGCAGCAATACTCCATCCTGCACCTGCACATACGCATGATTGTCACGAGCTTGAACATATATCATTCGTAGTTGGCTTCCTATCGCGAGAAAAATAATGATTGTGGCAATAACACTACGCATGTTCTTTGTATATGTTGTGAGAACATATGTAAAAAGAATCATCATAAGTATTCCCATTCCTATGAAGAAAAACTTTTCTGGAGGACGACCTGTAAAGAAAAGTACAACAGACCATAATAATGGGCCTAATAAAAAAAACACTTGAGAAAGATTTGATGTTCTCTTGGAATACCATACCGCACCACAAATTATACATATTAGGAATAGTCCAGCAAAAAGAGTTGGGAATCCCCAAACATTTTTTTGAAATAATGTGACCATCATTTCCCCATATTTCACTAACGGAAAAGTCGTCTCTGTTTGCACCGGAGGTTTTGTGTGCTGTACGCGCGAAAGCACATATCCGATAAGTCCACGAATAACCTGTCCGCGAAATTTCACTTCTGCGAGAAGAAGCGGGAGTACGCCTAGTATTGCTCCACCGTGAAATATTATCCAATCACGAATATTTGATTTTTTTATCGCAAAAAAAGAATAGACAAAAAAGAGTAAAAATCCCATCACAAGTTCGGACTGAATAATTAATCCAAAAAGAATTCCAGCAATAAAGATATTTCTCACAAGTCTTTGTTGATTCCATAGGAAATAGAGAAACCATGGAAAAAGCGGAATAACAAGAACGGGATTGCTTAACCATTTCGCATATGAAACAATTTCATACGAAAACAAGAAAAGTATCGATGATATGAACGCAACCTGGTGAGAAAAAAGACTACGGGATAAAGCATATACACCGCTCACTGCGCATATATTCAAAAAAACAAAAAAGAGAAGCGGAAGCCAAGGATCCCATTTTGATAGAGCATATAATGGAGCAATGATGTAGTAAAAAAGTGGGCCATGGTGAACACCTGGTATATCGCTCACCGGACCGAGTAGTTTTAGATTTTTATGTAATACCATCTCGCGAACAACAAGCGCATCGCGCGCTTGATCGTATGGAAAAATACTTTCGTAAATCCCTGGATAAATTCGGAGAAAAATTCCAAAAAAGATACACAATCCCAGTAAGAACTTTTGCCAAAGACTCATATATTACTTTACTGCCTTACAAAAAGTATTAAACCCAAACTCAAACATCTGAACATTCACTTTTTGAAATCCAACATTTTTCATGACCTTCCGCAGTCTTTCTTCCGTAAAATAATTTTCGTGCTGTTCAATCATTTCTTTTCGCACAAGACCTACCTTCGCAAAAAGATCTAGGAGCGGTTTACTTGAGGGAGAAGGAACCGTGATCAGTAACATTCCACCTTTTTTTAGAATGCGAAAACATTCACGCACAATATCTTTTGGATGTTTCATATGTTCCAATACCGCCATCATCGTAACAATATCAGCAGATTGAGAAGGAAAATCTATTTTTTTTTGGAGATCCTGACAAAGTATTCGAACGTTTCCATATGAGTAACGACTTACAACGCAATCAATCCCTATACAGGCCTTCATGTCATCTTTTATTCGATCAATAAAAACTTGTGGCTGGTCACAGCCAATGTCCACAAGAACACTATCTTTTTTTAGATACGGCAATATTTTTCGAATACGGAGCTCCTGGAATAGAGGTTCAAACAATGTAATTTTTTTCATATCAAATTGTGGAGAGGCGGTATTTTAGAATTGCACCTACCGCTAGTATCCAATCAATTCCTGTGATTTTCTTTCCTTCTGCATATGTTCGACCAATGTATGTTATCGGTATTTCAAGAATTTTGACACCTCGCAATAATAATTTGCATGTAATTTCCGGCTCTATACGAAAATCATTTTCGGACAATTTTAAATCCTTCATTAGTTGTGTTGGCAAAATTTTATAACATGTCTCCATATCAGAAAGAATCGTGTCATACAAAACATTAATGAATAGATTTAGGAGTTGGTTGCCAACATAATGCCAATAATACATATTCGTTCGTGCTCCAAAAAAGCGTGATCCATATACAACTTCAACTCGTCCTAGACGTATTGGTTCCAATAATTTTGGTATTTCTTTTGGATCATATTCCAAATCTGCATCTTGAATAAGAATATAATTCCCTTTTGCCATGCGCAATGCAGTCTGAATTGCTTTTCCTTTTCCTTGATTTTCTGTGTGTGAATATACATGGAGTCGTTTGACCTTTTTCTTTTTTGCCAAAACTGCCGTTTTGTCTTTTGATGCGTCATCTACAACAATTACCTCAAATACATCTTTTTGTGCAAGTACTTGAGTTAATACTTGTTGAATTGTTTTTTCTTCGTTGTATGCCGGGATAATAACAGTAAGTCGGATAGAATCCTTCATATTTTCAATTTCCTTCGAACTTTCCAATAGATCTTCTCCACAAATGAAGACGTATTTTGCACATGCATGTCAGCTATCCAATAGCACAAGTCTCGATATATTTCATCTAAATTATTATCAACCTCTTGCATTGTTGATCTCACATTATTCGTGGAAAACCCTTTCTTTTCCATCAATTTTATTGCAGAAACAAGCATATAGCAAGATTGAAGGAGTGAAAGCGCAAGCCCGTATCGTCCTTGTTTATACCCCTTCTCTGCAAAAAATCTTCGCATATATTCGTGAAACAGTGCATTGAGGAGCGATTGATCATCTTGCTTCTGTTCCGCTTCCAAAGAAGTATAGCGATTCATCCTGTCAATAAATTGATCAACTGTATCGTAGTTGTGATGAATAATGGCATTGTCTTCGTCTGCCTCCAATTCCATTGTCACTCCCGTAGAAATAGGAAGACTATGGACAGCAGGCGGCCATGTCACGTAGTCCTTTTGGAAAAATCGAATAATATAATCCGGCCACCATCCTGTTTTTGCCCATTGGCCAAAAATCATGTTTTTTCTTGGCAGTGCATAGGCGTGCACAGTCATATCATTCGAAAGTTTTTGAAGCGTCATTGCGAGTGATGACGAAATCTCCTCATCTGCATCTAACACTAATACCCAGGGACCTTTTGCCTTTTCTATAGCCGTATTGCGAACAGGATCTGCGTACTTCACATCATCGACAGAAAGTATTTTTGCACCAAAACTCTTTGCTATTTCAACCGTACGATCCTCACTCTTCATATCAACGACCAAAACTTCATTTGCCCACAGTGAAACAGAACGCAGTGCCTTTTCTACAGTGTTTTCGGCATTTTTTGTATGAATGATGACTGAAATATTAGGCATATTTCTGTTCCCGTATAAAAAAGACTATGCAAAACACCATGGGAATAAATCGTAATGCATCTCGAAAACGTGTGAGTGGAAACATTCCAAGAAATACGTCTTTCGGGACAGCCAAGTACGGCGTCGTGTCCAAACCGAGCATGAGCATCGCAAGCGCGAATATAACAAACTGCCTTTGAAATGAACGGAAAGGATAAAGCGTGAGCAGTGGAATATACCAAATATGAAACGGACTGGAAAACGTTTTCCCCGTGAGGAAAAGAGCAAACAGATACAGAAGTGAAGTACGCAAAAATATTGTGAATGTTTCAATGTTCGTCATATTTTTTCTTGATAGCTTTTTATATCCATAGAGAAGCACTCCTAGAATAGCCCATGGGAATATAACATTCATCCCCTGTGTAACTTTTTTTGCCACTGGACCCACCATGGGAAAGTCCGGCCCCTGTTGCAGTCGTGACTCAGTTTTTGTGACATCATTGATCACTTCAACGAGATATGTTCCAAACGCGCCATACTTCATAGGACGGTTTGCGTGAAACACGACAAAGACCGAAAGAGACGAACGATAGAGGACGAGCGGGAGACCCCACACAAGCACGCCACCTAAAAAACAGGCTAGAATCTCGCGTCTTAGTGAGAGTTTCTTTGTCATCAACAGGGGTATTGCTAATGGTGCCGTCATGATTTTTATTGCAACTGAAAGCCAAAAAAGCGCCCAGGTAACAACTCTATTCAGTAATATGTTTTGTCTTTTCAAATATGCCCACATCATGGAAAGTGAGAATAATCCAAAAAATATGAGATCTATTCCTTCATACCAATAGTCTTTTGCCACAACACCCGCAAGAATATAGAACAGTATTGCGCTCCACTGTAGTTTTGTTGAACATGGCAAACGAAAAACAGTATGGAGCACCAAAGAGAAGAGAAGTAGTTCGAAGATAAATATTTCTATTCGATAGTTCTGATAGTATTTCCCTATTCCACGCTGATCAATCTCCAACGGCAAGGAGATCAGAGGAATAACTGCGGGGGGATACTCGAATAATATCTTTCTATATGGTGTTAACCCATACCTCCATTGATTTGCGTACCGCTCGTAATCTTGTTTTACGTCTGAATAATATTGTGGCGGGTGTTGGAGTACCCAAAGCCTAAAGATCAAAAATACGATGAATAATACGATATATTTTACCTTCATATTTTCATTATACAGAGTTATAACTCCTTGTATGCATAGCCCATCTTTTGTAACATTTCCTGTACGGATTTTCTGGACATTACGTTCTTATTAACAAAAAGGCACATGTCGGTATTGTGCTGAGTAACATACCCATACTGCTTCCATACATCATGCGGAAATAGCGCTTTTGCATCCTTTGTGGGACTACACCAACCTGCATCAACAAATGAAGGTTGGAACTGTGCATACATGCGTTCTTTTGCTAAAGAAAAAAGCGAAATAGAATCTGTTACTGGATAATCAAACACATAGTCATACGCAGAAGGTCGCTGTGCCACGAGATAGGTAAGGCTTCCCCAACCATGAACAAAAACAGTGTCTGTTTGTTGAGACAACGCATGAATAAGTTCTCCTTTTTGAACATAGTCAAGGTAGTGTGTTGTGAACTCGTTTTCTTTCTCTACCTGTGCATAGAGAAACGATTGTGGATTGAGATAACACACACCAAACATAAGAAGAAGAATCGGGAATAGTATTCGTGTCTTTCTGTTATTCTTCCTATACTCACGTAAACCAATGAGAGCAAAGGTGAAAATAGCCCCATACCACGGTAGTTGACGATAAGCCTCGTAAAACGCTGTTCCTGGAACAACAACTCGAACCGCAAGAAGGCCGAGAACTAAAAAAGAAAGGATGAGAACTCGACGATATTTTTGTATTGCAACCAGCGCCGTACTCACAAAAAGAATGACTCCCACAACCACCACTTGAATAAGGCGAACATACGTTACTTTCCCAGAAAAAACGATGTATACCGGATAAAAAAAACTTTTTACTACACTCATCCAAAGACTTCCATTTTGTTTTATCTCTCCGGAAACAATGCCAGTCATGTTCAGTGAGGTCATGCTGAAAACATATGATTTCCACGGAAAAAGAGTGAGTATCAGAACCACGATAAAAAAGATCATACTCAAAGAGAGTATTCCTTCGCGTGTTCTCCACACGTCTCGCATAATAATTCCATACATAATTAATGCAGGTGGTATATATGGTTCTCTTGAGAGTAAAAACAGTAGTACACATGTTCCGTACAAAAGATAGTCATGATATTTCAATGGAGTGTTGTGCACCATAGAGTCCCACATTCCGGCAAAAAGTATTGCCGAAGGATATACCAAAAGTGCTTCTGCTAAGAACAGATTGCCGAATGTATAAAACATCGTTGCAATGTGGAATGCGACAACACCCAAACCGATGTATCGAAGTTTCCAGATTGTAAGTGCGCCAAAAAAAACAAGATACATCCCAATAAAAATTCGATGAATTACTACGACTTTATACAACGTAAGTGGGCTTACCGCGTACTGAATTATTGCGCTTACCATAGGCATAAGTGGTTGATGATTAAAAAAGATTTCACTGTATAACATCCTCCCTTGAATCATGTAATATCCGGCAACCCAATTATTAAATTCATCGACAAAACTAAACGATACTGATCTGCTGTAGGATACATAAAAAGTGAGTATTAGTAGAGCGATGCTCGTCATTAAGAAAAAGTTTTTCCGAATGCACTGTGAAATACGTTTTACCATTTTATTATTATGACACAGCTCGTGTGATCTTCATGGTATGCTACCATTATGCGTGCTTTATGGATCGGTACTCTCGGCATTTTTTTCCTTGCACTTTTGGTTCGACTTCCGCTTTTTGGATCGATTCCAGCTGGACTGAATCGTGACGAAGCAGCGCTTGGGTACAACGCGTACAGCATCTTCAAAACTGGTAAAGATGAGTATGAAAAGGCATTTCCGCTAAGCATTACTTCATTTGGTGATCAGAAATTGCCTGGTTATGTGTATACACTCATTCCATTTATTGCTCTTTTTGGATTGGAGACATGGGTTATCCGCATACCATCGTTTATCGCAGGAATTGCAATCATTTTTCTTCTCGGCATGATCGCAAAGCACATGAGTTATCTTTTTTTTAAACAGAAGACACATCAGCATATATTTGTGTGGTGTTCCATGTTTATTGTCGCAATAAGCCCTTGGGCAAATCATTTTTCAAGAGTAGCATACGAAGCACATCTCGCCCTTGCATTCTTTCTTGGAGGACTACTGATTTATCTCCGGGCGCGAACTTCACGAGGTTTCAAAAATACCGTATGGTGGACTGCGTTGTTTTGGTCGGCAACGCTCCTAACATATCACAGTTATCACATCCTCATTCCACTTATGGTACTGGGATTGTTTGTCCTTGACACTGCAACAGTGTTTGCTACACGAAAAAAAATACTTCTTGCGTGTAGCCTTATCGTTTCTCTCGTTCTCACTGTCATGATGATTGGTGGAATATGGAGCGGTAATACAAAAAAAAGTCAAGGTATTTCACCCTTTCATACAGACAGCGTGTGGAGGTCTGTGTTTACCTATAGGTCAGCAACACGAGATCTGGGAGTACTGCAAAAAGTACTGTTTAATCCCCCTGCAGAAATGGCAACACGCTTCTTGACCAATTACGCGACAACGCTCTCGGGAGGATTTTTCTTTGTTCGTGGCGGAGAAAATCCGGATCATAACCCAGGAGGAATACCAAACCTCCACCTTTTCGCACTACCATTTATCCTTATCGGAGTTGCGTCCCTTTGGGAAAAACGTACAGTATCTGAACATAAAATTTTATTCATGTGGATTTTTGGTGCACTTGCAATACCGGCGTTTACCATACACCCAGAACACACGGTGCGATTATCCCCATTGTTTCCCACGCTTGACCTCCTTACAGGATTGGGGGTCACTCTCTGTTTCACATGGATGCGCACGAAATTTCAACAGTATGCGTATGGCATTATTTTCCTCTTTATCGTCATATGGAGCATGGGCAGGTACATGACACAATATCTCGTGCTCGCGCAAACATCCTCAGTTTCACACGAGAAATACCATCTTCTTGCCAAAGCGATAGAGAAGTACCGGACATCAATAAATGAAGTAGTGACACAGTCGCCTAGCTCATCACCATATATTTGGTATCTTGTAGAAACCCAGTACAACCCGCGCCTCCTCTGGTCGACTATTGATCGATACCCCGAAGATGCAAAATATTTCCGGCATGTCCATAAAGTTGGAAACGTAACATTTGAAAGCATTCAGTGGAATTCGCTTTTTGATCGTGTGAAACAACACCCGATCGTTCTTATTTTTGAGCCGCGAGAAACACCAGGAGAAATTCGAGAAAGTGGCAAACTTACATTTTTAGAGGCACTGCGGGACCAGTTTGGAAATACACAGTATGAAGTATGGAGGGTGGAATGAAGAAAAAAGAATTGTTTATGTTCCTTTTTGTCTTCATTATATCGATGTTCATTCGATTTTGGAGATATGAACACATCCCCTACCAAACAGACGGCGATGAAATGGCGTACGTCTTTGCCGGACAAAGTCTTGTAGAGTTTGGCGAACCTATTTCGTGGTCAAGTTTTTCATATCCACAGTCAAGTACATATAAAAAAGTAGTTTTGGGAAACGAGAATCTACGTGCTAACGGAGAGTTCACATTGGTGCGGCCGTGGTTTGACCATCCTTACCTATTGGCGGTTATTGAGGGGTGGAACTCGGTGATTTTTGGCTATCATTTTCCGAGCATTCCACCATCGCTCGTTGTTCGCATACCGATGCTCTTTCTTGCTGGTGCAACATTGATTCTTGTTTTCGCTGTCAGCCGATTGCTTTTTGGCAAAACTCCCGCATTGTTCAGTCTTGCACTTATGGGATTTACACCATCTATTGCCTTTGGGCAACGCATGGTTGTGGGTGAAAACCTCTTCATTCCCCTCATGCTCGCAGCACTTTACTGTGTGTTGAAAAAAACTCGTCTTGTTCTCCCCATACTACTCCTCGCCATGGCAGGTCTATCAAAAATTACCGGTCTTCTTGCAATACCCGTTACCATGCTTCCGCTTATTTTGGAGAAACGGTACAAAACTGCGGCAGTTCTATGTCTGGGATCTTTGGGTGTATTTTTTTCGCTCTATCTCTTCTATGCAGGCTTCCATGGCTGGCAATCGTTTATGATTGTTATGCAGACACAAACACACCGACTGGTCGGTTGGGGAAATCCAGCTTTTATTCTTTCACACCCCGGTTTTCACACCTGGACGCTTTTAGACGCCGGCTATTATCTCATCCTTCTCTTTGGGCTTCAACCATTGCTTTCCCCACTCAAAAAGGAGAGAAGATGGCTTGTTCTTTCCATTATTTTCTCAGGTATTCTTGTTTGGATGACAGGTGCGGAACAGGACATGCTCGGGTGGTACAAGCTCCCCTTCTTCACTTTTCTCGCTATCTCATCCGGCATGATTATAGAGAAGGGAATTCCATCGTTTGCGGTTATCCTTGTATGGATGGCGGCGATAAATAACATCGGTCTTGTACGTTATCCTTTTCATCCTTTGCCATCAAGCGAAACGTTGCGATTTGTCGTTGGCACTCTTCTTGGAGGTTCTTTTCTTCTCTACAGTCTACCACTTTCCACAGAAAAATCGCTGAAACACACGCTACTTGTTGCCGGATTCATCTTCTATGCGGGTGTCAGTATTTATACCGTTGATCGCTTTTTTGCAGCTTCATGTGAAAGTCGACATTGTCCCACACCGCTCATGACATTCGGACAGGTGATAAGAAATATGAGGATGCAGATACTCAAATAACGTTACGTCCGTAATGTTCCCAACTCAAATAACAACTTTTTTCGTCCAACAACGAAAAGGGCTATTCCGTATGAAAGCACTCCGATAATTCCACCGGCAAACATCCAGACAAACGATCTCTCCCAATAAGAGAGCCCTAAGAGCAATATTCCTGCCATGACTGCGCTAGCCACTCCCTGTCTCCACAACTGATCCCACGCTTCAATCTTGACAAATTTCTTTACCATCTGAATCGTGATAAAAGAGGTTCCGGCAATCAAGGCTGACGCAACCGCAACTCCAGTGAAGGAAAAGAAGTACACACCAATTGGCGTTATGGTCCAGGTAAGTATGGTCCACATCACCATAAGTTTTAATGTACTGTTAATCTTTCCTATCGCGTTTAAGGTGTTTGTCAGTGGAGATGATACTGCTGCAAACGCAACATTCATACAGAAAAAATAGAGAGAGGGAATGGCCGGTTGCCATTTCGCGTACTTTGGAATAATCGCAGTCATAGGGAGCGCTAATACGGAAAGCCCTACAAGCACCGGAAATATCACAAGCGTGATGAAGTAGAGTGATTTCTCTATCGCGCGTTTGAGCTTTTCCGGATGCTCTTGGAGACGAGAGAAGGTTGGGAAAGTTACAGACATAATACTGTTGACACTAAATTGATACGGAAATAATGACCATCGCTTCGCCCAACTCACATACCCCATTTGAGTGGGATCCAAAAACCTTGCGAGAACCACAACAAACAAATCGTCTTTGATACGCGCAAGAAAATCATTGAGTTGGAACTTCGCTCCAAATTTAAGAAGTGAGTGTAGCGAATTACGTGAAAGAGCCAATCCAATGGGCCATCGCTGAATCGCATATATCACGGCCACACCCACAATACTACGAGCTAATACCGCATACGTATAGCTTCGCACCCCAAATCCCTGAGCCGCTAACACTACCGCTATTCCATAAAACAGGACATTCTCAATAATTTGCGGAAACACCAATTTGCTAAACTCTAGCTTTCTCTCCAATAAAATCGATGGAATAGTTTTGAGTGATGCGAGAACAAATGAGAAGCCTAATGCATACAAAAGCATCAATCCGTCACCGGAAATACCTTTCTGCATCCTCCAAATTGGCGTGAGTGCAATGGTGAGACCAAAAATAACGAATGCTAATCCTTGTTGAACGGTGAATGTTGTACGCAAGTCATCAATGGTCGGCTGATCTTTTTTCTGCACAAGCGCAGCCGCCAGCCCAACATCAGATAAAAATGTCAGTAAACTTACTGCTGAGGTCACGATAAAATAAATGCCAAAATCTGCGGGTGTAAGATAATATCCCAACAGGACTGTTGCTACAAAACCAACCGCCTGCAACGCAAGTGTGCGAAACGCGTAGCTGATAACTCCCCGAACCGACTTACGCCGGACGTCGTTGGTGTCGATCATAAAATAGCACGCCTCCTATAATAAACAAACTCATCGTAGAAAGTACATTCGACCACATACGCAAAGGTGTGTCCTCAAATTTTACACTTATGACATGATCACCCTCTTCTAACGGAACTTCGATAAATCCCGATTTCTCCTGAACCTGGAAAGATATCTTTTTCCCATTGTCATAGACCGTCCACCGAGGGAACCATGCAACGCGAACCAGAAGATTTCCGGTATTTTGTAGTTTGAATCGCAACAGTTTTTCATGTGTGCGGTCAACCAGCACTTCCAGTGGTAGTCCCTCTTGTTCCTTCACCTCAAACTGCCGTTGAAATGGCTTTTGTATCTCACTCATGCCGACTGGAATATAGTCCGGCAATATTTCACTCATCTGAGACTGAATCAATTTTGGATCTTCGTAGTACATAGACCGAGGATCCTCCAATAAATTCACTGGTTGGAAAAGCGAAAGATTTACTCCAAGTAACAGCGCGACCGAAATGAACGCTATTGTAATTCTTTGCCACTGTTTGATCCCAACCATAACGACCGCTCCTGATAATACAGGAAGAAAAACTGTAGAAACCGAGAGAAATCTCCATGGAAACTGAAAATACTGAAATAACGAAATTTTGTCCCAAAGAAACTGACTTTTAAAAATCGTCATGAAAAGAGCGAATAGCGTGATGGCAGCAAAGTACGAGAAGAAAAGTTTTATGTTTACTTGTTGTGACCTCAAAAATAGTGCTATAAATCCAATCAATGTTAAAACGATATGTACTGTCCCCAACTGAAATGACAGTCCATCTTCTGGTCCCAAAATCGATCCTCCATACCCCCAAATTCCCGTAAATAACTGGCGAATATACAAGAAGTGGAAAGTGTATGCGCCATATCCACCAATAAGTTTGTCAACTTGTGTGTATCCCTTTTCGAAAAATGAGGGAAGAATATAAAAAGAAGCTGCTCCAATTCCGAGTAATAGAGAGAGATGCATCTTTGTCCAGTACAGTATTTTCTTTTTTCCAAAAAAACCAAGGAGTAGTCCACATCCGTAGATGATTGGACTAAACATCATGGTCATTAAATTGTGTGAGGTAAAAAAGAGAAATAAAAGCGCTGAAGTTCCTGCAGTCCATTTCCATGATAACGTTTCCCTCAATCGAATAAAACCATACATTATCCAAGGAACCAAGGTTATGGCGAAAAGTTCATTGAACGCTCCGCGGACAAAGACATCAACAGCTCTATATGGAATAAGGAGAAATGCTGTTGCCGCCACAACACCACCGAGCTTCCCCATATAGCGAGAACTGAGCAGATACATCCCCCAATATCCCCCCATGAACATCGCAAAAAGGAGTAGTTTTATACTCACAAGACTGGAAAATCCTAAAAGATAGAACCCTTCAGCTAGATAGAACGGCATTGGACCGTAAAAACTGAAAAGAGGCATTCCGTACCCAAATCCCAAGTCCTTCACCCAACGCACCGGGAAATGACCATCGGCGATTGCCCGATCCATTTCCACCAATCGGGCGACGTGAGTAAAATCGTGGACGGGGAAAAAAGTTGAGTTCACCAATGGTCGAAGCGTAAGAAGTGTGAGAAGCAGACCGAGTATCCACACACCAAAGTGTTTCATACTTTCATTCTACCTGAGTTACGGCACAATCCTCAAGAGTAGAAGCGATGGTCCACTAAAAGGCCTTGGAAACGATTGCACGAGTTTGACATGTGGGTTTTCCCCAACGAGATAGCGATGCGCGTTGACAATAAGATAGGTTTCTCGCGTTTGTGCAACGGTGAGCAGGTTGTCGGGAATTTCTCGAACAGGCTGTCCAATACCATGAATCTCCAGATTGTCCGGAGTACGGTCACTGTAGATCTGTAGACCATCCGGCAACGTTCCAAAATACCCCTCTGTTGCCACGTACACATTTCCTGTTGTTCTCTGAAGATATGCGCGGACTTCCGCAATCCCATAGCCAGATGACCATGAAGTGAGATACTGCTCTTTGTCCTCTTTCACCATGGGAAAAAGAGTGGGGTTGTTCCATGAAATCGCGATGACAACAAAAGCATATATAAGAAACCCGCCAAACGTAAGATATCCTCCACGAACTTGCCATTTCTTTGCGTGAAACATGGCATCAAATCCCAACGCGGCGAACAACGTCAATGGTATAGCGAGTGGGAAAAGATATCGAGGATACACTACACGTCCACCAGCGAGAAGTGGAAGTGCATAGAAAAGTGAAAAAAGTACGATTTGCCACCGATATTTTTGCGTAAAAAACATGGGAATAATGAGAAATGGCGTAAGGTAAAACACAATCCAAAACAGAGATCGCGGAATACTCGTAAAAAGAACATATCTCCATTCACCTCTCAACAAGTCTGTCACCGTAAAAGTGTAGTCTGCACTTCTTGAAAAAAGAGACGGAAATAATGGGGAAAACTTGAGAAGGAGAAAGAGAAGACATCCCCCGATCCCTGCGGTAATAAGTGAAAACACAGATTTTTTTGTGTATGCCGAGATGAACCATTTCACTCTCTGATTTTTTTTCGTTGTATCAATAAAAAGTGGTAGAGTTGCGTATGAAAAAATGAAAAATATTGCCGTTGTTTTTGTCCACAAGGCAGCTCCCACAGAAAAGCAAAACCCGAGCCAATTCCATATGGATGTTTTCCCTTTTACCAAATGTAGACCAAAAAACATTCCTACCGCATACAGAAATCCGAGCATCGCCTCCGCTAACGCAAGTCTGTGATACATATACCAAAACGGCGCGAATGTAACACAAGCTATTCCTATATATTCTGCTCGTTTTGATCCATCCAACAGACGAATAATTTTCATCACAACGTAAATCGAGAACATGCCGAAAACAAGTGATAACACTCTCCCCGCAAAAAGCGGATCCTCGAACATTTGAAGAAAGGGCATCAAACTCCACACGTGTAAAGGAGGTTTTCCATCAAGCATGGAGAGGAACAGATATTTGTTCGGCTCATGCAGACCGACTTGCGCCCAACGGATATAAATTGCTTCATCAGAAAAGACCGGTAGAGATGTGAGGCCTGGGAGATGTGTTAGGAAAAAGAGAAAGAGCGAAACAACAGAAACAATCATGTGATCATTCTAACATGTGGAAAATATTGTGTTATTTTAGATGTTTTAATTGCCAATCTTTTTTTACTTGAGAAAAAAGAACAAATATTACCAGTCCCCCCACCCATGTTATGACCTTCTGTTGCATAAGAATTTCCTGTGTATACTCTCCGAGACGTAAAAATGGTATATATCTCAGCATGCTCGAAATTGAGAAGGCAAGATACGCAAATCGTACCCACGTTTTCTTCATAAACGGCACAAAAACCAACCCCCAGCTAAGATACCACGGATGAAACTGCTGCGATCTTTCCGTAAACAGTGGAACAAATACAAGCAATGCTGAAATTTCCGGCCAATACGCCATACCATATGAGAGAAGGCGTGGAACATTCTTGGCGAGTTTTGAGACAGCGATACACAAAAGCATTGGGACCAATAAAACCGTTACAAATTTAATCGAGATTGATGCGAGTAAAAAGACAGTTGCAAGAAGAAGTTTCCCTGCCAACTTTATCGTTGAATCCGTCGCACGCAGTGAAAACACAACACCGTACGCAAATAGCGCAAACATCATCATCCATGCATCATTATGCAGATTCCCGACAAGCTCGATAATAATCAACGGATTCAGAAGAACCAGCCACTTCAAATAATGAAAGTCCTTTTCTCTATCGGAAATCTTTGATAAATATAGGATCGCTCTATAGAGAAGGAGCAAACCACCGACCATAAAAAGCTTAAATGCGAGATAGGTGGGATTGAATTTATGAAATCCCAAGACATACGGAAATAACGATAACGCTGTCCACCCATAGCCATACGGAGCAGGAGTGTGTGTATTATGCATAAACCTCGTCCAATCATCGGAAGGAAAATCTAACGCAACGCGAACGTGTGGATCCGCCTGATATTTCACTACCATGCGTGCATTAAACATGTAATTAAATATGTCATGCGAAAGCGCATTGTGCGCCACAAACATCAGGACTATAACGGTAAAAAAGAGTGACCACTTTTCATGCTCTTGCAGGGAAGTATATGCCATCCATGCTCCAACAAAAAAAAAGAGAATTATTACGGTGAAATATACCGCGGAAAGGTCACGCTGATGGTATCCCATTTGCCACATCATTTCCTGAAATCTCCAGTACGGACCAAATGAGGAGAGAACGAGGTTGGGATCAAGTTGGGAATATGAGTATACGACATATCCTAACGTGGAAAGAAGCACACATATATACGCGATCAATCGCTTCATTTTCTATACTTCCCCATCATATCTGTAACTCGAATACGCACAAGGTCAACAAACATGCGCATTGAGTCTTTCACAGGGTCTACTCTGTTTGTCTTCGCGTACTTCCAAAATACCGGAACCTCGGCAATCTTCATTCCGTATTTTTTTGCTAAATAGAGGAGTTCAACATCAAACGCTCCTGTAAACGCGTCTTGTCGAACATGATGAGGACGGTAAATATACAAGTGGGGGAAAAGTTTCTCCACCGCTTCCTGCGTAAACAATTTAAATCCGCATTGTGTATCTTGAATTCCCCGAACGGTGAGTATTTGAACAGCGAGATTAAAAACCTTACCCATAATATGCCGGTGAATCGGCTCACGTTCTCTTTTTGCCCCTTGAATTTCACGTGATCCAATAACAACCTGGTATCCCTTCTCTATAAACGGCAATAATTTTTCAATCTCCGCTATGGGGGTCGCCTGATCAAAATCCGTAAATAACCGTAGTTTTCCTGTGGCGGCCATCATTCCCGCATATACTGTAGGCCCTTTGCCTCTGTGTAGGTTATCCAACACGCGAACGCAATCATGTAATCGGGAAAATTCGATCAAATCGTGAAGCGATCCGTCTGTTGATCCATCATCGGTCAACACAACTTCCCATGAAAATGGTTGTGATTGTAAAAACTTCAGGACATCGTCCAATACATGACGTCGAAGGTTTGATTTTTCATTGTACGACGGGATGATAACTGACAAGTGTGGTTGTTTCATATGTTTACTGGGCAGTGTACACGTATGCTTTTACTATACCGGGATAATCACGAACTGTCAGTAAAGAACTCTTGGGATGCTCTCGCATAAATTGCTGAATCTCAAAAATTGGAGAGCCTACGGGATCTTCTCCGTTTTCAACGAGAACGATGAGCGTATCAAGACCCGTGTATTGGTATTCAGTTTGCGCCGGAACTTTACTAACCTCAAAAAAGTAACGATATTTCATCGCACGATACTCTCTATTATCGTTCAACAAGGCAATGTTATACTTCTGACCTGGTTTTATGAACGACGTTAAATTTTGAGAAACAGAACGTACTCCACGAAAACCGAGCGGATCTTCTGTCCAGTACGGCATCCGCACAACCAAATATGTGATGAACACAAGAATACTTAATGAGAGAATATTTTTTATCCATACATTTTTTTGCATTGCCCAAGCCAACGCAGCTCCCCCAAACAGAAATGATATCGGGAAAAGAAATCCGAAATAATGGAAATACATGGTGTCACGATAGATACTCATTCCGACAAGCGAGAGAGCCATCCAGAGTCCCACAATCGTCATTCCATGAAATAGTTTTGGCGTTTTTTTCGATTGTTTCCACACATACACAAACAACACAGTAAGTATTCCAACCACTAAGGTATTTATGCCACGCATTTCCTTAGAAAACCCGTAGAGTTCTACGGTCATCTGCATGCTTCGTCCATGTGAATCAACAATCGCTTGCCATATGCGTGAAAGCAACGGAGAAGACCTTTGCTGATCCTGGGAAAATTCCATAAATCCTTTTACGATAAGATGGTCATGTCGCAAATCAAATGCAAAAAGTGGAAGTATGGAGAGAATTAGAATACCCAAACAACATAACGCAATACTCACCATTGTACGTAAAGGGACCCGTCCCCAAGATCTACGTAGATCATAGATCAACACCACGACAGTAGGAAGGGCAGAGAGCAGTGCAACATAATGAAGGTGTGTCAACACCGCAAAACACGTTGCAACTCCCACCCAATACCAAGGGTTTTTTTCTTGAACTGCCTTGTATGTCCACCACATCATCATAAGTCCAACGAATGGCGCCGGATTTGGTTGCCAGCTAAACCGCGATAATTTAATGACGATGGGAGAAAAAGTATACAGAACTGCACCAACTCTTGCTCCATATTCTCCGATAACATTCCGCCCAACAAGATAGACACCCACCGACGTCATCACACCCAATAATGCAACCGCTACTGCTGGACCTATAGGACTTGGATAGGTTAAGGCGAGAAATGGTGACATAACATAGTAGTACAGAGGACCAAGATACATTTTTCCTACACTCGTCCCTGGACCAAGAAGTGTAATATCATGATTTACCAATATTTTTTTCATGATGATCGCGTCGCGACCTTGATCATCGAGAAACTCCACAAATGTCTCAAATCTATACAGACGCAAGAATGCAGAACACAGAAGAATAACGAGTGCAAAAATATATGTTTTCCGAATCATTTCTTTGTTTTCCAAATGAAGGTGCTGTAGATAAGGTAGTTGACCACCATACCCAATCCGGTCGCAAATACAAGCCAGAACATGCGGGAAAGTGTTGCTTGTCCTGTAAATCCCGTACCGAGTGATACGACAAATAATTGGATGAACACCGCACCAAACGAACTGAGGTTAAATTGAATAAACTTTGGAATAATTTGACCAACTGAGGTCATTTTGCGATCACTAAATGTCCATAGGTTATTCCAGGTAAAGTTAGAAACAATCGCACATTCGGCACCCAATGCAGAAGCAAGGCCGGAAACATTCACGAATTTGAGATAAGCCATTGACTGCATCCACAGTGCAGCGTTTTGTACAACGGTCAGACGAGAAAAGACGAACAATCCGATAGTATTGATGACAAATCCCAACAGTCCAACAAATCCAAAGCGTACGACACGCATTGCCAATAATTCTTGAACACGAACTTTTATAATATAAAACAAAGTGTTTTTTATGTATTCTGCGCCTAACTTTGAGTGTCCCATTGTTCTGTCAATAAAATGAAATGGTACCTCAGCAACAGAAAATCCTTTTCTTACAGCTTTGTGCAAAAAACCAATTTGCCAGGTATATCCTGAAAATCTCTCCCCAGTCATTTCAGGGTACACCGCCTCATACACTTTTTTTGTGATCGCACGATATCCAGTAGTCCAATCGCGAATAACAAACGTCGTCAATACAAGATTAATAAACAGATTGCCAAAAATGCTCAAAAATTTTCGATGAAATCCCCAATTCCTTGGAATAGATCCGCCGGAAATATATCGAGATCCAAGAACAAAATCGTATCCCTCTTCTATTTTCTGCAAAAATAGTGGAATTTTTTCTGGATCGTGTGAAAAATCAGCATCAAACTCAAAAATAATATCTGCCTTCAAATCCCCAAATGCTTCTTTCATTCCAATCAGGTATGCAACCCCCAATCCGCCTTTTTTTGCGTTTGTGAGCAAGTGAACATGTGTATTTTTTTTCGTAATGTCGCGAACCACATGACCTGTTCCATCGGGTGAACTATCGTCTACAACCAAGATGTGCATCTCAATATGCGCTGGTATTTTTAGAAAAACTTCGAGGAGGCAGGGAATTAACCTGCCGATATTTTCCTTTTCGTTATATGTGGGAATAATCACAACAGCACGAATATTTTTCATAGAGTTCCATTATGACACGCCAAATTTTACGATGCTACTCTGTTGATTTCTTCTCACTCTCAAGTTCTGCCTCAACCATAATGCGAACGAGTTCGGGGAAACTCGTTTTTGGAGCCCATCCCAACTTCTCTTTTGCTTTTGACGCATCTCCAATAAGATAGTCTACCTCTGCGGGACGGTCATATTTTGCATCATGTTCATAGATCGCCTCCCAATCTGGAATTCCCGCTACTTCACACGCCAATCTCAGGTACTCGCGAACTTCGTGTGTTTGACCTGTTGCGATAACAAAGTCATCGGGACTTGATTGTTGGAGCATAAGCCACATCGCCTCAACATAGTCCTTTGCGTATCCCCAGTCTCTTTTAGAGTTAAGGTTACCAAGTTTAATTGTTTTGTCTTTTCCGAGTTTTACGCGTGCAACACCGTTTGCAATTTTACGCGTCACAAACTCTAAACCACGACGAGGAGACTCATGATTAAATAAAATACCAGAACACGCAAAAAGATTATACGATTCGCGATAGTTTACCGTAATCCAATGGCCATACACCTTTGCGACACCATATGGTGAACGTGGATAAAACGGCGTTGTTTCTTTTTGCGGCGTTTCCAATACTTTTCCGAACATTTCCGAGCTTGAAGCTTGGTAGAATTTTGCATCCGGCTTTGCGAGTCTCATCGCTTCTAGTACTCGCGTTACACCCAAAGCCGTAAACTCACCTGTAAGCACCGGCTGATCCCAAGACGCCTGCACAAAACTTTGGGCCGCAAGATTATAAATTTCGTCTGGTTTGACTTGTTGGATGGCGTATGTAATCGAGTGCTGATCAATAAGATCACCGGAAATCAACTCAACCTCATGAATAATGTGTTGAATGCGCTCAAAATTTTGCGTGCTTGTTCTTCGCGTAAGACCGTAAACCTTGTACCCTTTTTCAAGTAAGAACTCCGCAAGATACGATCCGTCTTGACCAGTAATACCGGTAATCAACGCTGATTTCATATGTTCCTCCAATATTCCAATACTCTTTGTAACGTATGTTCGAGTGGAATTGTCGGATTCCACCCCAATTCTCGAATCTTTCTGTTATCTGCCACAATCTCCTTGATGTCAAGTGGGCGGAGACGTGACTCATCTTTTACAACCTTCACCACAGCCTTCGACATTCCAACTAATTTCTGAAGTACCTCGGTCATACTTATACCGACCCCTGTTCCAACGTTATACACATCGCCACCATTTCCTTTTTCCATAAGCAGAATATACGCATGTACCATATCTTTGACATCAGTAAAATCGCGGATACCAGAAAGATCTCCCACATGTAACTCGGCCTGCTTACCTTTTTCAATCATGGCAATTTGTTTTGCGAATGCAGAAACAGCAAACTCTGGAGACTGCCGTTCGCCAATATGATTGAATGGTCGAACTCGAATGATATTGAGTTTGTATGAAACTGCGTATGCATACGCCAACATATCTTGCGCTAATTTTGAGACGGAATACGGATTGATAGGGCGAAACGGATGAGACTCAGACATCGGCAATTCGCCATCTTCACTCAGTCCATACTCTTCCGCAGAACCAATAATAAGTGTTTTTGCTTGTGGAACAATTTCTCGCAAACCCTCAAGAATAGAAAACTGTAATCCAAGATTATTGATCAATAATTCTTCACCCTTTTGAAAGCTTTCTCCAACAAACGCAAACGAGGCAAGATGAAAAATCCAATCTGGCTTTATGTTTTCTAGTACTGTTCGTACTGCAGTTTTGTCTGTTAAGTTCACATTTATTATGTGATCTTCTTGTAGTAAAGATGCAATAAAATCAGGTTTGCCAAACGCTGTACCATACACATCGGAATGCCCTTTCGCCAATAACGCTTCTATAAGATGCGATCCAGCAAAACCGGAAGCTCCTGTCACTAAAATCTTCATACAACTCCTACGCCAATATATGTTATTCCCGCTTTTTTCAACTCGTCGCGCTGTGCAACATATTGATTGCGCACATCAATAAAGACACCACGACCACCCATCGCTTCTCTAATACGAGAAACTTCCAGTGAAATAAGTTCTGGCCACTCGACTAAAATCATCACAACATCCGCACCAGCAATCGCTGTTTCCACTGTTTTTGCATACGTGATATTCCACTGAGGGAACCATTCTTTTGCTACCGGAATGGCCATGGGATCGTATGCTGTAACTATTGCACCCGCATCAATGAGAAGTGGAATAATCTTTGTTGAAGGAGCCTCACGCATATCATCAGTATTTGGCTTGAATGAAAGACCTAAAATCGTTACTTTCTTTCCTTTCCACCCCCCAACAGCATCCTCATATCGCTTCATAAGATGTGAGATGCGATCTTCATTGAGCTCATTAATCTTCACCATTAAATTCCCATCTTGTTTGATCGCTTTTGCATACGCTGCAAGTTCCTTGACGTCTTTTGGAAAACAGTTGTGTTGAATAAGTCCTGAAGCGCCAACAACAGTGTGTGTGCTTGTTTCGAGACTATACACAAATGTATCTACTTTCTCGCACTTGACTTTAAGAATTTTTAGCAAAGCATATGAGCCATTGCGCTTGAATCCACGTTGCGCAATTTTACGTTGGTACCCTGCGAGTATTTTTTTGATATTATTATGACGTTTATTTCCAAATAAATCAGTAAGTTGTTCCATTTGGTTATATCCATTTATTCGTAAAATATATGCGAGATGTTTTGATTTATTCATCATCCTGCTACGAATCGATGGTACAAAACCAAGACTTTGTAATAAAAGTGCTGTTCCGTCTGCTAATGATTTACTTACCGTTGCATACTCAAACATCATATTCTTACCATGTTGCAATCTTGTAACAGCTCCATCTCCACTAAACATTCCTCGAAGCAATTCGAAACGCAACTCAGATGACACGTTAAATGCTATGCTTGGTAACGTTTTATCCACGGAACAGGTGCCCATCTTTAAAATATCTCTAAACAACCAAGAAAAAACTCGACTTGATACGATGGTTGATATTGCATGAGTGCTATGTCTTTCAATATGCTTCATTCCTAAATTTTGAAGAATACGCTGAACATCGGCAATATATTCATGCTCTAATTCACTGAAGGAAAACTCTACCCTATCCCGTTGCGCGCCAACTCTTCCAATATCACGAGTTATACATCCTTCAGCCAAATAGTATCCACAAAGTCTCATAAAATCTTTATCAATCGGAATATGTGCATTAATCTTTGTTGCCGCACCTTTCGCCGTATACAGTTGTAAAGTGTTTATAGGTAAATGTAACGCTCTACGTTGAGAGAGATAATAATATAATGACAATGACATTCGATTATTTTGTTTTATTTCATACGGATAGCGAAGCATACTCTTTGGAATATGTCGTGCATATAATGGATAGTATTTGGTAAAACTCAAGTCTGTTGATGAAACATATACTGCGCTCATTAATGATGTATTTTGCAAAAGATCAATAAGATTCAAATCATTTGGTTTTTGAACGATTGGCAAGTCCATAAGTGCCATTACTTGGTCTCTTGTAGAAACGGCAAAAGCAGGAACTACTTTAAATGAATCACTTTCCCGAAGAATAACTGGATGATCAGATGTAACGCGCATTGTGCGCCCCATACTCGTACTGATCGTAACCATATCACCTATATACCGACGACGAGTTACGGCATAAACATCAGCAAGACTGGGACTTCCTGTATCAAGATTAAATGCAAGTACTTTTTGATTCTTAGGTTTCAAGACTTCTACCTCACCAAGAGATGATCGTTCTCCTTTTTGCTGAAAAATATTGTCTAATCGCTGCGTTCGAACATTTGGACTATTGAGGGTAAAAATTGTTTCATCTCCCTCAAAACAACTTCCTCCGTATCCAAATCCCGGGTACCAATAATGCTTTCCGATACGCTTGTCAAATCCAATGCCTTCAATGACTTCAAGAATATTCGCTCCATTTACCTCGCACAAGTTTGCAATTTGATTGATAAAGGTTATGCGAGTTGCGAGATAGGCATTTGCCGAGTACTTGCACATTTGTGCACTCTCCGGTTTCATCACAACAATTTCTGCCTGAAGTGGTTTGTGCAACTCTGACAATGTTTCAATAACCTTAGTTTCCGTTGCGCCAACAATAATACGATCTGGATGAAGTGTGTCTTGAACTGCCGATCCTTCTTTCAAAAATTCCGGAAGTGAAGCCATTGAAAAACGAACTTGCGTTTTTGCTTTGATTCTTTCTGCAACTTTCGCGTTGGTTCCCGGAGGAACGGTACTTTTAATTGCAACAATTGCGCCATCTTTGAGGTAAGGTGCGAGACTTTCTGCGGCAGCAAAAACATATTTCAAATCAGCTTGTCCGTCTGAAGCTGAAGGCGTTCCAACCGCTATCATGATGACATCGGCTTGCGAAATTGCTTCTTGATATGAAGTTGTGAAATGAAGGTCTCCTTTTTCAACTCCAGTTTTCACTAATTCTTCTAGCCCTGGCTCGTAAAAGGGAATCTGCGCTTTCTTAAGTTTTTCTATTTTTTCTTCGATAACGTCAAGTCCATAGACCGTATTCCCAAAAGACGCAAAAACCGCAGAGGACACAACACCGACAAAGCCTGTTCCGATGACTGTAATAACCATAGTCCCATGATATCAGAGGAGGAGGAAAAGGTAAAAGGTATAATATGAGGTATGCAGATTGATATTCTCACAACATTACCCTCAATGTTTACTGGGCCGTTAACAGAAAGCATGATGAAGCGAGCGCAAGATAAAAAACTCGCTGAGATCCGTATTCACGACCTTCGTCAATGGACACAAGATAAGCATCGATCAACTGACGACCATCCGTACGGAGGTGGACCAGGGATGGTGATGATGATCGAGCCAATAGATAAAGCACTTCAATCTTTCAAAGCAAAAAAAGGGACAAAGCAAGAACTCATCATTCTTACCTCTGCAAAAGGGAACGTGTACACTCAACAAACTGCACAAACATGGAGTACCTCGATCAAACGTCTCGTGATCATCTGTGGACATTATGAAGGTGTTGATGAGCGCGTTGCACAGTATTTGGTTGACCAAGAGGTACGGATTGGCAACTATGTCCTTACTGGGGGCGAGCTTCCGGCAATGGTCATGATCGACAGCATTGTTCGATTAATTCCAGGTGTACTTGGCGATCACGAAAGTGTAAAAAATGAATCGCATACTATTCTTGGATATTTAGAATATCCGCAGTACACTCGGCCAGAAAATTACAACGGATGGGAAGTTCCACAAGTGTTATTGGGTGGAAATCATAAGGCTATTGAGGATTGGAGAAAGAATCCTACGTTAAATAAGTCCTTTTAATTTGTTCCATTGCTGTAGTGCCATAGCTGCTACAACTTCTGACGAAATTGGTTTTTCCCCATCGTCAGTGTGTATTAACCGCGGTTTAATATGTACATCAAAAAATCTCTCGTATATGCTGTCTGTTCTCTGAGCATATAAATCATGGCGCCGGGATAAAGTTTGTGCGCGAGTAATATCAATTTTCCCAGGATTCCTGGGCTCCATTAATGAGTCTATTGTTTTTTCTACATCTGTATCTTGATGTTGTGGTAAAGCATATCCACTTATTTTTAATACTATTTTTTGACCATCTACGACCTTCTTGAGATATATGGAAATGTAACTATTTGTGTGAAAAAGTTCTTGATCCGCTTGCGCGTGACGCAGCTCGTGCTCAGACAGTGTTTCTCCGCGAATTTTATGTCCAGTGCTGAGCGTTCCAATCATGTTTGGATAGGAAGGATCGAGTGTCATTAAATCATAATCATCTATTTGTATTTTAGTATCACTGCTTTGATTTTTTCTCATTTCAAATAGGATATGGAATAATTCTTTTTCAAAAATTGGAAGAAAGTGAGCATCCGCAGGAAAATAAAATACAAAACAATTTTCTGGATATCCAACGTTCTCTATCTGAACCTCTTCCTCGTATACTTTTTTCAATGTTTCTGCTATTTTTTTCCGTATAACTGGAACGACTTTACTCGGTTCGATATGTTCTCTAAATAGGCGTTTTCCCTCATGAAAATTAATTTCATCTTGTTTTAGTTTTAGTACAGATTCTTCTCTAAATATCATTGTATTTGTGCAATCGCTTGTTCTAATGGTGTAAACGCAATATTCGCTGTTTCTTGTAATTTCTTCGAGTTCATTGCGGTGTTCCGCTGATATGGTCGTTGTGTTGTCTTCAAATATTCCGTAAGGCTTCCTTGCGTAATATCTCCACCTAAATGCAACGCGTCATTGATCATACAAGCATAGTCATAGTCACTCACTTTAATCCCGGAAGTTGCGTGGTAGATACCACTCGCATGAGTTTGGATCGCCCAATCTAAAACACCTGCAAAATCTTCAATGATTGTTGGAGAAAACCAATGATCAGTAAACTGCGGATAAAGTGTTCTATTTTTTATTCCTGTAATGAGTTTATGTGTTGTGTCTGCTTTTTTTTCATAGACATCACCTCGAAATGGCTGATCTATACGAAAAATAACCCAGTTGTCACACATATTTTGAACCGCTTCTTCTGCTAAGGCCTTTGTCTCACCATACCACTCCACGGGATGAACGGTATCTTCTTCCGTGTACATCCCATCTTTTTCACCATCAAACACGAATGCCGTGGAAACATGAATCATTTGCTTTCCAGTTTTTTGTGCAGCCTTTGCAATATTTTCAGTTCCAACCACATTGACTTTGTAACACACACCATCTTTATTTCCACGATCTTCCCATGCCTTGGTTGCATTGGTAAACGCCGCCATATGGATAACCGCTGGGGCGTCAGAAGACTCAAACGCACGAAGGACTTGGTCCTCATTCGTAATATCAACACTGGTTGTGAGATCAAGATTTTGAAATGTATATGTTTTTCCAAGGAGATCGACAACACGAGATCCCACCAAACCAGAAAGACCTGTTCCTAAAATTGAGTTCATGTTATCCATTCACGGGCTGCCATACTTCTTTTAAGACACAGTCCCATGGAAACTTAAACTCATCTACCGGATCGTAGACCTCGGATTGGAGATTCACCACAATGGTCTCCGGTTCTGTAAGCGCTTTCCATCCGTGCATGATGCCCGGAACAATACGGAGGTATCGCGGCTTTAAGCTTCCCAAAAACACTGTGTTTACGTGAAGAAATGTGGGAGAGTCCTCACGAATATCAATCATGGAAACCTGAAGTTTCCCTCTAGTCACGGTAAATTGATCGGTGTGCTTTTCGTGAAGGTGCCAACATTTAATAACACCATAGTCCGTTGCTGATTGATATACATGTGCCGGCTGCACAATTCCCTCATCCTTCCAGTTCACACTCCATAATTCCGTGACGTCTCCGCGCCCGTCCAAATGCGTCACCAATTCTTTCAAGTACACGCCTTGAATTGTGACTTTATTTGCGGGTTGAACCTGCCAACCTGTCTGTTGTTTCAGCCATTCTGTTGTGACTTCATGCGGCATCATAAAACCCCCTTACCTTTGCGTATATTGTTTCTCATAATATGTCGTGTACGACCCAGACTTAATATTTTTCCACCATTCCTGGTGCGTGGTATACCATTCTACCGTTTTTTGGAGTCCTTGTTCCAGTATCACTGTGGGCTCCCATCCCAACTCTTTCTGGATTTTTGTCCAGTCGATAGCATATCGTACATCATGCCCTGGACGATCCTTCACAAGCTCGATGACATCTTCTCCTTTGCCCATCAGTGACAGGATCATCTTCACAATCTCCATGTTCGTCACGTCCTTAGTAAGACCTCCAACACAGTACGTTTCTCCTACTTTCCCTTTTAAGAGCACAAGTTCAATTGCCCTGCAATGATCCTCAACAAATAGCCAATCGCGTACCTGATTTCCCGGCGTATAGACTGGGACTTTCTTTTCCTCAAGAATATTTGTGATTGCCAATCCAAAAAGTTTTTCCGGAAATTGGTATGGGCCATAGTTGTTTGAACAGTTCGTGATGGTAATCGGCAGACCATAGGTATCCGCATACGCACGCACAAGATGATCCGAACCAGCTTTGGAGGCTGAGTACGGACTGTGTGGGCTATACGACGTAGATTCGTTAAATTTTTCTGATGATCCAAGATCTAAAGATCCAAATACTTCATCTGTAGAAACATGATGGAATCGTTGCACACCAATTTTTTTGGCAGCATCAAGCAGTACTTGTGTTCCTAATACATTTGTTTTCACAAAAGCAGATGGATCCATGATGGATCGATCAACATGTGACTCCGCAGCAAAGTGGACAACCATATCGCATGCTTTCATCGACTGTTCCACTAGTACCGCATCACAAATATCACCTCTTACAAAAATGTGATGAGAGTTTCCTTCAAGCTCTTTTATATTTTCAAGATTTCCTGCGTACGTAAGGGCATCATAGTTCACGATAATGTCATCGGGATGGTGGCATAACCAATACAACACAAAGTTTGACCCGATAAATCCCGCTCCGCCGGTAACAAAAAGTTTCATATGATCCCTTGCATACTACTAGGCTTTTGATGTTTTTTCAAACCTCTACTACTCCTTTGCATAAAATCCCCGCACTTCCGATTGAACACCTTTCCAACTTGGATCTATTGGAAGATAGACCCATTGATTGCCATAGGTCGTACTCCCTTGTCTATTGAATGGATGATAAAGAACTCCTGGTTTTTCCTGTTCCCGTATGGATAATGCGTACTTTGTGAGCTTGAGTGGCTGGGGCAATGTTTTCGTCTGCATATTCGACCGAATGAGAGAATGGAGAACAGAAACGCCTTCCTCTAAGGGAATTGCTTGTTGAAACTCTCGCGCGTACACCGCATACAACTTACCAATGACTCGGGGATTCAATAGTGTCTTTCTGTTCATTACCGCTGTCATGACTGCTTGAATCACTTTTTGCTGACGTGCAACGCGCGCATCATCTGTACCCTCCAAAAGATCATTGCTATGGCGTGATCGGATATATTTGAGGGCGCGGTCACCGCTCATATGCTCAACACCTTTTTTAAACTGAATCGTTTCATAGAGGACTGCCGGATCACGTACCGTCGCGACATCTACACCAGATCGGGGGAAAAGTTCATCGGTAAAACCTCGATCAATCTCAACATCAATGCCCCCAAGTGAATCAATAATCTCGGCAACTGTTGAGAGCTTCAACACAACAACGTGATGAATGGGGATACCCAAAAGCACTTGAAGTACTTCTTGTGGAAACTGTGTTGGATTGTCCGGATATCGGTCAAATCCATAGTGATACAACGCATTAATTTTTGTCTTGTATGCATCAATCCAAATGTCTCGAGGGAGTGAAAACTGCGTCAGTGTGTTTGTTTTGAGATTATACGAGAGCACCATCATGCTATCAGTTAAGATGGCGGTGTTGTTTTTCCCCTCTGACCTGTCTTTTATGGCATCAACCCCCAGCACTAGCACTGTTTTTGTGTCATGTGTCGCAAGAGGTTCCATCTTCCAACCCTTTTGAACTGCGGAAACCCCCTCGCTCCATTGCGGGCCACCAGAGGATTGCAGTACGGCATACCAACGAAATGCTCTGTATCCTATGACACTAAAAACGACAAAAAAGAAAAACACTATTCCCGCCGCCAGATATCCAATCGTTTTACCCATAGTCACCAGTATACCAAAAACCCCCTGTTTCCAGGGGGCTTCTATTGACAACATAACGACAACGATTAGTTGTTGTATCCGCCTCTACGATCACGGTTGTTGAATCCGCCGCGACTTCCGCCGCCACCAAATCCACCACTGCGACCACCACTGAATCCACCGCGATCTTCGCGTGGCTTTGGAGGACGTGCTTTGGAAACGCTGAGTTTGCGTCCCTTGTGATCTGCCTCGTTCAACGCTGCAATTGCGGCGTCTGCTTGCTCTGCTGTTGCAAAGGTGACAAATCCGAAGCCTTTTGAGCGCCCGGTAAACTTGTCCACAAGGACAATACAGTCGGTGACATCACCAAACTGCGCAAAGAGTGCTTTCAACTCTTCTGTTGTCACTGAGTAGTCAAGGCTACCCACAAACAATTTATTATTCTGATCCATACTGGATCTCCTTTATTGGCCTCACACTTTCATGAACTGTCACACTTGGGAAAAACCTGAGTGGAATAGAATGAAGGAGAAGCTCACTAACGTATAACTGGGCTGTAGTATACTATGGAAAATCGCGAATAGCAATCGGAACATCCTATGCCAAACATTTTTCAAGATGAGTTTTACCGAGTAACGCGTTTGGTCAATGAAGAAATTGAGCGGTTTTTTGACCAAAAACTTGCATCTACCAAAAAAACAGATCGACATATTCATGCTATGGTTGAGGTGTTGAAAGAGTATTCTTTACGCGGAGGCAAACACATTCGGCCTTTTTTAACCTGGTGTGGGTATCGAGTTGCGGGTGGAAAAGAAGAAGGAAAGATCATTCGCGCTGCAGCAGGCGTGGGCCTGCTTCATTTTTATATTTTGAACCTGGATGACATGGCAGACCGCGATACACTGCGGCACGGAGGACCAACACTCGAGGAATATTACAAAACCGCGCTGACAAATATTCCACAAAAACATCGAGACCATTATGGCCGATCCTTTAGTGAGATTGCTGGCGCTCTCTTGAATACATATGCGTATGAGCTCGTCCGCACCTCTGGCTTTGATCCTAAAGATATTCTTGAGGCACTCGGAATTCTTAATAAAGAGATGTTTGAGGACACTGCGGCCGGATGGCTCATTCATATGCATCAAAATTGGCAGAATGTTGCGGATGCAACAGAAGAAGAGTTTATTAAAGGATTGAACTTGGTTACGGCACAGTATACATTCGTTGGTCCATTGTTGATTGGAGCAACATTAGCAGGAACCGGAAAGAAATACTTCCCCGCACTACGCGAATTTGGTCTGCATGTTGGTACCGCATTTCAGATTCAAGATGACATTCTTGGTCTCTTTGGTGATAAAA
Source organism: Minisyncoccota bacterium (assembly GCA_016211945.1). Classification (GTDB taxonomy): domain Bacteria; phylum Patescibacteriota; class Microgenomatia; order UBA1400; family UBA12028; genus JACRHV01. Next base: position 157,711 of record JACRHV010000004.1, read on the forward strand.
CAGTAACTGGAAAAGCGGTGGGAAATGATCTCAGAGAGGGGAAGAAAACGCTTCTTATTCAATACGCGTATCGACATGGAAATTCACACGAAAGGGAGGTCGTTGAGAGAGCTTTGGGAGGTAGTGTTGATGAAAAAACATTAATACAGGTTCAACAGATTGTTCAAAAAACAGGAGGGTTAGAACACGGGAAAAAACTCGCAAAAGGATATGTGGAGAAAGGAATTGAAATAATAAAAACTTCATTGCCAGATAAACAAACACAAGAAATTTTGTTTGAATTAGCCCAATTTATTATTGAGAGAAAATACTAGACATAAAGATTTCAATACTCTGTACACGTCTTTGTCACAGAACAGTACAACCTGCGGAAGAACATCCGAAGCCACCACAAGAATCCGCCGCTTTGTTGCCGCACCTCCATTGTAGGTGTTGGCGTGGGAACTGGTGATGGTGATAGAGAAGGAGAAGGGGTTGGACTCGCCTTACTACCCAACATACGATACTGCGTTGTCGAGGTATCAACGACTGTCTTGGTCACGGTCGTACTTTTCTTCACAGTTGGCGACGGAACAGGAGGAACACGAACCCCAAAATATGAAACCTTCGTCGTCTCATCCGCCATCACAGACTTCATCTCTTTTGGTGTTGTCACCTCCCATCCACCTTTTTCTTTTACCCGAATACGAATACGATCACCAGGAGCTACATCAGAAACACGACCGCCTTCACCATTTTTCTCAGCGTAGGTAATGTACTGTCTCCAGTATTCATCCTCGTTTTTATCCCATTGGAACTCCCATGATTGCCCCTGCTCATTATTGTTACGAATTCCATCGGCATTTTTATCCTCATATACTTGGATAATAAACCCCACGCCTTTTCGTTGTTCGCATTTTTCATTATTGGGGTTCGAGTCTAAACGACACAAACCTTTTTGGTCAGAAGGTCGTCCATATGGCCAACACACCATATTCGAGAGACATTCACGATTTTCTGAACACTGACGGTTACACACCATCGAAACATCATCTACCGCTCTGTTGCGGAGGTCCTTTGTAGCATCAAGAAAAAATACCGCGAGCGCAGTAACAAATGATAAAAATACGATGAGAAGTAAAGTAAGATATTCCTTAAATCTTTTTTGTGCTGAAGAATGGGATGAAGAAAAAGATTTTTTTTGAGATTTCACAGGCAGTTCCCTTGTACTACTGTATTCATGGTATCAAATGGGAACAGAAATGCAACGAGTTAGAAAGTGGCATACAAAAAGGCAGAAATACATAACACACAGCCACATAACCATTTATTCAAAGAAACGTTTAGGTTGTTACCGATATAGACCAATCAACTCCTGGTGGCCCCGCATCTGGTCTTGGTTTCTCCACCGTAACTGCAGACAAAGAGAGTTCAGAACGACATCCTTTTATGAACTTTTCAAATCTCTCCTGCGTGGTTATGCCAGTCTGTACTCCACCCCCTAAAATAAAACCACCAATTCCTAATGTCAATCCCTCGGGTAAATAGATGATATCAAGCACAAGATTTGCGTTCTTATCATCAGTAATAATGTCTCTGAATTCTCTTTTTATTCTTTCTCTTATTTCTTTCTTTTTTGCTGTTTCACTGCTTGCGTTTGGCGACGTATCAACCCGCACATCTCTCTTCGTCTCTTTTTTCGCTGCTGGTGGCATTTTTACTCCTTTTTGGCAGAATAAAAATATGAATAAGGTGAATATATCAATATTTATTGCAAAAAACAAGTTACCGTACGAGAGCAATCTTAAGTACATCATCAATCATCTCAACAGGATGAAAGGTAATATCTTTCTGTACATTGTCCGGAATTTCCCGCAAGTCTTTCGTGTTCGATTTTGGAATGATAACGTCAGTAATGCCGGCGCGGTGCGCAGCAATCACCTTTTCTTTTAACCCACCTATTTCTAATACCCTCCCGCGCAGAGTGACCTCTCCTGTCATCGCAACATTCTTTTTAACCGGTCGCTTTGTAAACGCGGACACGATTGCCGTCGTCATGGTTACACCAGCAGACGGACCATCTTTTGGCACCGCTCCCTCTGGAACATGAACATGGATATCTGTTTTTGCAATCAGTTTTAACGGTATGTGAAGTTTTTTTGTGTTGGCGCGAACGTAGGTATATGCGGCCTTTGCGGACTCTTGCATAACCTTTCCGAGCTGACCGGTAAGCGTAACCTCACCTTTTCCCTCCATAAGTGCGACTTCAACGAACAACACATCACCACCAACAGAGGTCCATGCGAGGCCTGTCGCCAATCCTACCTCATTTTTCTTCTCGGCAAGATTAGGTAGATACTTTGCCGCACCTAACATTTCATCCACCATTTTCGGTGTCATTGTTATCTTTTTTGTATGACCTTTTGCCACCTTTACCGCAACTTTTCTCACAACCTTGTCTATTTCACGCTCAAGTGAACGAACCCCCGCTTCACGTGTATACAGTTTAATGATGGTGCGCAACACCTCATCCGGAATAACAAGATTCTTTTCAGAAAGACCGTTTGAGTTCATGACCTTGTGCAAAAGATGGCGACGGGCAATTTCGAATTTTTCATCTTCCGTATATCCGGAGTACTCAATGACCTCTAGACGGTCACGTAGCGCTGGTGGGATTGTATCGAGCACGTTTGCCGTCGTAATAAAAATAACCTCGGAAAGATCAAAGGGGACTTCGAGATAGTGATCGGAAAACCCATGGTTTTGCTCGGGATCAAGAGCTTCCAACAATGCCGCAGAAGGGTCTCCACGGAAATCGTTTCCCACTTTGTCAATTTCATCTAACATAAAAACCGGATTTTTTGTTTCAGCTGTCCGGATTGCCTGGAGGATGCGCCCCGGCATTGCCCCCACGTATGTCCTTCTGTGCCCACGAATCTCTGCCTCGTCACGAATGCCACCAAGTGAAACCTTCACAAACTTTCTTCCTAACGCTTTTGCAATTGATCTCCCAATACTTGTTTTTCCAACGCCAGGAGCACCGACAAAACAAAGAATCGTTGGTGATTTTTGAGACGTTTTTCCTATCTTTAACTTGAGTACTGCTAAATATTCAAGAATACGCTCCTTCACTTCCTTCAGTCCGTAATGGTCCTCTTCCAAAATGTGTTCTGCCTTGGGAAGAGAAAGAATGCCTTTGCTTCGCTTATTCCACGGCATCTCGATCACGGTATCCAACCACGTACGAATGTATCCACCCTCCGGATTGCTCATCGACATACGTTCAAGTCGCTTTAATTCTTTTCGAGCTTTTGCCTTGACTTCCTTCGGCATACCCACCTTGGAAATAGCGCGTTGAAGGTCCTCAATTTCCTTCTCGTCATCTTCACCATCATCACCAAGTTCTTTTTTAATTGTGTGGAGCCGCTCACGAAGTACCTGTTCACGAACATGTTTGTCAAATTTTTTCTGCGTTTTGTTCGTGATGTTGCGCTCAATTTCAAGCACCTTAATTTCTTTTGCGAGGTGCTCGATAATACGTTCCAACCGGAGACGAACCTCTGCAGTTTCAAGAAGTTGCTGTTTCTTTGCTGTGGTAATTTCAAGCGTGCTGGCGATTTGATCTGCCAACTCACTGGGACCGGCACCGCTCATGAGTTTCATGAAGTTTAAAAATTCCACACTTTTTCCAAGATTTACCGCCTGTTTAAACTCGTTGAGCACGTGCTTTGTCAGCGCCTCTGATTCCGGAGATTGATCAATAATGTCATGAATCTCAGAGATAACCGCGCGGAGATATGGACCGGATTCATCGAGTCGCTCAATGCGGACTCGGGTCAATCCACGGACAAGTGCGTTGAGCTCTTTGTCTGTTTTTAGTGTCCGATCAACATATGAAAGTGTGCCAACTGAGTACAATTCCTGTGCTGTAGGATCCTGAATGGAGTCTTTTTTTTGGGAAAGGAACACGATTTTTTTCTCACCTCGCATGGCTTCATGAATTGCATTGATTGAACGAGGTCTTCCAAAAGTCAGAACTGTTTCCGTACTTGGAAAGATAACTCCTTCACGAATTGCAACAACCGGAACGAGGATCTCTTTTTGTTCAGTTTTTTGTGGCAATAAAACCTGTTCTACTGATATTTGATCGTCTGTTGTCATAGTTTTAGCAGTTTATAATATAGAGTGCTAATCGTCAACCCCGAAGAATGATTGCGCCGATGAGAAAAACAACGATCGTGGTAAGAATAAAAACGAGAAAAAATAATGGCAAGGAAAACTCACGACGTTCCATAGCACAACCCAACAACACTAGGCAGATGTATCATCTCTGTTCATTGTATCATGAGCATCAGCATATGGGAGAAGAAAGACGTAGAGACATCGGAAACAAAATGCTCTAATCGTGTTCCATTGTGGCCCTAAACAACAACATCCTCCAAAAAGAAAAAATAAGGAGGGAAGTTCTGGAAATTCTGTGTGTGGAGTGTTATTGGACAGCGAAGATTCATCCTCTTGTATTTGGCTATTATCAACGCCCGACTCTGTATTCCTCGGAAAAAAAGATGGCAGGGGGTACTGTGGCAATGTATATATCTGCGTTTTGTTTGGGATCGCCGATTGCGATGCAGTTTGTGGTGTATGGAGTTGCGGTATGTTGAGATTTTTCTCACCGCGCGTAGGTGTTGAGGCAATATTCCATGCTCCATCCGCATCTTTTGACCAAAATGCCTGTTGCGTACAGGTTGGGATTGTGATCATTTCGCGTGCGACATCGTGATACATGAGCACCACTTCATCACCATCTTGATCAATAGCGCGATCTTTCCATTCGTAGACTCCATATCCACGTGGTTGTATTACGATGCGTGAGAGTGATCGTTCCTGCACTACATGTGTCCGCACCATCCAACCCGTGAGCTTTATTGGTATTGTGTTCGGATTGTATATCTCGACCCAATCTCCTTTTTCGCTGCAGAGTGAAATCTCATTGAGTTGCGGGGGAATGAGGGCGGGAAGTGCCGTTGGTTGAGGAGAAGGTGTTTGAAATACGAAAGAAGGTAGAGTTGGTGACGGGATTGGGGATGTTGAGGGTGGTGGTGATGATAATGGTGGTATATTTTCTGCTCCCTGCGTCGGAGTTGCCTCTTCCCAAACACTGGAAAGAACCGCGCATGTTTTTCCTTCAGATGTGTCTGGACATATGCCAGAACGAAGTTCCTGTCCCTCTGGAGAACGGAGAACTACCTGTTCCGAATCGTTATTTAGCGCAATACCCGATTCCTGCCGGAGTATCACGAGATAGCCGTTCGACTGGATTGTCTTTCCTAGTAATGAAAACTCGCGGATCGTTCCGTACACATCAGAAATAGTCCACCCATCAAGATTTTGCTCATGTTCTGTTGTGTTATGTAGCTCGATCCACTCCTGAGAAGTGTCATCGCCCGGCGGGTTTGGGTAAAACTCGGAGATTTCTATTGGTTGCTGGGTAGCATACGCGGGCACCACTAGAACGAGAAAAAAGGGAATGAGAATAAACTTCATTCTGCCATCATTACACACGAATCTTACAAATAGCTTACAAAAATGCTAGTGCTACTGAACATGGAGGTAGAGACTGATAATATTGTTTTCATGCTCAATGTACTTGATATTAATGGTACTACCTCCACAACCTTGTGATGAACTAAATAATGTCCCATCGGCCGGAGCACGAATAACTTTGCTGGAATTTGAGATCATATCAAAACCAGTGTGTATCCCACCCGAGTATTTGTACCGCCATGAATAGGGAGTATGACCATAATGCTGTGTGAGCAATACGGGATCTTGTAGGGGCCAATCCCATGATCCTCTGCCGAGTGTTGTGTTCCCTCCCCTCTCACCGTCTTTTACTGTTTTTGATGAAAGATAATTTTCCGGATCTACCCAAGTGTTATCCTTTCGAATCTCGAAATGTAAGTGTTCTCCTGTTGAGCATCCCGGATATCCCGTATTTCCGACAAGCGCAATAGGGTCACCCCTTTTTATTGGTCCTACTTTCTTTCCGGAAACAAGCGCCGCCTCAATTGCATTTTTTTCAGCGATCGCCTGTTGAAGTAGTGTTTGAAAACGAGACTCATCATTTTTTGTAGAGGTAAGAAGTGCTTGTTTTTGTATCTTCTGTTGCTGAAGCAGGATTTTTTGTGTTTCTAATTTTTTTCGTAATTGTTCGACCTCTCTTTGCTTTTTCTCCTTCACTGTTTTTTCTTCATCATACGAGATTTTCTGTATTTCAGCCTCGTTAATCATCGTGCGCGTGTAATTTTGACTCAACTGCATGTATTTATATTTCATAAAAAAATCACCAAAGCTTTGTGATGAAAAAAGCAAAAGTGTCGGATCATTCATCCTCTTTTTGTATGCGTTTTGAACACGACTAATAAGTATCTCTGTTAAACGCTTAAGCGAAAGTTCTAGACCGCCAATACGAATCTGAAGCATCTCAATCTCTTTTTCTAATCGCTGTATTTCTAATTCTGTTTTTCTCATCTCTCCTTCTGTGAGACGAGTCTTGTTTTCCAGATATTGTATTGTCGATGAAAGAGTTTTTTGTTGACCTAAATTCTCATTCAAGGCGTTTTTACAATCTTCAACTATCTCATTGATATCTGTCAGCGTTTTATTTTTACATCCTTCAACCGCCCAAACATGAAAGGTAAAGAAAAAACCGAAAACGATGATTGAAACGAAGAGAAGTTTTCGCATGAAATGTATTGTATACACTCTACTAGTTTACTTAATGAAACGTCGTAATGCGAGAGTACTTGAGAGAAGGCCGATAAAAGCTCCTACGCCTATCCCCACCGCCACCTGCGCTCCATAGAACTGCCAAGGAATTGGAAGTACCGGAACCTCGCCAAAAAACTCAATAACGAACGGCGTTGCGTATAACACACTTACAAACGCAAAAAGCCAAGCGAACATTGCGCTGAGTACACCATAGGTCATCCCCTCTACAAGAAACGGTCCGTTAATGTACCAAGATGTTGCCCCCAACAGACGCATAATAGCAATTTCCTGCCGTTTCATTGCAACCTTCATACTGATAATAATCATTGTGACAACACATGAGGTTATAACGAGTATGGTCATGACGCCAATGCCGATCCCGCGGATTGCAGAGGTCCATTTCGCTAACGCGTCTACAATGTTCTTCTGATACACAACCTCATCAATCTTGTCCTTATATTGTGATAAATCTTGCTGAATTTGATCTAACGCACCAATATCCTTCCCATTTACCTCAATACTTGCTGGCAAAATATCTGCGGTAACAAGCTCCAACAACAAGGGGTCCTGTTTATTTTCCTCTTTATAGAGCGATAGCGCCTCATTTTTACTTACCACCTTTACTTGTGAGACGTACGGCTTTGTTCGTATTTCTCCCTGAATGCTTGTGATTTCTTCCTGCGTTGCGTTTTGCTTAAAAAACGCCGTGACTTGTGGTCGTGTCTCAAAATACTGTAGCACATGATTTGACGTATAGCTCAACAATGAGAAAGCATATCCCACAAAAAACGTGATAAACAACACGAGGATTGCGCCAAGAGCTTGATATGGTGTGCGGCGAATCTGCTTCCATGCAGTTGAGAAGGCTCTAGCCATCATTCTCCTCCTTCTCATCACCCTTTTTCTTCTGTTCTTTTTGATGATGCTTCGTATCTTTCACCATCTTACCTTTTTCTAAGTGAATCTCACGTTTCTTTAAAAGTTTCACTAGATCGAGATTGTGCGTTGCCATGAACACCGTTGTTCCTAAATCATTAATCTTTGCAAAAAGACGTGCAATCATGTGCGCTGACTCACTATCAAGATTTCCAGTTGGCTCATCTGCAAAAATAACCTTAGGTCCTAAGGCGAGTGCGCGCGCAATGCTGACACGCTGTGCCTCACCTCCGGAAAGTTGCACGGGAAAATGGTGTTCTTTGTCACTCAATCCAACCAAAACAAGTAAGTCTTTCACACGAGACTCTATTTCTTCTTTTTCCTTCCCTGCAATTTCTAACGGCAAACTGATGTTTTCCGCCACCGTACGATCGAGTAATAGTTTGTAGTCTTGGAAAATAACCGCAACCTCTCGACGGTGGTGGGGTACAGCAGATTTTGACATCTCTGCAAGGTTTTTATCAAAAAAACGAATATCTCCAGTTGTCGGACTCATTTCTTTTGTCAACAGTCGCATGATCGTCGTTTTCCCAGCACCAGACTCACCAACCAAGAAAACAAACTCACCTGGCTCAACAACAAAAGAAAGATCGGACAGCGCAACTTGTCCTGTATGAAACTGTTTTGTAACGGTTATGAACTCGATCATCTTGGCAGGGCTCAATGCGGATTAATTTCCGCCTCCATTTTTCAGCTCAGCTTTTTCTGCGGCTTTTTGTGCCCAATCTGGAAGCGTTGCGTTTAATTCGAGTACCTTCACCTGACCAACGTCCATGAGCCATCCGGCCCGTTGTGCCTTAAAGGTTTCTCCTTTTACCACAACTTTATGATTGACGAACATTGTGAGGTCGACGATGGAAGACGTGAGATATACCGTCTGGCTTTCTCCACCGTCACGAACGATGCGATGCGATCCTTCTCCGTTGATGCCACCAGCAAGTAAAACTCCTTCCGCACTGTCCTTAAATGTTGATGCGTCCGGACTTCCGTACACCTTTCCCACGAGGACTTTTTCACCCTCCTTTGTGGTGTTCGCCTGCTGTGTCGTCATCGTTTTCTTTGGAGTTGAAAGAGTTCCCGAGTTCGTAAATAAAAGATAACCTGTACCAATGCCTAAAACAACGGCAGCGACAAGAACGGGAAGTAACACCGACGTCTTTTTTCCCGCCGCCTGCACGGGTACATCCTGCGTCTCTTGTGCCACGGTATTGTGTTCCATCGCTCCGTCAAAATCTCGCACTACTGATTGATTCTGTTCATCGTTCATGAAAACCTCCTCTGCCACAATGACATCACTATAGCATTAGAGTGAAAGAGAGTACAAGAACTTACTGTGTGACGTATAGTTTTACCTCGGCAACGACAAACACGTCAAGATCACCATCCAACACCGCTTGCGTATCTGATGTCTCAACCTGTGTACGTACATCCTTCACAAGATGGTAAGGGTGAAGAACATAGTTGCGAATCTGGTTTCCCCACCCAGCAACTTTATAGTCACCTTTTACCTTCGCTATTTCATCGTGGCGTTTCTGTTCTTCACGCTCAGCAAGTTGAGATTTCAGGAGTGTGAGGGCAATTTTTCTGTTCTGTTCCTGATGCCGCTCTTGTCTTACTTCAATGGTAATACCCGTTGGGATGTGTTTGAGTTGTACCGCTGTATTTACTTTATTCACATTTTGACCACCATGTCCGCCGGCACGACTAAAAGCCCACTCTATATCATCAGGATTTACCTCTATGTCATCTTGTGTTTCATCGATCAACGGAAGCACCTCAACTCCGGCAAAGGAAGTTTGGCGTAAACTGTCCGCGTTAAATGGACTGAGACGCACAAGTCGATGCGTTCCCGCCTCTCCTTTAAGATGTCCGTAGGCGTAGGGGGCGTGAACTAAGTATGTACATGATTTAATCCCCGCTTCCTCACCGCGAGACTCGTCGATAAGTTGAAATTTCCACCCATGTCGCTCAAAATACCTCGTGTACATGCGCTGAAGCATGCTCGCCCAGTCCATTGCTTCTGTTCCTCCTTGCCCAGAATGTATAGATAGGATTGCTGGGAAACGGTCGTACTTCCCGGAAAAATATATTTGCATCTCAATGATGTCGATCTGCTTTTGATATGTTTTTACCATAGATCTCAACTCGTGCAGCATTCCATCATCGGAAGATTCTCCAATTAACTGGATCATTGCACGCACATCTTCCATGCTTTTTTTGAGTTGATCAAATAACGCGCTCTCGTCCTTCATTTGTGAAAGTTCCTGCGCAATAGCTTTCGCGTGTTCTGGATCACTCCAAAATGATGGCTGCGCAGACTCTGCCTCAAGCTCATTTATGCGGTGTTGTTTTTGCTCACCACGAACTCTGGAAAGCACGTCTTGGGCTTTTGTGTGAAGGTTGTCGATGTCTTGAAGAAGTTGCTGGTCAATATCCATGGCGCTATTCTAGCATGGCTCTAGGTGCGCTCGGCCACCTCCGCTAATTCATTGTGTGGTATTTTTAACTTTTTTGGAGTAATAACGAGAAGGATACAGCTCAGGATAACAGTCACACCCCCAAGGAGAGAGAAAACATTTGAATATCCGACAACATCAGAAATAATTCCGATAAGAATGGGCATAAAAATGTATGCCAATGAACTGTTCGCCTTTTCCAGTCCCAAGAGGTCCTGTTTGTAGTTATCTGAACGCAGTAATAAATCACTGTACACCGCCTCGTTTAGTGGACCACTGAATGACAGTGCGAGCGCGGAAACAAAAATGAGGATTCCGGTCAACAAGAGTGAGTGTGTTGTCCACGCTAGTGGTAACAACGCGATTCCTGCACACAAAAGCCCTATTTGTGAGATTCTTTTTTTATGCTCAACAATTGGAAGTTTTGTCAGTAACAGTGACCCTAACAACAAGGGGGCGCTGTAGAGTACTGTTGGTAGCCAGTCAAACCCTTCTCCCATTACAGATTGACCGAAAAGACCTCCGAGTGTCCAAAATGTTGCTTCTATCGACTCGAGCCAAATCCCCATAATAATCGCTGGCATGATGTGGGGAACAAAAATCTTCCAATACCGCAACTCTGTAATGAATTTCATTGAACGTCGAATACCACTTTCTCTCTGCGGTACATGTGCATTTTTTATTCCAATGAGTAATGGGAGAGAGAAGAGAAAAGCAAGGATCGAAAATCCCAGCACCATACTTGTCATCTGAAATAACGACAAATCGAGAAAAATAGAACCTAAAATCGGCCCTACAATTCCCGTTCCCTGCATCACCGCAAAAAGTACACCCCAAACTTTTGCGAATGATTTCTTTTCTTCCTCAACAATCGTAAAATTTTGTTCAGCAAAGGAAAGAAGTTCATAGTACACACCCCATACGATACTTGCGATAAGGAAAAATATCCCCTGATGAAAATGAAGTCCTAACGCAATGAGCAATGGGAAAAATGCAGAAAGTACGATGCCCAGAATAACCTGCATTTGCCATGAAACTTTTTGGAGAAGCGAAGGAAATAACACATCACAAAGAATTCCTGCTACAGATGAAGATGCCATAACAAGTCCCAGCGCAAAGTTAGAACCCAATACGTTTTCCGTAACGATCGGAAAGATATACGACGAGGATCCATCAGCCAAAAAGGCAAAGAACATGGGGACAGAAAAGAAAACGAGCGGATTCATCCATTGACGCTTTTCATGTCCCAAAAAAGGGATTCGCATCTCAATTTTTATCCTTCTCGGAGTATTCTTGTACAACTTGTTTGCAATATTCGTATCGCGCTTGATCAAACACTTTTTGCGGGATTGACGCTGCCTCTTGCTTTACTGTTTCTACCGCCTTGTTTACGTCAATAGTTCCGCGCTCATTGGACTCAAGCGAAACGTTTGATGACTGTACAATGGTTGTCACCCGCTCTATGACGGGATTGATCCGTTTTCCAACCGTATCGGATGTTTTTTCAATGATTTCTTGTGCCGTCCCCAAAATCTCACCGGATTGACTCGAGATCGTGTTGCTTTTTTCAGTTGATGTATTCCGAAATTTCTCTAGTACTTCAGGGTGTTGTTTAACATACAATCCGCCACCAACAACACCGCCTGTAACAACCACCGTCGATAAGAACAACAAAAGCGTGCGTCCCATGTTCTAAGCATACTTCGCTGTTATTCTGAGCGCAACGCCTCTATTGGAGACAGCTGGCTTGCTCGCCGAGCCGGGGCAACGCCAAAGACAATACCAATTGTTGCGGAAACTCCAAAGGCTAGTACTATTGAAAACATTGTGACAACCGCCGGAAAAAATTGATTGATAACAAGTGCGAGAAGAAAAGCTAGGGCTACACCAATTGCGCCACCAAACACAGAAAGAAGACTTGATTCTATAAGGAACTGTAAAAGGATAATTCCGGGAGTCGCACCCAACGCTTTTCTTAACCCTATTTCACGCGTTCTCTCTGTTACAGAAACCAACATAATGTTCATGATCCCTATTCCGCCCACCACCAATGAAATCGCTGCTATCCCTCCCAAACCTAGCGTGAGAACACCTAACACTTGATTGATGACCTTCAGTATCTCTGTCGTCTCGAACACGGAAAACTCATCACTTTTGAGTCTTTTCCCCAATTGTTTTTTTATCTGCACAATATTTTCCTGAATACCTTCTTTATCCTCTGCCTGCACCACGATTTGACTCACTTTTTGATCGTTAAAGATATCAATATATGTTTTAAATGGAATGTATGCATAATCATCAAACTGTGGACCGCCAAAACCGCCACCTTTTTTCTCTGCTACACCAAGAACCTTAAAGGCCTGTCCGTTTATTCTTACTGTTTTTCCAATAGGATCAATATTGCTAAACAAGTCTTTGGCAAGCAGACTTCCTAATACCGTAACCCTCTTTCCACCATCATTGTCAGATGATGAAAAAAACGACCCTTTCTCTGCTTTTGTGTTCCTCACTTTTTCATACTCTGGCATGGTGCCGATGATGGAACGTTTTTTTGTTGTAGACTGATAACTGATGTCACTGTTCCCCAACACCATTGGAATTGCGGCACGTATTCCTGATATTTTGCTTATTTCCTTTACGTCGGTATACCGAAGTTTGTTGTTTGAAATTGCAGAAAATTGACTCTCCCTGCTCCCAAATCCACCGGAGGATGAAAACACCTCACCGGGAACGATAGAGATTGTATTTGCTCCTAAAGAATCAAATTGGCCGGTGATATACACTTGCAGTCCATTTCCAATTGCCATCAAAAGAATGACTGCTCCAACTCCGATAATCACGCCCAACATTGTTAAAAGAGATCGGGACTTGTTCGTAAAAATCGCTTGTATTGCGATACGTATTGTATTTTCTATATTCATACTTTTTTCTTCCGATCCTTGGAGTCAGAAATGATGTGTCCATCCCGCATGACAATACGACGTTTGGCATGATGAGCTATATCTGCTTCATGCGTAACCAAGATAATCGTTTTCCCCTTTTTATGAAGAACATCAAGCATGTCCATGATTTCTTCGCCGCTTTTGGAGTCCAAGTTTCCCGTTGGCTCATCAGCAAACACAATGGACGGATTATTGATAAGCGCTCTGGCAATTGCGACCCGTTGCTGCTGTCCGCCAGATAGTTGTGCGCGGGTATTTTTTAATCGGTCTCCGAGTCCAACTTCACGCAACATATCTTCTGCACGTGCTGTGCGTTCTTGAGCAGGAACATTTGCATATACCAAAGGCAGTGCAACATTTTCTATGGCGGACGTTTTTGGGAGAAGATTAAACTGCTGAAACACAAATCCAATTTCACGATTTCTCAATCCCGCCATCTCATTTTCACTGTAATTTTCCACCTTTTTTCCTCGAAGTAGAATGCTTCCCGTTGTTGGCTTGTCAAGAAAAGAGGCGATTTGAAGAAGTGTCGATTTACCAGAACCAGAATGTCCCATCACCGCCACATACTCGCCTTCATCAACGGAAATACTCACTTGATCCAAGGCGCGAATAATGGTGTCGCCAACAGTGTAGTGTTTAGAAATATTTTCGAGTACAAGGAGCATAAACCGAGTTCCTACCGGACAAGAATACTGTCAGATTCGCGTATTCCGTCTACTATTTCTGCATAGTCATCATTTTCCAATCCTACGACAACCATTCTTTGTTCCGTTGTCTTTTCTCCGGTTTTTACGGTTACGTACATCTTGCCGTCTCGTTCGACAAGAGACTGCATCGGCACGCTGAGAACATGATCTTTTTTATCGATGAGAAGTTTGACGTTCCCGTTCATTCCTAATCGATATGGTCGAGTTCCACCAGAAAACGGGAGGGAAAACTGAACAGGAAAGACTGTTCCTGTACTTGTCTCACTACTCTTGTATGCGATACGATAAACGGCCGTCTCTATAGGATCCTGTGCGTATGCATCTAGCTTTACCACTGCCTTTTGACCTTCATGAACAAGGCCTATATCAGATTCGTCCACCTCGGCTGAAAATATCATTGTATTTGGATTAACGACCGTAAATGTATCTGTGGCCGAGAGAATTGTTCCCACAACTTCTGTTGGAGCTGAAACCAGGACCCCGTCAAAGGGGGCATACAGCGAGGCGTTCTTCATCGCAAGATCCTTCAGTTCTACCGTAAGCACGGTGTTGTTCAATGTAAATTGATCTTGATCGTTTGCCCTATCAGTCGCCTTATTTCCGTGTGTGTCTTTTCTATTTTCTTTGTTCTGATCGTTTGTCCACCGTTGAATTGCATAACTATTTAATTCTTTCTCAAGATTTTTTTGGAGTTCGCGTTTATCGATTGATGCCAAGGTTTGCCATTTCTTCACGGCGTCGCCTTCTTTCGCTCCGAGATATACGAGTTTTCCTCCGGCAAGGAAACGAAGCGCTGCTTTTTCTCTCGCGTCAACATTCCCTGACACTTCAAGCACTTTTTCTAGTGTTCTGTATTCCGGGTGTGTGAAAACAGGCATCACATTTTTCTTTATTCCAAACCGAGCATAGATTACTCCTGCCACAACGAGAATAAGAGCGACAACACCAACACCACGCATATGTGTACGTAAGAATTTCATCATACGAAGTATAAGCTACTCTTTCTTTGTAGTAAATGTGAGTAATGTATCCTGTGCAACTTTCATATGTTTTTCTATACCATCTTGAAGGCGACGCACATTTGTGTCGGATTCGTTCAATACAATGCGCACAGAATCCGGAACATGTAGGCGTATTGTATAGTCACTTGGGAGAACGCCAGATTGTTTTTGTATAAAAAGTTGGTACGTATTTTTTTGCGCGTCCATCACCCAATCTCCTAATGAAAACGTGTATGTGATGTCTCGCTGTTCTCCACCATCAATAGTAAGCAACGATGAATATACGCGAAGTCCCTGATGTTTTTCCTTCTCTTCTTCCACAGCTATTTCTTTGTTAAGGTTGTCGGACGCTCGGAAGACGGTATTTTTCTCGTCAGTATAGATGCGAAGATAATTTTTATATCCACCTCCATAGTATTTGGGCGGTTGGGGAGTACTCGGATTATGATTGGTGTACCGCAATATGAGAGAAGCAGTAGCTGTCTTGTCTTGATTCAACCAAACATCGTAGTCAACTGTTCTATCAATACAACAATTCGCTTTATTGATCCCCACATTGGCCTCAACAAGATAGAGATAGTCGGAAAGGCATGACGTCAACAGACACATCCTTTTCCGAACAGAACCATCCCAACCGAATACCTCAACATTTCGTTGTTGGTCCAGGTCACGCATCCACAATTGGATATCTCTTGACTGAAAACCCGATAGGATCGTCTTGAACATACGTACCTGTTTTTCTCTTGGAAAGCGCTCAAGACTCCTCAAAAAAGATCGGAATATCGCATCTAAAACGTCTTTTTTCTTTGACGATCCCGGGAAAAAGTCTTGTTCAACCTCACTTTGTATAAAGCTATAGATCGTGTCTGCTGACACCACCTTGTCGTAGTCTGGTACATATACATCTCCAGTCTCTTTCAATAGTTCGCGAATTGTTGACAACGTGACTGCACCAACACCGTCAAGTTGAGGATATCCACCCCTCTCAAAAAACCACGCTATCTGTTGTGCAGATGAAGGAAAATCCGGGTCCCAATTGGCATCGCGTAACCTCCACCCTCCTTCTTGAAAGAGAAATTTTGCAATTGGTTTTGGAGGTTCAACATATCCTTTCAACTGGCCATCTGGAGTATAAATGTCTTCTATATGTATATCTTGGACGTGTCCATCCCTCGTTGTGATTGAAAGATACGAGCCAATAAATCCTCCCGTTGGTCGTAGTTCTGTGTTATTTTGGAGTAACACAATATAGTGCCTTTCATCATAAAGTCCCAATATATTTGGCAAAAAGGGGAGCCATGACTGAATAATCTTTGCTCCTTCAGACAACTCAGCTGTGTATGGAATTTTCCATGGCAACTGACGACTTACCTTGATATAACTATCGAATGTTTGTTTACAAAGAGAAAAACGATAGTGTGTGTACTCGAACTCGGCTTGTGTTAGAGGAATAGTAGGATTCTGTACATGGTGAACAAACGTTTTTCCATCTTGTACACAAGTACGAATAAAAATATATGTCTTAAGACTAAGAAGACCCATCACAATAAAAACAACTATCCCGACGACGACAAAGAATCGATTCATTCCTTTAGTATACTCACCCCGAGAATTTTATCTCCAACAGCGATCTTTGCGGCAACATCCGTACCCTCAAGTACCTTTCCAAAATTTGTGTACTGTCCGGTCAACCAATTACAGTCTTGTGTACACACGAAAAATTGACTATCGTTGCTCACCGTAATATCACCACCGCGTGCAACACCTAGACTTCCGAGTACAAATGGTCTTTTACTCAATTCCGTAGGCATCGTTCCACCACCAGTCCCATTACCCTTTGGATCGCCACCTTGAATAACCCATGTCTCTACACGGTGAAACGTGAGATTCTTATAAAAATCCGTTTGTGCCTTTTGAATAAAATTCTCTACTGTTTTTGGTGTTTCTTCAGGATATAACTCCACCGTCATATTTCCCTTTGATGTTTGTATCACTGCCTTATTCATGATTCCTCCAGTTTGTACTTGTTTTACTTCACTTTTTTGTTGAGAAAAGAAAGATGCGATACCAACCGTGGCGATAATGAAGAGAAACAAGATGACGATTACTGTTTTTTTCATAGTCGCTCAATTGTATACAATGTGATGCGTCGAAGGAAGATGGCTGGTGTGTCTTCTACAAGATATTGTTGAAAATCCTGATATATCGATTTTCTTTCCTTTTTATCTATAGTTTTTCTGCCATCTTCAAGAAGCTTATCGACGTGTGGATTTCTATATCCCGTAAAGTTTGTTTGCTGCGTCGAATGCCAAATTGAGTATTGATCCGGATCCGGCAGGACTTGCTGAGCGATAAGCAACACTTGAAAATGTGAAAGGTTTGGTGCGTTGGTAATGTGTAGTTGGACTTGCATCGCAAGATTTTTACAATCTGATTTTTGCAGCACATCTTTACTCTGTTCACAGGCGACGACTGCTTTCTTCCCCAAGCTTTCCCATGCGTCTCGAACGTGTTCTGCGTCTTGTTGAAAGTTTGCTACCGTCGTCATCTCAATAGTGAAACGTTGTTTTGGAACGGATCGCAGGAGAAGCGACACCGCCTTATCTTTATCCCGCGCATACTCCTTTACTGTCTTGTTATATGCCCATGACCGCGTATTGAGTGGCGTTGCCGCGCGTTCATCGCCAGCCGGTTTTTCAAGAGCATAATTTAATGCCTGACGAATATTTTTATCAAACGTAGGATCAGACATGTTGAAAAAAATGGCAAGATACTGGTCTTTTCTTAACTCAGAAGTGATTGATGTCCTCTTCCATTCTTGAAGCCCATCTGTCCCGCTCATCTGCTCTAATACGTCAACTTCTCCGCGTTTGTACGCCAAAAAAGCTCGTGATTCTGTTGGGTAAAACCTATAGACCAAACGCTCATCGGGAGACTCAAGTTCTAACTCTGTCATACGAACACCTTCTTGCGTCACGTGTATGATGCGATGAGTTCCTGTACCAATAATCTTCTTCTGTGTAAAAAAGAACCATGCGCGCGTTTTTTGCTCGCGAAACAAAGGTTGAGACACTACAATGGGGAATGGAGCATATGAATCTTTTAATTTGAAGATTATTTCATTTGTTGTGGTAAGTATCTGTGTATCAATAAAGTTGTAGCTGATGTCTTGTGGAATAACGTCCTTTCCATCCTGCCACTTCACGTTTTTCTTCAACACAAATCGGTAGGTTTTGCCATCGTCCTCCACAGCCCATCGTTCGGCTAAACTTGGCAGTGGCGTTCCAGTCTCATCAACGGCCGTTAATCCATCACTAATTTTTTCTTGAATATCACGTGGTAATGTCGCAAGTGTTGTGTATCCAACCCGACCAATGTATCGAGTTTTTTTTAATTGGGAAAGAACGAGAATAACTCGATAAAATGCGCTAAAGAGTAATACTCCAACCAATATTGCGCCCAACATTAACATTCCGTGCTTTTGGAGATATGCGGTGCAATACCAGTACGCTTTTCGTAGAATCTTCATTGTGAAACCACAACATTGAGAATACTCAATACAATAAAGAACACAATACCAATTATCGTTATCCCAAAAAGGATTTTTTCAATACCTCTCCTCGTATGGTAATGTTCGCCCCCACCACCCCAAATCGGCGACATCCCAGTCCCCTGTGACTGCAAAAGGATAGACCCTATAAGAACAAGTGAAACAATAATTTGCGCAATAAGTAAAACTTTATTCATAGATCTCCTTTATAACACCCAAGATAGTATACCGTTCCCAAACGAAACGAGCAGAGAAACAAAAAAGTACGACCAAAAAACAGAAAGTGTGAGCGCTGGAAAGAGAAATGGTCCAAGAATTATTGTTGGGACCGTAATAGATCCAATAGAAAATCCCGGTACAAGCAATGTTGCAAGATAGAACACGATGATGTTAATCATCCATGCAAAAAGACCAAATGTGATGATGTTGATGGGTAAGAGAACAATCTTGAGTACCGGTCTTCCGATGTACATAAGGAGTGTGAGAACAATACCTGTCGTCACCAGTACCTGCAAACTTGCAAAATGGACTGCTGGAAACATCCGAGAGACTGCGTAGAGTGACAGTGTGGTGAAAATCATTGATTTTATAAAAGATTTCATATGGTTATTTTATCACGGATTGCGTTCTTCTCTTGGTGTGCTGCTTCTTCGCAAAACGGTGCGACTCGTCACGAATCCGTCGAAGAAGTATTGAAGCAAGATCGTCATCTTGCAGCTGATGTGTCGTGTATGTTTTTGTTTTTTGGTTGTAGAAGAATAATCGATCCGGTTCTTTTGCGAGCGAGCACACGGGAATTGACCATTTCCACACCGTCTGTGCCGCGCGAAGTTGGCCTTTACCTCCATCAACAACAACAAGATTTGGAACTCCCCACTCCGGATGCTTCTGTCTTCGAGTCAATACCTCCTTCATCATCCCATAGTCATTTGGCGTTTTTCCAAGCGTAATATTAAAAATCCGATATTGACTTGGGTCCATTTTTCCATGTTTTGCAACAACCATTGATGCGGTTGGATTCGTTCCCTGCGTATTGCTAATGTCATACCCCTCAATTCTATCTAGAGGAAATTGTTTTGGAATAGCGATGTGTTGTGCAAGAATTCTGCGCAGTTGTACCATCATTTCATCCCCTTCCTTTTGTAGTAGTTGGGGAAGTTTGAGATCTTGCGGAAGAGATTGTTTTGTCGTTGTCACTTCACGAATCATCTGGATTTTGTCTCGAAGTCGTGCCGCTGATTCATACCGTTTTTCAGATGACGCTCTATTCATTTCATCGAGTAATTGTGCGGTAAGTTCTTGTGTTTTCCCGTGCAAAAATGCACGGAGATGCAGTATTGATTGTTTGTAGTCTTCTTCACCAACCAAACCAGTACATGCACCGGAGCAAAGTTGGAGATGGACAAAGAAACATGGTTTCCCTGATTTGTGTTTTTCATTACACCAACGGAAGATAGGGCGGATCATCTTCAGCACATATCGGACTTGCGTTGATGAAGGAAACGGACCAAAAACAGCCATACTATTGCTTTGTTTGAAAATAGTTTGCTTATGAGTAGTGAGAACACGTGGAAATTTTTCATTGGTGATAAAGATATACAACGGAGATTTATCATCTTTTAATAAAATGTTGTACTGTGGTTGGTGTGCACGAATGAGCTCAGCTTCTACCAGCAATGCTTCAAACTCAGAACGTAACGCTTGAAATTTTACTCGTATCGCAGTTGTGACAAGTATTGTTGTTTTTTCGTTATGTTTGAAAATTTGCGTATAAGAATACAATCTTTTGTATAGATTTTTCGCTTTGCCCACATAGAGGATATTAGCGTTGTCGTCTAAAAACCAATATACACCCGGCAATGAGGGCGCAGAGTCCAAGACCGACACCCACCGCAACTGCGGGATTGATCTGACCAGCTGTTGTTTCATATCGTAATTCCTCGTTTCCAACCTTCACCGTTATTGTACCTTTTTGCTGAGTAAAAATTGTTGAAGAACCCACCGGAATTTTTACGGTTGTTTTTTGATAGGGCAGAAGTGAGACGACTCTGCGTTTTGGTTGTATCAATGACAACGAGGCACTTGCGTCGATCTGGACTGGTACGTCGTACCAGGCCATACCCGTAAGGTTTTCTATTGTTATTTCGTTTGACTGAAAAAACGTAGGAGCTGTGAGATTTACTGCGAACTGTGGAGACTCCACGGCGCGTTGAACTTTTACCTCAACGTCCTTTTCCTCCTTCCCTGTTATTTTGTACATACCGGCAGCAAAAGGCTTCTCACTTGAGATACCGTGTATAGCAAACACAATGTGATTCATGTCGAGTTTTGAGAAGAAATCAACCCCGCGTGTTGTATTTCCCCACGTTGGATCAATTGGAATCCACATTTTTTTCGACTCATCATAATATTCTGGCCATGCGTGGAGTAGGTCTCCAACAAGACTGAGCGGACGTAATCTTGGATTTTCTGTGTAGGCAAACCCATTCAGCTCTCTTGCGGGTATTCCTGCTGCGCGTGCAATTGCAATAAAGGTGTCTGTAAATTCCTGGCAAAGCGCTTGTGCTGGAGCAGCTAGCGCTGATACAGCACCACGTCGATTTGCATCAGACTGACGTAGTCTCTCGTAATCGTATGTAAATGTTTGAACAAGATATTCATATATCGCTTGCGGTGTTTTCAGCTGCTTTGCTAAACGTTGTACCTCGTCACTCTGTACCTCCCAATACGGTGGCTCGCTCAAGTACGAGGTTGGCGGTTTTTGTATTGGAAAATCTTTTGATGGTTTGAGTGACACCCTCACTGAACCTTGAACGGTAATCAAGGCTTCCTTTTGTGAATCGACGGTAAAGGTTGCAATCCAGTTACCATCCTCATCCTCTTGTATAAGATCTGGCTTTGGATATATGGAGGAAAATATCACGTGCTGATATGGTGTTTCTGGCGGTAGAGCTATTTGAGAAACACCCCTTGAGATAGAGGGGTTGGACAAGTGATATTTGAGAGTAAATGAGTACTCTTGCGCTTCTCCAAACAACATGTTGATACCCTGCTGTATTCCTTGGGTAAAGGTAAAGATGTTTGCGGCTTCTGTGGTTTTGATGGTATACGTCTGCGGAGCAGCCGCAGAGGGATTTCCAAACTGCACTGGCACCTCGATTTTAACGATATATGAATGAAATTGGTCTTCTTTTGCAAGTTTTGGAATATCAATTTCTAAAGTCTTCCCCACAATCACTGCTGCATCAGGATGTTCGTAATCGATAAAAAATATGCGTTCTTTATCTTTGCCAATAATTTTGTCTGAAAATACCAACGCGATTGTCGTTTTTGTATCCGTTTTTGTTACGTGAACAGGGATATCTTTTTGGCCTTCCGTGTATGCACGAATACTCCGAAGCGAAGTCGAGCTTACTTCCAATGCATATTGTGTGGAATACAGTGTGGAGAAATTATTCTTAATTCGAATTTCATTCCGAACTAGGGTTGTGCCAAGCGAGTTAAGCGAGTACGTGGAGGTAAGAGTAGTGGAAAATTCTTGAAGAGCAAAAATATTATGTTTTGGAAAAAGAAATAAAGATGCGAAAAGAAATATCGTAAATAAACGAGACCTCATATGTGATCACCCCAGCTCTTCCTTCAAATAAGATCCTGTTAATGAATTTTCATTTTCTACAATATCACGTGCTGTCCCAACTCCAACAATCTCTCCACCGCCATCACCACCTTCTGGCCCAAGATCAATAATCCAATCCGCATTTTTAATCACATCCATGTTATGTTCGATCACAACCACGGTATTATCTGCATCAACCAATCTATCCAAAACATACAATAATTTTTGTATATCTTCAAAATGAAGACCTGTTGTCGGCTCATCTAAAAGATACATCGTGTGATCCGTTGATCGAATTGATAGTTCTTTTGCGAGTTTTACACGTTGCGCCTCACCACCAGAAAGTGTGGGGGCAGGTTGACCCAACTGAATGTATCCCAGCCCAACGTCTTGCAGTGTTCTTAACTTCGTTTGAATTGTTTTTGCAGCACCAAAAAATTCAATGGCTTCATCAACCGTCATCGCCAACACTTCCGCGATATTTTTATCTTTGTATCGCACCTCCAACGTCTCTGTGTTATACCGTGATCCGTGACACACATCACACGTAACATACATATCTGCTAAAAACTGCATTTCAATTTTTACCTGTCCTTCACCCTGGCACGCCTCACACCGACCACCCTTGACATTAAAACTAAACCGACCACTTGTGTATCCATGTGTTCGCGCGTCCTGTGTTTGTGCAAACAATTCGCGGATCAAGTCAAAAATTTTGGTGTATGTTGCCGGATTGGATCGTGGTGTTCGGCCGATAGGACTTTGATCAATAAGACTCACGCGTTTCAACAATGATGGAACCTTCAATTGTTTAATTTGTCCAGGTTTTCCTTCAATGACTTTTCCAAGTTCTTGAGCAAGATTCTGATACAACGTGACATGTAATAATGTCGACTTCCCAGAACCTGAAACACCAGTTATACATGTAAAAGTACGAAGAGGAATGTCTACATCAATAGCTTTGAGATTGTGTGCTGTTGCGCCGCGAATCCCAAGGTGTTCTCCGCTCCCACCGCGAGGAGATTCGCGGACAAGACTTACTTTTTTCCTACGACTGAGGTACTTTCCAGTTAGCGACGCTGAATCGTTCATAATCTGCTTAGGCGTACCTTCCGCAACAACTTCACCACCGTGTTTTCCAGCCCGAGGACCAAAATCCACAATGTAATCCGAAGCAAGCATGGTGTCTCTGTCATGTTCAACCACAACAACAGAGTTGCCGGTATCACGGAGTTTTTTCAGCGTATCGATGAGACGATGGTTATCGCGCTGGTGCAGTCCTATCGTTGGCTCATCTAACACATACAACACACCAGTAAGTCCTGTTCCAATCTGCGACGCCAATCGGATACGCTGTGCTTCACCACCGGCTAGTGTTGCAGCCTCACGCGAGAGTGTGAGATAGGTAAGTCCAACCGCATCCAAAAAAGAAAGTCTCGCGGTAATCTCCTTGACAATTGGTTCGGCAATGAGTCGCTCTTTGTCCGACATTTCCTTGTCCCGCACTTCCTTTACCCAAATCAGCGCCTTGGTAATAGAAAGGTCTGTGACATCTGTTATATTCATGTCACGAATCGTGATACTTAAACTCTCTGGCCGCAAACGCCGGCCATCACATGAAGGACAGACTTCTTTTCGCATGTACCGCTCAATCTCTTGCCGAATAAACTCAGACTCTGTCCCAGAGTACCGTCGTTCTAATTCTGGAATAAATCCAGGAAATGTTTCTCGAATCGTTGTGCTTTTCCCAAATCTATTTTCGCCATGCACTTCATATGTTTTGTTGTCACCATAGAGTAGAATCTGTTGAACTTTCTCTGGTAATTCCTCAAACACTGTTCTTTGTGTACACCCATATGCTTCCACCACAACGTTGACCAACCTGCCAAACCACGTTTCGTGTTCAAACATGCGGGCAAACGGAATGATCGCCCCCTCACTTAAAGAAAGCGACGGCGCAACAATTTTTTTCACATCAATTTTTAATAACGTACCAAGACCATGACATGTTTCACACGCACCGTGTGGCGTGTTGAATGAAAAAATTCTCGGTTCAATCTCCGGAAGACTTGTCCCACAGGTTGGGCACATAAATTTTTCTGAGTACATGATGTCGCGCATGTGCTGTGGCTTTTCTGGAAAACTGTGTGATGCGTCGTCAATAAAACTAGCGGTCAAAAGACCATCTGCCAATCGTAAGGCCTGTTCAATTGCCTGAACTATGCGACTACGATCCTGTTTAAACAGCTCAGAATCTCTACGAATTTCTTTTGAGATCACGAACCGATCAATGACCACGCTAATCGTGTGTTTGTTATTTTTTAACAACACAAAATCCTCGTCAATCGTGTAAAGCGTTCCGTCTACGCGGACACGTTGATATCCCTGTTTTTTTATATTTTGAAACAGTTGCTGAAACTCACCTTTTTTGTCACGAACAACTGGCGCAAGGATCATAAATCTCGAAGCTACTTTTTTTTCGAGATCCAGATCGATAGCGGCTACAAGATGATTGACGATTTGGTCGACACTCTGCTGCATGATTTCAGAGCCACAGTTTGGGCAATGTGGATGACCGACGCGCGCAAAAAGTAAACGAAGGTAGTCATAAATTTCGGTAATCGTGCCAACAGTGGACCGTGGATTGTGCGAGGTTGTTTTTTGATCAATCGAAATAGCGGGGGAAAGTCCTTCTATAGAGTCGACGTCCGGCTTGCCCATGACACCTAAAAATTGACGAGCGTATGAAGACAGGCTCTCTACGTATCGTCGCTGACCCTCCGCGTATAAGGTGTCAAATGCAAGCGAACTCTTTCCACTACCGGACATGCCCGTAAGCACAACAAAAGAGTCTTTCGGAATATCGAGATTGATATTCTTGAGGTTGTGCTGGCGAGCACCGCGAATTCTAATGTATTGAGCCCCATCCTTCGACATGTTTTCTCCCAAACAAAGTCCGAAGAGATAGTGTAGCAAAGATGAAAAACAGATGCCAGTATCGGTTTGTTGACGTAGGAGAACTTCGCTGGTAAAATTCTGATCAATCAATGAAAAGGAGTATTTATGTCCGATGAACAAAAAGTTCGATTTGTATATAAGGGTACGGAGTACGAGGTTCCACAACAACCAGATTGGGATAATCAACTCATCGTTTTAAGTGGTGGTCTTGTCGTTTGTGCATTGGAAACTCTAGAGTCCTCTCCTAAAAGACCAACTCGTATTGTGCCAACGGAGCAAAAAATTGATCCCTACACTCTACTCGAACCAGATACACTCAGCGCCACTTTGGCATCATTAAACGCTGTCTTCGCTCGTGCCGTAGGACCAGCGCCAGCAGTTGTTGAAGAGTAATGAGTATTTACACTACGTTCTTCTTTATATCTTATGCGGTTTTCCAGAATACTCTTTTTATTCTAAACCACAATGAAAATCCTTTCTCTTTTTTGTGGACACTCGATGCGTCCGCGCGCATATGAAGTAGGGCTGGTATCACGGAAATCACTACAATAGCCCCAACAATTGGCAGGAGATATTTATCGACATTGGGAACAAGTGTTCCAAGGAAGAATCCTCCAAGCGTCATTCCGGCCGCCCACAAAAAACCGCCAACAATGTTGTACGAGAGAAACTTATCGTACTGCATGTTCGCCATACCAGCCACAATTGGTGCAAATGTTCGGATAGCTGGAATGAATCTCGCTAAAATTAATGTTTTTCCCCCATGTTCTTCATAGAATCGCTGTGCTTTAAAAAGATGGTGCTTCTGGAAAAAGAATGTATCTTTTTGTCTCATCAACCAACCACCAAATTTTCTTCCCATCCAGTATCCGGCGCTGTCACCAGTGATAGCCGCAACAATGAGAAGCGGGACAAGCGCCCAAATATTCAGGAAACCTTGGGATGCAAGAAGACCTGCGGTAAACAATAAACTATCTCCCGGTAAAAAGAATCCAAAAAATAATCCGGACTCCGCAAACACAATCGCAAACATGCCAACATATCCAACGGCCTTAATAATCTCGATCAAATCAAAATGGGGAATCATACAAACCTTTCTTTTACCAACCCACCTATCCTAAAAGAACTACGCAAGTTTTGCAATGACATCACGTATTTCTGCGGCCCGTTCAAAGTTCATCGCTTTTGCCGCACCATTCATCTCGCGCGTGAGTACTCGAGTGTATTGTTTTTTCTCTGCTGGCGTAAGTGAGTCTGAATCAATCTCATAGAGAGAGACTCTTTTATCTTTCCCCATTTTTATCTCTATCCGCCGTTTTTGTTGCGGAGTATGTGACGAACCGTCCTCATCTTTTACACGAGCGATCATTTGATCGCGAATAGGCTTTTGAATACTTGTTGGGGTAAGACCGTGCTTTGTATTATGCTCTATTTGATATGCACGGCGACGTTTTACCTCATCAATCGCACTTTTCATTGAGTCCGTGATACGGTCTGCGTACATAATGACATGCCCCTCTTGATGACGAGCAGCACGACCCATTGTCTGTACGAGTGATGTGCGCGACCGTAAAAATCCTTCTTTATCTGCATCCAAGATAGCTACCAATGAGACCTCCGGCAAATCCAAACCTTCACGCAACAAATTGATGCCAACCACGACATCAAAAACACCTCGACGAAGATCATCTAAAATATCCGACCGATCAAGCGTTTCTACATCAGAATGGAGATATTGTACTTTTGGAAGTTCTCCTGCATATGCGTCGTCTTTCATTAATGCGTGAAGTTTTTCTGGCGTGTTGAGATATTCTGTCAATGCCTCCGCCATCCGCTTTGTAAGTGTGGTCACAAGTGTCCGTTGACCAATTGCTTTTCTCTTTATAATTTCTCTCGTTAAGTCCTCAACCTGCCCCTCGGTTTTGCGAATCTCGACCTCGGGATCGAGGAGGCCGGTAGGACGAATGAGTTGCTCAATAACACGGTGATCAGAGATACTTACCTCCCACTCATTTGGAGTTGCAGAAACAAAGAGCATATCGTCCATATTTCGCATGAACTCCTCAAACTTGAGTGGGCGATTATCCAGCGCGGACGGCAAACGAAATCCATAGTCCACTAATGTCTTTTTTCTTGATTGATCACCGTTGTACATACCACGTATCTGTGGAACCGTTATGTGTGATTCATCAATCACGGTTAAAAATGATCCATCTCCAAATGTTTTAGCGTTCTCCACGAAGTGGTCGATGAGCGTGTATGGTGGGTCACCCGCGTGTCGCCCATCGAAGTACCTCGAATAATTTTCAATACCGTTTACAAATCCCAACTCACGAATCATATCCATGTCATAGTTTACCCGTTGTTCAAGTCGATATGCTTCGAGTATTTTGTTGTTTGCGCGGAGTTTTTTGAGTTGCTCCTCAAGATCTTGCTTTATTTCCGCCAATGCTTGCTCTTTTGTTGTTGGATCGGCAATATAATGTTTTGCCGGATAGATGGTGACACGGTTCACTGGTTCTTCAGAAATAGTATCTCCCGTCACAGGATCAATTTCATCAATCCGTTCAATTGTGTTTCCAAAAAGATGGAGTGCATAGGCAGTATCCTGGTATGCTGGCCAAACTTGAATTGTTTCGCCGCGAACACGATACGAGGCGCGTTTGAGATCAACGTCAGTGCGTTGGTATTGAAGATTGGTGAGTTGAAGAAAGATTGTGGTACGAGGAATGAGCTCACCGGACATGAGAGTGAGTGTGTTTTTTGCATACTCTACCGGCGATCCGAGGTTATAGATGCATGAGACCGATGCGATCACGATCACATCTGGCCTCGTTAATAAATTTGTTGTTGCGGCAAGACGCAGTTTGTCAATATCGTCATTAATCTGCGTTTCTTTCTCTATATAAGTGTCCGTTGTTGGTAAATAGGCCTCCGGCTGATAGTAATCGTAATAGGACACAAAATAACTTACCGCGTTATCAGGAAAAAAATCGCGAAATTCTTGATAGAGTTGTGCCGCTAGTGTTTTGTTATGAGAGATGACGAGCGTTGGCTTTTGAACACGTTGAATGACATTGGAAACAGAAAATGTTTTCCCGCTTCCCGTGACTCCCAACAAAACTTGCTTTTTTTGACCCTCTTGTATCCCCGCAACAAGCTCCTCAATTGCTTGAGGTTGATCACCGGTTGGTTGGTATGATGATTTCAATGCAAACTTCATGATGCTATTTGTCCTATTAAGTTCTAGTTGACTGTTCGTTTTCCTTTCGGTTATTGTGGATATAGTTCGCTTTCGGTTCGGGCGAACACTGCACGAACTTCAACCGAAGGAAAGGAGAACTATGGCCGTTACATTATACAAGCGACAACGCCAAATTGTTGATTTTATTGCGCAGTATATTCAGCGCAACGGATATTCTCCAACATTGCAAGAGATTGCAACCGCGATTGGCGTTTCTTCTTTGGCAACTATCCACGAACATTTACAAGCACTCATTCGTAAAAAAGTGTTGAAAAAATATGATGGAGCCGTACGTGGACTTGAGTTGATTGATCGAACATTTTTACGCATGACAGAAAGTGTTGACCTTCCACTCTTGGGATATATTGCGGCAGGAAGGCCAATTCAGCCATATAGCGATCCTAACGCAGTGTTTAAGGTTTCACCAGAACTCATCTCTGGGAAAGCGCGATCATATGTTCTCCAAGTGAAGGGCGAGTCAATGATTGAGGACGGTATTCTAGATGGTGATTTCGTTGTGATCGAGGAAAAACAAGAGGCAATTGATGGTGAAATTGTTGTTGCGCTTCTGGATAATGGATTAGCAACGCTGAAACGCTTCTTTAAAGAGTCAACGCGCGTGCGCCTTGAACCAGCAAATTCGACGATGCAACCTATCTATGCGACAAATGTAAAGATTCAAGGAAAATGCGTCGGGCTCATACGAAAATTCTCTTAAAGAAGTTCTCGCCCAGTCATTTCTGCGGGACGTGGGATATCTAACAGTTTTAAAATCGTGGGAGCAATATCGGCAAGAATTCCCTTTGGTAATGTCTTATTTGTTTGCGATTGTGACTGCTTACTGCAGATGATCAGCGGTACCGGATAGGTGCTGTGCTCTGTATCCACTTCACCACTCTCGTTATTAATCAATTCTTCAGCATTTCCGTGATCTGCAGTAATGAGAACAACACCGCCGCGATCCGTAACAGCGGTAACAATCTTTCCGACACATTCATCGGTTACCTCACATGCAGTAATGGTAGCCTGCAGATTACCGGTATGTGCCACCATATCCGGATTAGCGAAGTTGACAACAATAACGTCGTACACATTGAGTGAAATTTTTTCTAAAAGTGTTTGTGTAATTTCATGCGCACTCATCTCTGGCTTAAGATCGTACGTTGGAACCTTCTGCGAAGGGATAATGATCCGATCTTCTAACGGAAAAGCATCCTCACGTTGGCCATTAAAATAGTATGTGACAAACCGTTCTTTTTCCGTCTCAGACATGCGGAGTTGCCGAAGACCACGCTCAGAAAGAACGCGTCCTAATGGCATTGCCACTGTTTCTGGTGGAAAGGCAACAACGGTGGACAATCCGCGCTCATATTCCGTCATCGTGACGAATAAAAGGTTCTGTACAATTTTTTGTCGTGCAAATGTTTGCGATGAAGCCTGTTGTTGTATATGCGACTTGGTGTACTTAATCGCATAAGGGTCAAATCCCTCAGCTTGTGTCCCCTGTTCAAAATTCGGAAGTACAAACGCTTTTGTGAGTTGGCGGGGACGATCAATGCGGAAATTGAAAAAGATAACCGCGTCGTTATCGTTGACCACGCGATGCTTGCCATCAGAACCGCAAGCGCTAATAGGTTCGATAAATTCATCTGTTTTCCCCGAGTTGTATGAGGCGCGAATTGCCGCGGTAACATCTGGAGTACAAGTGTTTGATCCCATTGTTAACGCGTCATATGCTACCTTTGTACGTTCCCAACGATGATCACGATCCATGGCGTAATATCGACCTGTTACGGTCGCAAGTTGACCCACTCCAAGCGTTTTCATCTGCTCTAAAAGTTGAGAAATGTAATCAATACCAGAGGTTGGGGGTGAATCACGACCATCAGTAATCGCATGGACATATACATTTCCGTCAAAACCTTGTTGTTTTGCAGTGGCAAGAAGGGCATAGAGATGACTTACGTTACTATGTACACCACCGGAGCCGACAAGACCGATGAGATGTAGTACTGAGTTGTGACGCTTCACGTGGTCAAAAGCCTGTGAAAATGCTTGGTTCTGTGCAAACGATCCGTCTGCTATTGCCATATTGATCCGTGGAAGATCCTGATACACTATGCGGCCGGCACCGATATTGAGATGGCCTGTTTCTGTGTTACCGTCCTCACCTTTTGGGAGTCCCACTGCAACGCCGGAGGCATCAAGAAGGCCGTGGGGATACATAAGATTGATTTTGTCGAGGTTCGGTTTTTTGGCGAGTTCAATCGCATTGCCAGCATTTTTGGGACCAACACCATAGCCATCGAGAATAAGGAAGACGACTGGTTTGGGATGAGAGGTGGGTTGCAACATAAAAATATTTACTTATAACCTTTTTCTTTTATTACCTCTGCTATCATACGCTTATCTTCTTCTCTTAATAAGAGAGCGTATCGAGATAAATACTTGTCAACCAATATATTTATTTCTCCAATTTTTCTTGAACGCTTATGCATAAGAGCTGCATTGAATTCCGCAAAGAAACAACTTACTACTATATTGGAGGCACTATATTTTTCTTGATCTGTTTCAGGTTTTCCTTTTTGTGCTTCACGTTCGAGCAATGCATCAATAGACATATCTCTTTCTTCAAGAAGCTGTTTAAATCGTGTGGCTGTTTCAAGTGCAATAAGCGGTCGCGTTTCTTTAGGTTTGAGTAGTTCAACCTTATCTAAATACGCCGTTGCTTCTTTCACATAGCCAAACTGTCGCAATTGATCAGAAGACTGGATTGAGAAAAAATGTGCCTGCATTCTTTGTTTCAACTCTGAAAAATATTGATCAACCTTTCCATCTATTAAAAACTCATAATAAATTTCTTCCGAACTAGAACCATTTTCAGCATCTTTGGGTTTGGGGAAAAATCCAAGTTCGAACATTGCTTTATTCATAAAATCTGCCGCTTTTGCGCGTAATTCTTCTTCCTTATAGTTAGGGAACGATTTGATTCCTTCATATCCAAAACGTCGTACAAAATACTCACTAATAAATCGAACAATTGCTCTTCCCGTTCTCCCATTTGCATCTGGATAAGGATGTATTGAGACGAAAGAAATATATGCCCATGACATCACGTACTCAAAATCCTGTTTCGTACAGTTCTCAAGAAGTCTTTGTAGTGTTCCCATATAACTAGAAAAAAGTTCTTCAACATCTTCGTATTTTACTGGGATAACATCTCCAAAACGCACACCAGAATCGCGAAAAGTGTGTTCATATACTTGCGTTTCAGGATCTTCTCCTTCATATGGAATCCAGCCTGCAGTCGCGGCTATATGAATAGCATGTATTGAATCTTCAAGATGTATCTCTTGGGAAATAAATTTTTCTACAACGTAATCTCGAACAACATCTTCCATGTGTTCACCCAAAGCACGGAGATTACGAATTACTGTTGCTTTATCGTGTCCTAAATCCTTATCAGCAAGTTCGTCTGAAGAACTTGGTAGTGTGATTGCTGTTGTTTCACGTAGAGCTTGACGTTGAGCAAGAGTAATGTGGGCGAGAGCTTCAAGTGATTTTGATTGATCTACAGGCATACATTAATATAATCACATCCCCAACTCCGCTTCAATCTTTAGTAATCTGTTGTACTTTACCACACGCTCACCGCGGCTTGGTGCGCCAAACTTGACATAGTCCGCCCCACACCCAACCGCAAAGTCGGCCATGAAGTCATCCGTCGTTTCTCCAGAGCGATGGGAGAAGATCGTTTGCCACCCCGCATCCTTCGCAATCTTCACCACCTCTACTGTCTCACTAATCGTCCCAATTTGATTTGGTTTGATAATAATACCCGTACATGCCTGCTCCTGCACTGCCTTCAAAACACGCTCCTTATTTGTAGTCAAAAAGTCATCACCCACAATTACCGCCACTGACTGCAGTTCCTTTGTTAACTTCTTCCACCCGTCCCAATCGTCCTCTGCTAACCCATCCTCGATGGAAAACACATGGTATTTTTCTTGAATTTCTTTGTAGTACTCGATGATTTGATCCGTGTTGAACGGTTCTGATCGATCACGAATCTTATACTTCCCGCCACTATAAAAATAATTCGATGCGGCATCAATTCCCAAGAACACATCTTGTCCAATGACATATGGCATCTCTTTTACCGCCTCAAAAAAGAGCTGAAACGCATCGGTATTGGTATAGAGGTTTGGCGCAAATCCACCTTCAATTCCGGTAGAGTGGACCGCCCCCTTGGAAATCAAAACTTTTTCCAATGTCATAAAAATCTCGGCCCCAATCTGCAACGCAACATGGAACGGTTTATTGCTAGCCGGCACAACGTGAAACTCCTGAAAATCGAGATTGCCCGCTCCATGCGCCCCACCGTTAATTAAGTTAAATGCGGGAATCGGCATTTTATATCCGGAAATAAGTTGGTACTTTTCCTTAAAGTACTGATACAACGACATTCCTGCAATTGCCGCCCCCGCACGAGCGCCAGCTTGCGAAACAGAAAGCATTGCGTTGGAACCCAATTTGCTTTTATTTGGTGTTCCGTCCAGGTTCACGAGGATTTGGTCGAGATTGGTTTGACGCGAAGGATCTTGTCCAATAATCGCGGGCGCGATTACTTCATTCACATTTTTTACCGCCTTCAATACGCCTTTTCCTAACATGCGTGTTTGATCGCCATCACGAAGCTCGACTGCCTCGTGTTTTCCTGTTGAAGTTCCAGACGGAACAGCGGCACTCACCATAATCCCCGTATCAAGGATTATCGTTGTTTCTATTGTTGGTATGCCACGTGAATCAAGAATCTCGCGTGCATGAACCGCCTGAATAACTGCCATAGTTCCTTCTACCTTGATTTATGTACAAGGCGTTTTTCAGCCTCGTATACAACTTCGCGTGTTCGATCAATAACGTCTGGAGAAACAGACATTGATGTTGCTCCCCATTCGACTAATTTTTCTGCAATTTCCGGATAGGTCGACGGAGCCTGCCCGCATACCGAAACTGTCACTCCTCGCGCTTTTGCTCGTGTACAAATTTGTTCCAAGGCCCAAAGTACTGCAGGATTGCGTTCGTCATACTCGCTTGCAACGTGTTCATTATCTCGATCTGTTCCTAAAATCAACATTGTTAAGTCATTGGTTCCTATGGAAAATCCATCAATGCCAACATCGATAAACTTATCAATTAAAATAACATTGCTTGGAATTTCCGCCATCATCCACAACTTGAATGTCGAACTTCTTTGTAGTCCGTGATTGTGCATAATATGTTTCACTTGTTCCAATTCATGCACTGTCCGAACAAATGGAATCATCACCCAAAGATTTTTATATCCTTTTTTCTCTCGTACAATTTTTATTGCTTCCAGTTCCAACTTAAATACTTGTTCATCGGTCATATATCGGAAACATCCCCTATATCCAATCATGGGATTCTCTTCATGTGGTTCATAGTCTTTTCCGCCAACGAGGTTGCGATACTCGTTTGTTTTAAAATCTGTTGCACGGTACACCACGGGACGTGGATAAAATGCTTTACAGAATGTCTCTAATCCCTCTGCCAATTTATGCACAAACACTTGCTCTCGTTTATCGTGAATTAACTTTTTTGGATGAGTACCAATCTGCGCAATCATAAACTCAGCACGGAGAAGTCCAACGCCATCAACATTCTTTTTTGCCATTTCTCCTGCAAGTTCCGGCTCCGCCAAGTTGACATACACTTTTGTGGCAGTTTTTATATGTTTTGCTGCGGTAGTATTGTCTTGTGATTCTATTGCAGAGGTAACAGCGTTAAGCATTCCACTGGAAAGAGATCCGTCAAAAACCTCACCCGTCTTCCCATTCACCGTTACTGCACGACCTTCCTTGAGAACCTTTGTTGCGTTCCCCGTTCCAACAACGCAAGGCAATCCAAGTTCGCGTGATACGATAGCGGCGTGTGACGTTTGACCGCCTTTATCTGTAACAAGCGCGGCTGCCTTTTTCATTGCGGGAACAAAATCCGGTGTTGTCATACTCGTGACCATAATTTCACCGGTTTTCAATTTATAAATCTCTTTTGGCGTCATGATATGCCGAACGATACCAGACACCAATCCCGGAGAGGCAGAGTCACCGGTTACCAATAGCTTCATTCCGCTTGTCGCTTTTTTTACTGCTTGCTCTGCGTTGCGCAGTGAAGTAGTTGTCGTTTTACTTTTATCAATTGTCTCTATTGTTGTAATAGGACGTGTTTGAACAATAAATAACTTTCCATCCTCGAGCGCCCATTCGCTGTCCTGAGGATAGAAATAGTGTTGTTGCAGTTTTTGTGACAATTTTGCAAGCGAGATAATCTGACTATCTGTAAGTTTCCGTTTTCCTTGACGTGACTTGGGCACTGGATAGTCTTTTGTGACACCATCCCGACGAATCATCTCCACCGTTTGCGTAATGGTATCGCTCTTCACAATTTTCCATGTCTGTTTATCCACCTCATAATGATCTGGTGTTACCGCCCCCTGAACAATATTCTCTCCTAATCCCCAAATCGCCTCTATCACGATGGTGTGTTTATCATTTGTTACTGGATTAATCGAGAACATGACGCCACTGACCTCGGACTGCACCATGTGTTGAACGGGAACCGCAAGGCCAACCTTAAAATGATCAAATCCTTTCTCTACTCTGTAAAAAATTGCTCGTGCCTCAAATAATGAGGCCCAGGCGTCACGAATTGCATTTACGACGTCTGCTTCACCTGCGATATTGAGAAAAGTTGCTTGCTGTCCTGCAAATGACGCGCCTGGCAAATCTTCCGCCGTTGCACTGGATCGCACTGCAACGTAACTCCTATCGCCAAGTTTTTGATAGGCCTGAACAATTTCGTGTGCTAGATCATCTGGAACTTCCGCGTGTGTAATGAGATCTTTCACCTTTCTTGAGGCTGTGTTAAGCGCTGCAGAATCGTTGACGTCCAGTTTTTCTAGAAGTGAGTGGATTTTCTTGCGTAAATTATTGTGGTCGAGAACATAGAAATAGGCCGGGGAGGTGACAATGAAGCCGTTGGGAACGGGGAAGCCTGCGGCAACCATTTCTCCAAGGTTTGCACCTTTCCCACCAACAAGGTTACCGGATTGTTTATTTACATCTGAGAACCACACGACATGCGGGGCAGGTTTTGTCATATACCACATCATAGCAGAAGGACATTAGTATTGTGAAGAATTTATTTGCTTTTATTTTGCTTTATCAAGATCAGTGGGTAATACCCATCTTCTTGAATTGTAGGCCCTATCAACAATTTTCCAGGCACGACCGTGGGATGACTTTTGATACTCTGTCGCTTTTGTTGTGGTAATATGTAAAATCATCGATAATATTGCAGAGATTCGCGTTATTTTTGAAGCCTCGTACATCAAAAGTCTCAGACATGCTTCTTCTGTCGCTATTGCAGGAATCTCAATATCCCGTCCCTTTCTTGTTGAAGTAAGAATGATATTTCCATCACTATCTCTCTTTATTGTTTCTATTTTGTGTTTTTTAACTAAATTCGCAAATTCCTCTGTATTACACATTGTAAATTTAAGTGAGTACACATCAAAATTTCCTTTTGCATAAAAGTCTAGTAATCTTCTAATAACTGGAAAAAATACTTCTGGAATTTCTTTCAAACGCCAACCAAAGAGAAAATGCCAAGCAAGTTTTCGATATTCCTCATCCGAGAAGATCACAACCGTTCCCTTGACCTTATCTGGAGTAAGAATTTCTTCATTTCGTGCAGATAATTTTTTTGCAAGTACATGTCCCGCCTCATGAAGCATTGAGATAAATAATTCAATTGCTGACAAAGGGGGGAAATACATTGAGGATCCTACAGTTAATCCAAGAATTTCAACACGAATTTTATTTTGCTTCTCATTTTTTAACATATATAAGAATATCGTCTCTATGTTCACATTAGAAAAACTTTTTAATAACATCTACCAACCCGTCTTCATATACTGAAGGTGCTATATACTTCACTTGCGCCTTTACGTTGTCCGGAGCATTTCCCATCGCTACGCTCATACCAACAGCGGTTAACATGGGTAGGTCATTTTCCTCATCACCTACTGCAACGATATCTTCCGCATGAATCTTCATGTACTCAAAAAGATGGTGAATAGCTTTTATCTTCGTTGTGTCAGCATCGGTTGCAATGATAACGGGCATTCCGTCAAATGTCCCTCTCGTAATAAGATGAAGTGTGAGGTTATGAACTTCAGCCAATCCGCGTGTGTAAAGCTCAATTTCTTCTTGTTGGAGATGGATAAAATAAAAACTTGTGACATCTTTCTGAGAGAAATCCTGACCTGTATACTCAAATTCTCCTTGGGTTGTACACACCAGAAATCGCTCCCGCAATGCAGAACCTATAGTGATAAGTTTCTGTTTTCTTTTTTCATCAAATGAAAATGAATGAATTGTCTTTTTTATTTTTGGATCATAGATCGCTGCACCGCCATTTAAGATACAGGCGTTAGTTATGTGGAGAACGTCAATGATACGTTTGGCGTGCTGGATTGTTCTACCGGTTGCCAAACATACGGGAATTCCTCTTTTGTGTAAAGACGCAATCGCTCTTTTGACCGCAACCGTGGGAAGATTTTCATACCCTTTTTGCACGATCGTTCCATCAATATCCAAAAGGAGTGCTTTGTACTTTTTCTTTTTCATAGATGGGATTATGCAATATATGTTTTAAGTATTTCCGATCCAGGGGTTGATTCTATCACGTACGATCCAACTCCCGCAGGGACAAATACAGAAAATCCTCGGGTTACGAACAGTGGCCCATCTAAAGTTTTTACCGTACACGACCCGCTTCGAACAAAAAGATGATGAAAGGATTGACCACAGCGCGTCCACTCTTGTTTTGCTTCAGTTTTTTTTGAGAAGGAAAAACCTTGCATAGCATACGCATCATTCGAAAATATTTGGCTGAGTCGGACACCCTGATGTTCTTCTATCACTGTTGGTCTACGGATCATTCGCTGCGGATTGTTCGCATCTTCTGAACGATCGATAAACGCGAAATAATCTTCAACCTGGACTTCCCGTATGGATCCATCGTTTCCCATTTTTCCTTTGTCATAGTTGCGTATTGTTGACACGGGATCGTATGAGTTGAGTTGCACTTCATAGAGTATGTTTCCTAAAGGGAGTTCAGGCCCTTCTTCCCATGAATGATGGATTCCTCCATTACTTGGATCAACAATATCTCCATCATTTACGTAGAGCAGATTCACAAATTGTTCTGGATTTTTCGCCTTCACGTATGTTTCTAGTTGCTTTTTTGCTTCAGAAACATCCATCCTTTTTCCATGTACTTGGCATGAAAGCTCTTTTGCACGCGCATCTATATCTTCGCAAGTTTTTTTATATGCATCCCAATCGATATCTTTTTTTACCCCCAAGGTAATCTTTCCTTTGCCGAAGTAATACCAGGATTCTGGTTTCGGAATCCACCGATCGTTTTTATCTTCCGGACGTACGTGGAGTTGATATGAGTTCCCCTTTGCCTGCGTCAACTTGATGAGTGTTGCAATCTTTGGACCAAATTTTTTTAGCGGAATCTCTCCTAATGTTCCTTTTGCGTCGTGGAGAACGAGACTTTCTAAAGACATCGTTCGGTCAAATGATCCAAGACGTACAACCTTGTCAGTATCCATCGCGTATCCGAACTCTAGTGGCATATTGTCATTATCTGTTGTTTCTCCCTCCCAAACGGTGGAGTGTTCAAACAATTCATATGACTGACCTATTTTTCTTGAGATAATTTCAGCATTGTGAAGATTTTTCATCTCACTAATGTACGATCCACCCCAAGTAGGTTGTTCAATCACTTTAGGAACAATGAGGTATGGTTTAATCCTCATTTTTTTATCTCCTTCTTAAGATAATCGACCCATGGAATCGGTTCGGGATCTCGATGATGCAACATACTCAAATAAAAGGAGGTGTATGCTCCAAATTGGAGAAACTCAAACGCTTCAAGCAGTTGCGATTTTTGTGGAAATGACACTTCAATTGATGAAAGTCCATGTTTATCAACAATCTCTTTTGTCACTTCTACCCGTTTTTGATTTTCTTTGCTGTACAGATTTGACTGTGCAAAGATAAAAAATAATGAATCTTTATTCTCAGTGGGAAACTGGAACCCCTCGAGGAGATGGTGGTCCATTTCAGGAATGACACGAAACTCTGAATATGTTTTGGCATTCTCATTCAGTTGATTTGCGAACACATGCGCAACACCTTCCAGATGTTCTGCGGCAACAATAACCGGAATTCTCCCCAAACATTCAAATGCCAGAAGTTTTGCATGATTTTTCTCCTGATCGATCGCCATCCAATATTTTTGTTTCTGCGCGGACATTAACATGAGAACGAGTTCTTCACGTTCTTTTTCTGAAATGTCGAGCAGTCCTGCACGCGAAAACACCATCATTTGGCCAAAAATAGAGTATCCCAAACCCATGCGCGGACTTGAGCTCGGATTGTATACGGGATCGAACACAAGTGATGGATAATGATTCGAACGGAGAAACTCTGCCAGTTTTCCACCACTGGTAATTCCTGCAATGTGCGCTCCTTTTTTCTGCGCATCTTGAGCAGCCGACAACGTTTCCTCTGTATTTCCGGAGTAACTCGACGCGACGACAAGCGACCGCTTTCCCACATATGAAGGAAGCGTGTAATCGGGACAGATGAGTATGGGCAGTTTGACCTTTTCCCTAAATAATGTCTGAATCACATGCGTTCCAAGCACCGACCCCCCCATGCCTGCAACAACGACGTGATCGATCTCTTTATATGATGAGGGGATCTCCAAAGAAAGTGCATCATTCCAAACCTGGCTTATTTGGCTATGCAAAAGTTCAATCGTTTCTAACATTTGGTGCTGATCAAGCTTTTTTATTTCGTCGACTGAGTTTAATAGAGGAGTGTTCATGGATCCTTTCATGATGTGTTGATATATGACTGCACTATTTTTTTCACGTACGCAAAGGCAATGTCATTATATGGCATGTTTTCCCGATCAAACCATTGTATTTCTGCAATGTCGTCTGTTGGTACTGGCGTTCCGGAAACGATGGTGCAAAGAAAAATTGTGTTGATAATCGGCCTTCCGTTATATTCATCCGCCTCACTTCCAAGATATCGGACGATATTTATTTCCACGCCCAGTTCTTCGAATAATTCTCTGTGGAGTGCGGACTCAAACGATTCATCAGAATTGAGAAAACCACCAGGAATATCCCAAGTATTCTTGTGTGGATCGAACTTCCTCTTCACCAAGAGTATTGCATGATCTTTTTCAATGATGGCGCCCACTCCCGGACTCGCATTCAGATATGCAACGAACCCGCATGAGGAACATCGCGTTGAGTGATCGTCATATTCGAGCGAAGTTTTGCATCGAGGACAAAACACATACCATGTATGAAAATATTTCTGCATAAATTTTCCTTTGTATATTGTATGTATAGGTCAAGCAAAGATCAAATAATTCGGTTCACATATTGAGAAGAAGGAGCGTCAGACTTTCATGCAATGCTAGAGGAGAACTTGATGTTTTTTGCTGCTCATCAACATGTACAATGCCGTGATGTAAAAAAAGAAGATGCGAAAGAGTAAAATTCTTTGCTTGCTTCTGGAGTTTCGCAACGGCGAAAGGTGAGATTGGCGGTATCCTTCCTTCTTTTATCTGTATCAAAAGTCGAATCTGTCGTGCAAGCATTGAAAAACAAAGTTCCACGCCATCCTGCTTTACGGCTTTGTCAAAAAGGACAAGCATTTTTGCGTTATTTCTCGGATCCAATGTATCAAGCCAAGCGAATACTGCGGAACTTGTTTTGAATATCTGTGTCTGTGCCACAGGAAATTGTCGTAGTTGTGTTGGTGTTAGGGTCTTTTTTTCCCACATCACGACAGTGGCATTTGAAGACTGAATGAATGAAATAATACTGTCTTTTTTTTTGCTTTTTGGCAAACTCATAAGCTCTTCAATAACAACACAATGATCTGATGCAAAAAGACTTGTTGTGCCCAATGCAGATTCCAAACTCGGAATATCTATGTCTTTTGCAAGAAGGTGGCGAATGTGCACCTGTTTATCCCGTAGCGAAGCGAGCAAAGCGTGGAGGGCTGTACGTGACGCAACGGTATTATCACCGTGTAATAGTGTGATCATGATGTCTCGTGCTATACAGATACGAAACGCATTCCATAATAACCAGTATAAAAACAATGATTCCTAGTCCATTTCCTAAAAATAGCAGATGTAGTGAAACAAAGAAAAGCATGATGTATACACCTTTATGCAACACATCCCACATTTTTTTCAGGAGTTTGACAGAAAAATCATTTGATGTGAGAAAAAGCGGAAAACCTAAACTCAATGTGACCATGCCGAAAATCTGAAAATATTGAAGTGGGGTTGGGCCAAAAATAAATCTGGGCATCCAATACGTAAAAAGTGAATGTATCACTCCTGTTAAGTACATAAGAATTCCCAGATGTCTCCGTATTGACATCACCGTTACTCGAACGATGGTAAAACATTGAAGACGACGAAAAATTCCGGGGATGAC
This sequence comes from Minisyncoccota bacterium, assembly GCA_016211945.1. Classification (GTDB taxonomy): domain Bacteria; phylum Patescibacteriota; class Microgenomatia; order UBA1400; family UBA12028; genus JACRHV01. Next base: position 198,505 of record JACRHV010000004.1, read on the forward strand.
GACAAAACAGAGCAACACAACAGAAAGCGTTCCTAACTTCTTCCCAATCAATGCAAGAACGGGTATAAGAAGATTATTCTGCGTAACTGCTACTACTCCTGAACAGGCAAACAGAACGAGTAAGATTTCAGTAAAAAAAAGAAGTCGAACAATGTGCAGTTTATTTAAGAGAACGAAACGCTGGATTATTCCGAAAATCTTTGTGTAAAGCGGCTCCATGAAATCGTAACCACTTCTTGTGAATGAGAAACGCTGGATCAAATCTTTCCACATACGCCCAAAACCTTTCCGAGTGATTCATGTGCACAAGATGTGCTAACTCATGAATCATAACATAATCAATAACTTCTTTTGGCGCTTGTATAAGACGCCAGTTTAACTGTAGGCGTTTGCTCGCCGAACAACTTCCCCATCGCGTTGATTGATCTCTTATGTGGAGTGAAGAGAAGGATGCATTCATCTCTTTTGCTAACTCATGAATTCGTTTTGACATGTATCGATCCGCCTCAGCCTTTAACCATCGTTCTACAGCCAAAGCGCAAGATACTGGCGTTGGTGAAATTGGTCTTACGACAATATGCGAATCTTTCTGTTCGATAGTCGGACCATTTTCATGAAGTTGGATCTCTATGTGATAAGGAGCGCCGTAATACAATACGGCTCCCGCGTTTCCCTCATCAACACGTGACCTCCTTCGGTAAAGCGCTAAATGTTTCTCAATCCATTCAGATGATTGCGTAAGAAATTCGTGGAGAAGCGACTGCGGATATCTTTTTGGTGTGGTTACTATGACCTGCCCAAATCGATCAATATGCACGCGCAAAGACCGAGTACGACTGCTAATCTTCTGTTGATATTCAAATCCAAAATCCTGAGGTTGCACCTCGACATTCTACCATCTATCATGACCACATGAGACTGCCTCAATCGGCCAGAAGATTTCTGCATGCATTAGGTCCCGGAATCATCACTGGTGCCGCAGACGACGACCCTTCCGGCATTACAACGTATTCACAGGCCGGTGCGCTTGCAGGCTTCCAACTCTTATGGACAGCAGTGTTCACAACACCGCTTATGATAAGCATCCAAGAGATGTGTGCGAGAATCGGACTTGTCACTGGCATGGGGTTGAGTGGGGTGTTGCGAAAACATTATCATCGGTCGATTTTATATGTGCTTGCGATAGTCGTTACCATAGCAAACACAATAAACATTGGTGCTGACATCGCAGGCATGGCCGAAACAACTCATTTATTAGTGAATATCCCACAGTGGTCCATCGCTGTTTTATATTCACTGGTCATTTTATGTTTTGTCCTTTTTTCTTCATATCATATGCTCGTTCGGTATATGAAGTGGCTTGTGCTTGCGCTGCTTTGTTATTTCTTGGTCCCGTTCACCATACATATTCCATGGCATGAAGTGTGGCGTCAAACATTTTTCCCTACCTTCACTATTACAAAAGAGGTTTTGTTGGTGTTTGTTGGTGTTCTTGGAACCACAATCTCTCCATATTTATTCTTTTGGCAAGCGGACATTGAAGTGGAGGATCACAAAAACAATGCATTGAAAAAAATACAGCGGTGGATTGTCACAAAAAATGAGCTTACGCTCATGCGTGAGGACGTAACGCTCGGAATGATTCTCTCAAATATCACAATGTGGTTTATCATTCTGACAACCGCAGTCACACTTTTTCCAAACGGCATCACGAATATTACTACGGCTCAGCAAGCCGCCGATGCTCTTCGTCCTCTTGTCGGAGATGCCGCATATCTTCTTTTCATGCTTGGGATTGTGGGGACCGGTCTGTTAACTATCCCTATTCTTGCTGGATCCACGTCGTATGTGTTGTCCGGAGCGTTTGGATGGACGGGTGGACTAGACAAACCTTTTCATAAGGCGAAAAAATTTTATGCCGTGATCATTGCATCAACATTTCTTGGCGTTCTGATGAGCGCACTAGGAATCAGCCCTGTGCACATGCTGCTTTCTACCGCAGTGTTGTATGGAGTACTCGCCCCTCCACTCATTGTGATTATTATGCATATTGCGAATAATCGTGACATCATGAAAACACATACAAACGGTTTTTTCTCAAACATTTTAGGTACCACAACCCTCATTCTTATGACCGCTGCTGTGGGTCTACTTTTCTATTTCGGTTTACGATAAACTGCACATATGTCACTTCTTCATGCTGTACTTCTTGGAATAATAGAGGGACTCACAGAGTTTTTTCCCATCTCAAGTACCGGACATCTTATCGTAGCGGAACGTATGATGGGAATACGAGAACCATCGGTTATATTTAATACCGTCATACAGTTGGGAGCGATACTTGCTGTCGTTGTGTTTTATAGAAAAATCATTTGGGAGATGTTACATAATCTATTTTCCAAAGAAAAAAAGAGATTGCTTTTCTATTACGGAGTGGCAACAATTCCCACACTTTTATTTGGTTTTTTTGTTCGTTCGTACATCGCGCAATTACATTCAAATGTGTTTGTTGTTGCCCTAACGACCATTGTTGTTGCACTATTTATGCTCTACGTCCAACGCACATATGCGAAAACTTTAAGTATCGGCAAAGGAGAAAAAAATTGGACATGGGAGGACTTTTTTATCATTGGTCTCTTTCAGATGATTTCCATCGTTCCCGGCGTTTCTCGTTCTGGGATTACTATTCTCGGTGGAGTTGTTCGAAATATCTCGTTCAAGGATGCAATGCAGATTTCTTTTCTTCTTGGGATTCCTGCGATGTCTGCTGCCTCGGGATATGAATTGTTTAAGGCCTTCAAGGAGCCAACTGGGATACATTCAAATCTCGTCCTTACAACAAGCGTTGGTTTTTTTGTCTCTTTTCTTGTCGCACTCAGCACTATTTATTTCACATTGCCGCTTTTTAAAAAGTATGGATTTACCCCGTTTATTCTTTATAGGATTGTCATGGGAGTGATCTTGCTTTTGTTTTTTGCGCGGTAAGTATGATGATAGGGGGAGTAAGATAGAAATAGCTTTACTCTTTCGTCTTTCTTCTCAAAACTCGCTTGACTGCGCGGACAATATCATGCGATGTAAGTTTGTACTGTACGAGAAGCTCTTCTGCTGTCCCAGATTCACCAAAAGTATGCTGCACTGCAACCTGCTCCATGGGAGTTGGACAATGCAGTGCCAGAACTTCAGCTACCGCTCCACCTAAGCCTCCTAGGGCTTGGTGTTCCTCCGCAACAACAATTGCGTGTGTGTGTTTTGCCGCATCAATGATCGCCGCTTTATCTATAGGTGAAATGGTGTGCATATTCACCACACCAACATCGATCTGCTCTTTTGCTAACAACAGTGCGGCATCTAATGCAGATGACACCATCGTTCCGCAGGCAATGATTGACACATCTTTCCCATTTTTCAGCGTTTCTGCCCGACCCAAAACAAACGGAGTATTCTTCCTTGTCACAACTGGGGTCTTCTCGCGAGACAAACGGAGATACGCCGGCCCCACCATTTCTGCCAATGCGATTGTTGCTTTCTTCGCCTCTACCACGTCACATGGGCATACGATCACCATGTGTGGCAGCACACGAAAGAGTGCAATGTCTTCGAGCGCTTGGGCAGATGCTCCGTCCGCACCAACGGTTACACCCGCGTGAGATCCGACAAGTTTTACATTCGCTTTTCCTAGACAGACTGACACACGAATTTGATCCCAAGCCCTACCAAGAAATACTCCGTACGTTGCGACAAAAGGAACATATCCTTCCAACGAAAGTCCAACCGCCATCCCGACCATATGCTGCTCGGCGATACCAACATTAAAGAATCGCTTGGGAAACTGGTGCGCAAAGGCATCCATTCGCGTTGACTCGGTCAAATCCGCACAAAGTCCGATGATATTGTCATTGCTTTTTGCTATTTCACACAACGACTCACCAAATCCATCTCTTGTTGCACGAAGATCTGATACATCATTATGATTCATAGGAAATTTTCCCCTTCAACGTACGAAGTTCTTTCAGCGCCTCCATTGCCTGCTCTTTATTCGGAGGTTTTGCGTGCCATCTAAAGTCTCCTTCCATGAACTGCACATCTTTCCCCGCAATGGTGTGCGCAATAATCGCAACAGGTTTTTCAAGAATTGCGCGCGCCTCGCGACAAGAGTTCATGATCGACTCAACGTTATGTCCGTCTATCTCCATAACGTGCCAGCCAAACGCTTCCAATTTCTCTCGTAATGGCTCAAGTGGAGCAATGTCTTCCGTATACCCCTCACTTTGAATGTTGTTTCTATCAATGATGACCGTCAGATTCGATATACGATGAGTTCCGGCAAACCAATACGCCTCCCATACCTGCCCCTCCTGCTGCTCTCCGTCACCCATAACACAATACACGTGATATTTTTTCTTTTTTAAAAGACCGGCGAGTGCCATCCCGCATGCGACAGAAAGTCCCTGGCCTAATGATCCTGAAGAATTTTCAACACCGGGAAGCGCATGGATAACCGGATGTCCTTGTAATGGTGATCCCAACTTTCGCAATGTCAGTAAGAGGTCTTTTGCAAAATAACCAGCTTCCGCCAACGTCGCATACCAAACCGGACAGACATGTCCGTTGGAAAGCAAGAGTCTATCCCTGTCCTCCCACCATGGTTTCTTTGGATCTATTCGAAGAACTCCAAAATAGAGCGCGGCAAACACATCAGCAAGTCCGAGTGAACCCGCCGAGTGACCACTTCCTGCAGCAAGAAGCATGCGAACAATATCCTCACGAATCGTGAGTGCTATCTTCTCGATGTCTTGTATTGTGTGTGACATGAATCCATGATATCACGGACATCTTGAACCACACGAAAAAGACCAGTAAAATGCGGGTATGAAGAAACTCACGACATTTTTCCGAAGTCTTGTGCTCTCCTGTATTTCACCCTCGTATTACAACGACCTTGCGCATACCGCTCCATCCTTTTCTTGGAAATATCTCGTTCTCTTTCAATGTCTTAGTGCGATCATCAGCACGCTTGCGATTACGGTTGCGATATATACGTTCAACATCAATACTGTGTATGAAAAATTACTGTCGTTTTACCCACAAAACCTAGAGATGACTTTCGATGAAAAAGGAGTCTCGGTAAATAAACCGCTACCATATAGCATCCCACTTCCGATAGAGTTTCAATCCTCGAGTCAATTTTCTCCCAAAAATCTTATTGTGTTCGACACCGATGAACACGTAAAAACGCTTGAAGATGTGAGAAAACAGAATACTTTCGTAGTTGTCACACCCAAACATCTGTACACCATAGAAAAAGAAGGGGAGATGAAGGTTAATGCCTTACCTTCCTTTGATGGGTCTTTTGTTTTGAGACGCGCGATGGTTGATTCCACAGTGGATCGATTTATGCGTCATCCGTTCATACAACAGCGATGGTACGCTCCAAGCATTGGGCTACTACTTTTTCCATTCATCTCCATCGTTTTATTCTTCATTGTGCTATTCACCGCTCTTTTCTATGCAATTCCAGTCTGGATTTTCACCTTCCTTTTCATGAAAGCAAAAAATCTTTCTTACGGGACCATTTTCCGTTTGAGCTTTCATTCACTCACTCCTGTTGTTATCCTCTCAACTTTTTTTGAGTATGCGAAGCATTTCCAGTGGCTACCCCAGTACATGACGAATCCCATTCTGCAAGGTCCGTGGTTTTTTATTTTCTATGCGGTGTGGACCATTGCAGGCTTGCGCACCATAACTCCGCCAGAAATACAGAAGGCCCACGCACAAAAGAAAAAATAAATTTATCGCCGCACAAAGAGTACCGCATTTGGGAGTTGTCTCCCGGGGCCGATTTTGTACACACCGTTGTACCATAGTGCCGCGGATCCCCCACCATCAATGTTCATTGCATTGTCTGCTCCAAGTTTAGAAAATACCTGAGCCGACTCCGGAACCGTGGCGTTACTTACAATACAGAGATACATCATCTCACCTTTTTGCGCGATCGCGCCCTTTGGACCTTTACCGCTCCTCTGTTTCGCATCAATCGAGTACTCCTCAACCACATTTCTACCGTCTTTTACAAGCATAGGATTTCCCGCTATGCCAGCCTGAATTCCGGTGTCACGCCCCCATTCTTGTGTTTTCCCTACGAACTTCGGTGTTCCACCTCCGTCAAAGACAAAAAATGGAAGGGTGCTATATACATTATTATCGGAATTGATATATCGTTTTGCCCGAGAATGGAAGAGAAGTGTGTCGAATGAATTTTTCTTGTCTCCACACCAAGAATAGTCGCTTGGGCAAAAATACATGCCATTGATCGCGGCAAACGCACCATTCCTCTGTGCATACGACTCTAACGGCATCACCGCGCAATCATTCTTGCAGTCATTTTCGTTTGCGGCATCGGTGACAACACGAATACCATGTTTGTTTGCACCAATACAGGAGAGGGGAAAATCACCGTACTCTGTTTTCACAAGCGTTTTTGAGTACCCATCTCCAGGCATCGACTCAGCAATCTTCAAACTGACCGCGGGCTTTACCGAGGCAGAACGAGAGGCAACGTCTCGGACATATTTTTCTGCGAGTGAACGCAAAGTAGTTTGTGCAAACACCTGTTGCGCTCGTAATACGTCAGCGTCTTCGTTAAATGTCATCCACCTTTTCTCAATATCATCGGGTTTATCGTCACCAAGAGTGATCTGCTTCTTCCCGTCAATAATTGCGCGTTGCTTCTCCTTCACTGTTTGTTGTGTTTCTATGCTCATGCGTCGCGTTCTTTCGTCTTTCCGATAGACATCTATCGCATGATCGATAACAGAGAGTTTTGTCTGCTTATCCTTAAGCACCTGAACAATAAACTTCGTTCCTCGAACAACAGCAACGGCGGTTGGAGTTTCAACACGAAACTCCTCCTGCACCCCAAGGAGTTTTATAAAATGCACAGAGATTGTTCCAAGAAGGTGCTCAATAAATCCCTCTTTTTCACTGTCGTCGGAAGAAAGATGAAACACAAGATGGGTATTTGGCGCCATACGGATCATAGAGTCTGAGGTGTATGCGATTTCAGCAACAGAGTTCTCGTTCGTGAGTAGGTCATCGGCTTCTTCAAGATGTGTCCCGGATGGTGCGTCGTCCTTGACGATCATTGTCTTGGCACCTCTGGTGATTGTTACGGACCCTTTGAGTACCGTGAGTGTTGCCTGAGGGATGACAAACGCCTCCATGGGCTGTTCAGTTGGTTCTGGTGTTGCATTGATAGGTAACTCTTGAGGAGAAGCTGATGGGATTGCTACCAGCGAGAGGCGAGATGCATCTTTTTTTTGGATGATGAAGTATCCCAACATGGTGACAACAAGAGCGGCAACTGCAACGAACACGCCCTGTATTATGCGTTTTTTCATTGGGTCATTATATCGAATCACTTCCCAAACGCCAAAGAGAGAAACTCTTTTTTTCTGTCCGGATAGATCCTCATCTTAAGAAAGGCAGGAACGTGGTGTTGGTTACGAAAGTTCGGTTGTTCAACAATGTCTAATAATTCATCAAATGAAACAAGAAATGTCTCGATTTTCTCTCCGGAGTCAAGGTGGGGTTTTTGTGTCTCAACACAATCGCGCGCAATATGGGTGTATATTGTCCATGCAATTTTCGAAAAAGGGGTATGTTTCCCCAACACAACCCAATCGTTCGACACAAAGCCGGATTCCTCAAGAAGCTCGCGTTTTGCCGCCACAAGAGGATCTTCGTCGAATGTATGACACATCCCACCTGGAAAACAGATAAACTCCTCCTTCATATGAGGCTGGGTTTGTCGCTGAAGCATAAATTTGTCACCAACTACCGCGATTGCCTCAGAGGTGTTTACTCTATGGAGTTTCTCAAATGTTGCGGTAGTCCCATCAAAGAGTTTCTGCTCCCATTGATAGACATCAAATATCTTGCCTTGAAATACGCGTTTGGCGTTGGGAGGAAAAGGACTGTGCATGGAGATATTGTACTATGCCTACCTTGCACTCGCAGTTAATTCGAGACCACGCGCCTCGATTGTCGGAAGAATCGAACCAGGATCGATAAAAGCAGAATCCGTTTGAATCTCAAAGTGAATGTGCGGCCCCGTGGTTCGGCCGGTAAGTCCAACCGACCCAAGAACCGTTTCCTCGGTTACCACATCACCTTGCTTCACCTCGGAGTTCTTCAAGTGGGCATACAGAGACCGAATACCGTTTTCATGGTCAATAACCAAATATTTCCCATATCCTCCACCCTCATATCCAACGCGTGAGATCACCCCCTTACGGATTGGGTGAATCTGGGCACCATACTTTGCTCGAATGTCGTATCCTGGGTGACGTCTGGAGAAATATTGTGAGATCCCCTTGTAGTCTACAGATTGAACAGGGAACTGGTAAAACGATGAAATCTTGAGCGTCGAGCTCTCTGTCTGGTCCGAGATGGACAAAAGCGTCGCATCTTCATAGACATGTCCATCAACTTGACCATCAGACATATCCTTCAAGCTTGTTGAGGCAAAAATAGGAAGTGCTCCTGAAAAAAGAATTAGGACTGCAAGGGCAGTGGCTACTATAATGTGTTTCATATGTACAGCATCGTCGCTGTCAGCATTGGCTTTTTGGGCCAAAAAAAATCTTCCTGCATTCTGTAACGTTTGCGGAAGATTGAAAGCCTATAATACTTCACTATGGGATCAATGTCAAGTAATCTCTATTGGAGATAGATGTTTAAATGATGCTCTTGCATTTTAAGCCTGGAAATTCAATTATTTTCTTGTTTGTAGATTCTCTCGTTTGACGAGATATTTTTGTGGCTATACGTGGATAGCACTATTTCTTCTTGTCTTTTTGAAACGATGAGAAGATCCAGACAATGATCGATCCAGCAACAACTTTTCCCCAAGTATTCCAAAATGCATTCCACAGTGAGTCTGCACCAAAAATAGGCGCGATAATGAAATGGAGGGGGAAGAGTGTCTGAACAAAAATAACCCCGAGTATCAGGCCGAGAAACCACCCAAAACGGGTAACATAGAATGCGATGTAGTATAGGAATGCCGGAACGAAAAAGAGTACTGTACCAATGATCCATCCAATGAATGCCATCATAGTGGAAGTATACAACACTCCTCCCTATGCCGACGTAGGACGATCAATAAACACGATACGCTTGGCTAAACACGGTGGGATATCTTTTTGGAGCGATTTGGAGACGTTTCTGCCATCCAAAAATCACAACGAACAGTGAAGGCTGTCTTGTCTTCATTAATATCATAAAAAGACGGATGAATTGATCTTTTCCTGAGTACTACCTCTCCAAAAGGGCATGGTAGCTCTGCTCGATTATTCACTTGTTTGCATAATCGCGCACACCACCGACACCCCAAGGCATGAAAAAGAGGATTGTTTGAGTAAAGATCATTCTTTATCACGGTAAGAAATTCGTCGGAAATGGTGCGGTCTGAGAGACAACGCCATTCAAGTTCTGTGGGGATCTGTGTGCGTGTAATCTGGAACACCCATCTTTGCATGCAAGTATGATACTAAAGTATATTGATTCTGCAACTGTAGATCTGTTAAAAGATACGGCATAATGAGGTATATGGTGTTTGCGAAAAGAAATTTTCTCTATTTTTTCTTTGGAGTTATATTTCTTGTTTCTTTTGTGGTGGTAAGTTACCAGATGGGAGGTCGGCGTTTTTATTCACTTGATTTTGATACCACAGTCCGCATCCAGGATCATACGCCAAAAGCATATGACTATGTATTTTCTGCCTTGAGTGTCGTCGGCAGTTTTGAGATTACGACTGCAATCCTCCTTGTCTTTCTCTTTTTCCTTCGTCTCCATTGGTCAAGTATTGTTATTTTCTCCCTCTACGGATTCGGCATGTTTATCGAGGTCCTTGGCAAGGTATATATTGTTCATCCGGGACCACCGTATATGTTTTTCAGGAATACTGCGCACGTTCTGTTTCCAAGCTCGTATGTCCACACTAATTACTCGTATCCCTCTGGCCATATGTTACGCACAACATTTCTTGTGATCCTTCTGTCGTTTTTCATATTTCGATCGAGGAAGATTGGTTTTTGGCAAAAGGTAATAGTACAAACTGTTCTTTTTATTTTTTGGACGGCGACGACGTATTCTCGGATAAGTTTGGGTGAGCATTGGTTAACCGATGTGGTCGGTGGATTCTTACTTGGTGGAGGACTGAGTATCCTATCCCTACCTCTATGCCAAACGGGTGACAAGGAAGATAAAAAGCACACCGAAAAGCGTCATGCCAATCGTCTTGTATGATGAATGTTCGTTATGCGCTTCTGGCAAGATTTCAGACGCACCAATATACAACAAGAACCCTGCAAAAAATCCAAGATAGAGGAGCAGACTTTGCTGAGAAACCGTAAATAAAAATGTTGATAACACTCCCAATACCGGTGCCACCGCATCAAGAAGAAGAAATACGAACGCTTTTTTTGAGGTGTTTTTATGCAAAAGAACGAGTGATACGGTGTTAAGTCCATCAGAAAAATCGTGCGCGATCACCGCAATAGCAATCAAAAGTCCAAGCGCGGACGAGATTTGAAATCCAACACCGATGCCTACGCCATCTAGAAAAGAATGCCCGATAAGCGCGAGGGCCGACACAATTCCAACGGTTGGATGTTTATGTTTCCCATATGCTTCCTCCTGTGAATGATGAATAAGAAGCGTTTTCTCTAAGACGTGAAACACAAGAAATCCGAGAACAAGACCTACCATTGGAACCAAAGATGGAATCTTTGTCTCCTGAACAAGCTCAATGATTTCAGGAAAAATATCAAATGCGATCACTCCCAAGAGTACGCCCGCTGTAAATCCGAGAATAAGATGAAGTTTATCCTTATATTTTATGCCGACAAGTCCTCCAAGGAGAGTGGAGAAAAATGTTAAACATGCAAAAAAATACACCATAGTAGGAATCCAGATGTGTCAGCCAAGTATATGTAACTCAGACAAGATTGTAAAGTGTGTATGTTATCTTAAAAGGAACATCGCGAATAGTGTAATGCATGAGGCAAGCCATTTTTCCTTCATGTGCGACCGCTCGTGTAACAGCCACGCACTGAGTAATACGACAAACGGCGTGACAGAAATTGCGATTGGAATAACACGTGACGCTTCACCAAGCGTCAGCGCCATAATGAATGCCGCATATCCAAGAACATTTACCGAGGCAAGCGTGACGATGTACTTCATTGGAACTTGACGTAATTCCTGACGGATGTCATCCATTGATATTTTTGGAAATAATCCACAAAAAAGAGCGGGACTGAAAAAAGAAAGAAACGTAAAGAGTGCAACGCCAAGGTGTGGTGAAACCACTTTATCCAACACCCACCCAATACTCAATAACAACACGAGAAATATTGCGTACTGTATGCCAAAATCAAGTTTCGTTTTTCCTTTCTGTACCAGTGTGACAATCCAGATGTTGACAAGCAGGAGAAGCGATATTCCTATTATTTTTGCACCTGTGATCTGCTCTTTTAAGAAAAATACGGAAAAAAGAAATGAGAGTGCTGGAGCTAATTGAAGAAGGATACTTAATGTTGAGGCCTCGACATGTTTGTGGACGACGTACTCAACGCGTCCAAAGATCGCCCAAACAGAGAGATTAAGAAAAAGGAGTACAAAAAGTACAGCTGAAAACTGCGGCATTGTTGGTCTGTCTCCAATGAAAAGGAAAAGGCTCAGAACTGTACACACCGCGTTGTATAGTGCGGCAAATACGCGTGGATTTTTTGTTTGGACACCGAATTTTCTGCTCAATACGTCATACGCAATAAACATAGAGAGTGCAAACAAAGATAAGAAGAACCATGTCATAGTGTGAGGTCTTTATAGTGCCAGCGATACTCGTGCCCCTCTGTGTATCCGAGTTTTGTGTAGAACTGTCCAAGGTCTTCTCTGTCATCTTTTCTTACTAGATGGACTTCCGTATATCCTAATGCGTGTAATTGACGCTCCGCGGCATGCATCAGGGTTGTGCCAATATGTTTTTTTCTTTCCGATTCTTTGACTGCCAATCTAAATATGAGAGGAATTCTCCCTGGTTCGATCGAAACAGTGCCGATAATGGTGCCATGGCGTACTGCAACAAGAATCGATCCCGGATATGTCTTTTGAACGTGATTCATCATGTGTTCAGAATCTATTGACTCGTAGTACACATCGGCCTCACGGAGTATTGCGAAGACTGCGGGATAATCGGAAGGTTGGTATGGACGAATGGAGATTGTGCTCATATATGCAACATAATTCCTCACGGTATTTTAGCATGTATAATCGAGAAGAAATATTCTTGATAGTAATTTGTATGTGCTTTTGAGAAAATGGTTTTATGCCTTGGCAAGTTTTTGCGCTTATCTGTGTTATTACCGTTTCTATCGGAAACCTTCTTGAACGTGTTCTCATGAGAGAAGAGGAAAGTGATGTTGTGGGATATGCGATTATCTTCCAATATTTCTTGGGCGCAATGGCATTGATTTTTGCGCTAGCATTCCACCGATTCTCATTTCCACTTGAATTGGTGTTTTCACTGCGATTTATGATTACCGCATTGCTATGGGCAACGTGGACGGTTTTCACTTTCCGTGCGGCAAAAACAATCGGCGCCGGTGAGTTAACAATTCTTTCTACGGTATCAACTATCACAACCGTGACTCTTGGAGTTTTCATGCTTCATGAAACATTTATATTCAAAACTGGTATTGGGGTGTTGCTTATCATCCTTTCTATTGTCATTGTGAGTACGGAAAAACTTTCGTTTTCATCAAAAGAAGGCGTGTTTTTTGCGCTCCTTGCATCTGTTATCGGTGGAGTTGCGGTGGTAAATGATTCGATTATCTTAAAAAACTATGAGGCATTTTCATACACAGCAATCATGTCGTTCATGCCCGGGATCATATTGACTATACTTTTTCCACAACGACTTAAGCGTATTGTTACGAGAAAATTTGTGAAGGTTCTCCCCCTCATGGGGATGTTCTGTTTTTTCTACACCGTGCAAGCGATTGCCTTTTATCTTGCTTTTGAATATGGCGCAACAACCTCTCATCTCTCTCCTGTTGTGAAGTCATCTGTTATTCTAACAATTTTGCTTGCCGCCCTCTTTCTCCATGAAAGATCGCATCTTGCGCGAAAATTAATCGCCGCAGGTATTACGCTTATTGGCGTCTTGTTGATTGGATAGGTGATGCGTGGTACTCTAAAGAGAAAGGAGTGATATGGCAAAACCAAAAACAAACAATCTTCCATTTGTTCCGGGGATGATGACCCCTATTTCGTATGGATTACTTTTTGCGGCAAATGGGCTTGTTATTTCTTTAGCAAACACGTGGTTTCCTCAATATGTTGTGTTGGGAACGGTGAACATCTCTGCGTTGTGGGCCGTTCTTTTGAGTGCGGGAGTGTTAGCCCTTATTGGCACGCTTACGATGCCATTCTTCCAGGAATATGAATCGAGAAGGGGACGCATGCTTTCAGATAAAGAGTGGATGGTGGGGTATCTCGTCGTAAATTTTGTTGGCGTTTGGCTTGTTGCGAGAGTTTCAGAAATCTTTGGACTTGGTGTGACATCATGGATGGTTGTGCTAGGTTTAGCAGCAGTTCTCGATCTTGTACAAGGCTTCGTCATGATGGGACTTGAGAAATACAAAACGCAAAAACAATAAAGTTTTGATTAAAATCCTAGTTTTTCTCTCACAAAGATCAAAGAGATTCTGCCTTTTTGGACTTCTTTATTGATGATGAGGATTTTATTGACAGCACTTCCCGGAACTCCGTATGCTTTTTTTGCTCTTTCACTTTCCAGGGGCAATGTATATTCATAGATACGTTTCATGCCTTCATTCATGTTTTTCACAATTTTTTGTGCACCAACAACCCAAATCACATGTGATGCTCCATATACATAGGCCGGTAGTTGACTGCCTGTATTTGATGCGATCAACACTTGCCCGTCTTCGGTCACAGCATGAACACTTCCTATGGCGTATTCGGGGGCCGTTCCCAAACGATTCATTTCTTGGTGCTGTGTTTTTCTATCCATCGCATAAAGTTTGTCTCGTACTGAGGTATACTTCCCATCTTTTTTGTTGAGTTCCTCTGATACCCCAATACTATCTAGAGTGACAGAGGTCATCGTCATTACCTCGCTCCCATTTGGAATGAGTTCTAAAGCTTTTTCTTTCGCTTCCTTCCCTGTGTTTACAACGACCGCATGAATCTCATTGTTTTCCAAAGCCTGTATTGTTTTTTGAATTATTTGTTCGTCAGCGACGACATCCCAGGGTGTTGTCATAATCTCCTCTAATACACAGAAAATAATTATATCTTATATCATCTTTACATCACAAACGTCAGTGCTTTACCCAGTTTTCCTGCACGGCCGGTGCGGCCAATACGATGCACATAGTCATCGTAGGACTGTGGCTCATCGTAGTTAATCACGTGCGTGACATCCTCAACATCAATGCCACGGGCGGCAATATCTGTAGCAAGCAAGGCTTGTACATACCCCGACTTAAACGCCTGCAAAGATCGCTGGCGAGCATTCTGGTTTTTATTGCCATGAATCGAGGCAACGCGAACTCCGCGTCTTGCTAGAATTTCTTCAAGTTTGTTAATGCCATGTTTTGTTCTGCCAAACACCATCACTTTTTTGAACTCAACTTGGAGAAGTAATTGATGTAAGACATCGATCTTATTTTGTCCCGGCTGTACTTTAATGACATCTTGTGCGATGTGTTGGTTTCCCTCTTTTTTTCGTAATTGAATCATGACTGGATCGGTTAAAAGAGTGCGCGCGATGGCATCGGTTTCGCCGTTCATTGTCGCACTGAAGAAGGCCGCATGTCTTTTTGGCGGCAACTGTGAAATTAAAAATTTTATGTCTTGCCGAAAACCAATATCTAACATGCGATCCACTTCATCGAGAACAACGTTTGTGAACATCGAGGTATCGTAGGCCCCCCGTTGAATGAGATCTTTAATACGCCCCGGAGTACCGATCACAAAATGCGGATTGTCGCGTAAACGTCGAATCTGCATCTCTATGTTCATTCCTCCAATACATAAGCAGGCGCTGATTGGGAGGCGCGTAGCAAAAGCTCGAAACTCATCCTGAATCTGAAGTGCCAACTCGCGGGTTGGAGCTAAGATAAGCACTCCTTGATTTGGATCAAGAAGTACCTTATTGAGTAAGGGTAACAAGAAGGCTGCGGTTTTCCCCGTACCTGTGTTTGCAATCCCAACCACATCCTTCCCCTCCATCAAGGCAGGAATTGCATGGTCTTGAATCGGAGTCGGTGTGATATATCCGTGGTGCTGTAGATTTGCAAGAAGTCTTCCATCTAAGCCAAAATCAATAAATGCATGTGTTGCTTGATATGGTACTTCTTGCTCTGGTGCTTGTGCAGCCTGGACATACCGAGAAGGTGCGATATACGCGCCCATCGGTCTTCGTGATTGAAATGGCCGACGTTGGTGAAATCCACCACGTGAGCCATATGATTGGGGACGACCCCCATATGCTTGGGACATAGTTCCTTTACAGTACTGCGGAAAGAATCACATTATTCACCATCGAGGAGAACTTCAAACCGAAGACTCGTAGTGTATCATGCAAGGAGCAGGAAGTCAAAAAATGATGTACCCCATTTCATACATGTTTGGACTCTATGATTTCCGTGACGGAGCGTGGTATGAACCCACCCCAGATGAAAAAGTCCAGCATATGATGCAACTTCTTGATGTTAAACCGGGACACCGTGCCGTTGATTTGGGTTCTGGCGATGGGAGAATTGTGATTGCAATGGCAAAAAGGGGTGCGTATGCCGTTGGTTTTGAAAAAGATGAAAAGCTCGTAAAAAAGGCAAATGAGAATATAAAAACGGCTGGTCTTTCTAAGAGAGCAAAAATTATTCACGCGAATTTCTGGAAAGAAGATCTTTCACGATTTGATCGAGTATCTGTCTATCAAATGAAGTCTATCATGAAAAAGTTGGAGCAAAAACTGCAGAAAGAGTTACCGATCGGCGCGCTTGCCGTTTCAAATTATTGGCAGTTTCCAACATGGAAAGCATTAAATCACGACGAGGATCTCTGGCTTTACGTGAAAGAACATGCAAATAGAAAAACGTGATTCGCTAGATTTACTTTATCAAAACGATTTTTGTTTGACAAAACTCTTGAAGTTCTTGTTTCCCAACCCTACTTTTTCCCCACACCACTTCCGCTTCCCATCTGCACACTAGTCTTCTCTTGCTCTGTTTTTACATTAATTTTTCCACCTAATGCTTGCATAAAAATCAATACTATTGCAATCAAAATTACACTATCTAAAAGTATTCCCAATATAAACGCTATAGTCCTTTTTATCATACCAATCTTTTCCTCTTCCTCTTTTATTTTTCCTTGTTTTCTGAGAAACATGACTGCAGTAATAATGACTAATCCCGCACCCCCCATGATCATTCCTACCAATTGCCATTCATAAAAAAATTGTCCTATCAAGTCTTTTCCCAATACAGCCATCCAAGGATCAAACGGAGGTTTTGCATTCAGCACAATGCTATCAAAAAGTTTATTCGCTCCAACACTCATAAGTTTTGCTATTACTCCAGAAGCCATGAACAACCAAGCCGTTCCAGTTATTTTATCGGACATACTACTCCCTAAGAGAAAATGCCCAATACCCATAAAAATCACCAACAAAAGTAATGCCGACCAAACAGTGGGCACATACCCAATAATTGTCCTGAGTTGTACTATCCTCTTTAAAACCTCAGTTATTTGCTCTTTTTTGTACCCTAACGCTGTCATGACCTGTTCTGGCGATGATTGCCCGGTCAACTGCAGAAGAGTTGGCTGCTTCAATATTTCAAGAGGAAGTTTCCATTCTTTTACTGGTAAAAACAGTGTAAGTTTCTCGTCTTTCCCATTGAAATAACCGAATAATCGATCGAGATTTGTTTCAATAAGCTCACGAAAACGATCAGCAGTAAGTTGGTCAGAAATTTTAAATAACGTTGTGAGTTCTTTCGGAATGGCTCGTCCTCGAGCCTCTTTCTTTATTGATGTTTCTGCTTGAGTTCGCAGCTCACTCGTCTTAGTCTGCATGAGTTGGTAGACGTTACCCTTGCTTAGCGCAGATTTCCAGTAGTGAGCAGACAACAATCTATACTTCACCGCTCCAACCAAAAGAAAAGACAAAAAAAACACAAAGAAGAAAGCTCCAAGTCCCGACCGTAATATTCGCTTTATCATATACCCCTGTTCGTCTATCAAACCACATTCTTCTTGCTATAGTCAATCCGCCGCATGAAAAATAGCGTTTGTGTTATAGTGGAGGTAATGGCAAAGTTCAATGCTGTAAAAACAAAAAAGCCCTCTCGTATCATTCTTCTCATTGTGTCTGTACTGATTCTTGCTGTTCTTGGCTTTATTGGCGTACGTTCTGGAGTACTCAAACTCAACTTCAGTGTAAATAAAAATAATCAACAGAAGAGCTATAAAATGCCACCATCAACCATTTTGCAGCCTAGCGGTTGGGAGAAAATAAAGGCTGACACGAGTATCGGTGAGATCGCGCGTTTTGAGTCAAAGGAAATTGATACTGAGCAAAAAGATGGTGGTTCGTTTACCACAAATGCCGTAATAAAAGTTCGCGTTGCCGCACAATATAAAAGCCTTGATGATTTTTTCAACACATACAAGGCGACCGCTGTGAATGGCGCGCCCGAAAAGCAGTTTCAAATTATTGCCGCTTCACCCATTGAGGTAAATGGCTCCAAAGGCTATCTTTTGGAAACCATTTTTTATACTGAGATTAAATCAAAAAATATCCGCGTTCACCAACTTGACTATCTTTTTTATAAAGATGGCGTGAGTTTTTTGATCGAGGGATACTCGAGTAACGATTCTTGGTCAAAGCACGAAGCAGAGATAAGAACTGCTCTTCAATCGTTCAGGTTTAAGTAAAAAACTTGAGATTTTTTCTCACTCTTTTCCAGTTGATGAATTCTGCCGAAGCTAAAAATGCCCCAACAACGGTAATGAATTGATTTCTATAGGTAAACAGCACATGAATGTAGGAATGCTCCGCTGCGATGAAATACCACAAGTAGGGAAGAATGGCGACTGCGACCCAAATTACTACTTTTCTATATTCAACAGTTTTCAACGAAAAATATCGCAAGAAAAACAAAGCGTAACATATCCCCAATACAAGCAACAAAACCTTATTCCGCTTATCATATCCTCGAAGTTGGTAGAAATTACGCATCACAGCATTTTTCCTACTAAATTCTGCATCAACTCCATTCATTGTTCGATCCTGCACTTTTTTATATCCAACACTAAAGGCGTTGGGAACATACGTACGTTCTGCGAGTAACCATTTAGCCGACCATAACGATGTATATCCAATTGACCAAAGTGCACAAAGGAACACGACATTTTTTAATTCGATCGTTCTGAATAAACCAACTAGAACAACCAGCAACAAACCCAAACTTACAAGTGGAGACGAAAGTACATCAAGATACGACGTGATTCCTCCTACAATAAAAAACACCACACTTGCATGAGAAAAAGTTAATTTCTTTCTTCTAAGGAGATATAGCGCACCAGACATACCAGACATAAACACGTTCGAAAGTTGCATCGATTTCCCCAACCAAAAGAAATCGACCGCAACAAATCCAATCAACAACCCGAATGTTACCCGTATACCAAGGTGCTTCCAAGATGTGTACATAAACACACCGAAAATGGAAAACAGCATGATAGAAAGAACAATTCGCACTCCGGAATACGAAGTCATGGCCAATAATGGCCGAAGAAAAACGAGGTATCCATGCCAGTACCGCTCATATACTGTTTCGTGGACGTCGCGTTTTTGAAACAACTTCTCGAGGTTGAGAATTTGATCTGCGCTGTTCTCATCTCCGTCGTGTTGTATTGTTCGTATTGAAGAACGAATAGGATCTGAGGAATCAACAGAGTACGCAATGTTTAACATCACACTATCGGTAAAGTTATCAAGGACAATTTTCCTCCAAGGGAAACCGACAGATGGATAGAGGCCCTCTTTTTTTAGCGTAACCACAGTATCATAAAGGTTTGAATATACTGTTCTTGAAGGAATTGCACAAACCACAGTGAGTACCAAGAAAAAAATCGCAAACATGATGGGGATAGCTAGAACCACATTCCAAACAAGCTTGAACATAGCACGATTATTGCAGGACAAGAAGATTGGCGCAAATATGTACAATGAGCCAAGCTATAATATAAATATGACTGATCATTTCATACAAAACGCATTAAGTAACGGTAATGAAGGAAAACGATGGCTTGAATCAATTCCCTCAATCATCTCAAAATGTGAAGAAAAATGGTCACTACAAGTCTATCCTCCATTTAACCTCTCTTATAACTATGTTGCGCCTGTAGTTCGATCAGATGGAACCAATGCCGTCTTGAAAATAGGTTTTCCACAAGACAGAGAATTTCGGACAGAAACGGAAGCACTTACTATTTTTCATGGTGAAGGAGTTGTTAAACTTTTAGAAGCCGATCCTGAAAATTCTATCATTCTCCTCGAACAAGTAAAACCGGGTAAACCATTGAGCGAAATAGAAGATGACGAGGAAGCGACAAGAATTTTAGCTCGTGTGATGAAAAAATTATGGAAACCGTTACCGGAAAAACACAATTTTATCACTATTCAAGAATGGTCTACTGCTATCCCCAATTTGAGAAAAGACTTTCATGGAACGACTGGACCTTTGCCAACATATCTTGTAGATAAGGCAGAACATCTCTTTTATAAACTCATTGTTTCATCGGGAAAGTCTGTTCTCGTCCATGGTGATTTGCACCATGATAACGTCTTATCTTCCGAAAGAGATGGCTGGCTTACCATTGATCCTAAGGGCATTGCAGCAGAACCAGCGTATGAAGTTGCAGCGATGATTCGTAATCCATATGAAAAACTTAAAAACATCTCTCATTTAGAGCCCTTTCTTCGCCGTCGAATAGAAATATTATCTAAAGAGTTAGATATCCATCCTAAACGCATTCATGAATGGTGCCTTGCGCAAACCGTATTATCAGCAGTATGGAATGTTAAAAGCACAAAGGGCGCTGATCACGCAATTCGTGTTGCAGAAACGTTAGAAAAAATAAAGTTCAATTGAAAAATCGCCGCTCACTATTGTTCTTTGCTTCCACCGTGTAAATATAATAGATTGAAGTAATGAGGAAAATATTGTCTGTTATCCTGGTAGGTTTTTCAACATTCGTTGTTCTCACTTTAGTCCGAGATTCGGAAAAGATATTGCCGATGAGGCAGATAAAGCAGTTGACTCAATCGTATGAATCCTGTCCTCAGCCTTTTATTTTCCTGATGCCGGTAGATATGTATAAAGTGACATCAATTCTCTACCCTGGACAGTACAGGGGGGGAGAATATAAGCCGCATGGAGGGTTCCGATTTGATCATTCCCGACCAGACGAGATTACAGTCATAGCCCCCTATGATGCTGAGGTCATCGCTGGAGCTCGTTATCCCGCAGATACCGGTGAACTTCAGTACACATTTGACTTTGCACACCCGTGTGGAATGAGATACAGATTTGGACACCTGCTCACACTTTCACCAAAGTTTCAAAAAATTGCGGAAAATTTTCCTCTTCCCAAAGGGTTGGATTCGCGAACAACAGAGGTCTACCCACCAATAAAAGTCAAACAAGGAGAGATTATAGCAACAGCCGTAGGCTTGACTCGTGGCGGGCCCAATGCCCTGGGCGGTCTTAATACATTTCTCGATTGGGGAGTATATGACTACAGGCAAAAAAATAAGTCTTCAAAAGATCCTGCTTGGACTGCAAAACATTCTTACGAAATTGAACAGTATGCTGTGTGTTGGTTTAACTGGATATCATCCGAGGACAGAGTAAAAGTTTTGTCACTTCCATCCTCCGATTATCAAAGTGGCAAGTCAAGTGATTATTGTAAGTAACATTGGATCTATGTGGCGTGTAGTACTTAAATGTGGCAGACTACAATACACTTTTCACTAACGTAAACCTACGAAATGTGGGAACTTTTGTTGGGAAAGTTTTGAATAAGAATCCTGAGTCATGAAAAATTCTTTTTAGATCCGTTAAAGAATACACATAGAGTCTCACTCCCAACCACCACTTTGCCATCCAAACCCTCAGCACATCAATAACGGATTCCCATATGTTGTCGCTCGCAGGTTCACGAATAGTAATATAGCCGTCTTTTTTTAGTAAAGTATGCCAAATTTTTAATAATTTTTGCAATTGAGGGGGGGAGAAAAATTCAAGGAATCCATCTGTTTCAATCCAGTCAAGCGATGATCTTTTTAGCCAGGTTGTTAAATCAAGTGCATTCATTTGTTGTGCTTTAATATCGTATTTCCCGAAGTTATGCTTTACGAGTTTCTTTACTGCATCAATTTGTTCTGTGCCAAGATCAATAATGAATATATGAGCGTTTGGATTTCGATTCGTTACAAATTCAATAAACGAGCGAGCAGTCTCCGCATTTCCAACACCGCAAAGAAGAGAGGAAAAATCTGATTGAAAAAATGGGTTCTCTCTTTTCAAGAGGTGTAGATCGGACAAACCCTTAGCATAATTTTCTCGCAAAAAGCGTTGAAATATAGGTGATCCAATAATCATTCCCCACTTGGTATAGTAGCTCATCGCAATCATTGTATCAGCTGAGCTTATTTGATTACAGGTCGTACATTTCTGTTGTACGCTCAGGTTTGCATCTTGAAAAAATGTGCTTACAGTTTGTGTGCAAGAATGAGGATGGATGATCCAAAAGGACGAGGAAATTTCCAAGGAAGAAGAGCTTCACTTCGTAATAAAAGAACGAGAAGATTATTAAAAAATAATGGTAGACGAGTAAGTTTGTGGGGTGATGGATGAAAAAGTCGAGAACAGATAAAGAATAGAAAAATGCTTGTAAAGATATATTCGCATCTCTCAATACGAAAACCAGCTTGTAAAACAAAAGTGGAAAGTTTTGTTTTGGTGTACCGATATTTTGCCTCCATAATTACATCATGTTTACTCCAAAGCCATGGGTATGCACAATCGGTAATACATAAAACACCTTTTGGCTTTAGCACACGAAACGCTTCAGAAAGTGCGCGTTTTTCATCGATACCTTTGTGATAGAGCACATCAAAAAAAGTAACCATATCGAATGATTCTTTGGGAAAAGGAAGACTGTTTGCTGTTCCATGTACAACACGCAGTCCTCGTTTTCGCGCAAGCGTAATTGCCTGAGGTTGTGCCTCAAGACCTACAACCTTACCGTACCGCAAAAGAAATAATGTTGTTCCGCCGGTACCAATTCCAACATCTAAGATGTTGTTCTGTTTTTTAGGAAGATTTTCCAGTGCTTTTTGTATAAATAACCGTTTCCCCACAAACCAAAAATGAGTGTCTTCTAAGGCATGCATTTCTTTATACGTATGAGTTTGCATATGTTGATCTAATGTTATATAAACACCGATGCTGACACAACAAAAAAGATTCCTATTGAGTTTAGGACATATGAAAGCACCATGAATTTGAGATTACTCATTTTAGAGATGCCGATGAGACTGACTCCTAACTCATCAGGCAATGGGGAGGCAATGATCACGCCACCAAGTACAGGTAGCATCCAGTTAAAGTATTTAGAGTGAAACAGTTTCTTGAGGTGTTTCTTTCTATCTATATGGTTATAGATATCCTCAATCTCGTTGGTTAGATTATCTTTTATAAATCGAAAAATTAGCATATCGCCAACAACTGCGCCCAATCCTGCAATCACGCCAATTTCTAGGGGAGATAATGTTTCAGCCAATATAAAAAGGGTAAGAGCGCTGGTCGCCACAGTAAAAGTTGACACAAAAAACACCCCCGCAACAAAAGCGCCGATATAACCAAAGTTTCCTAAATGTAGTAGAAAAGAATGAAATATTTCAATTCGAAAAAGAAGTATTGATGTGAGAATACTAAAGAAGACAATTGTTAGATTTTTATATCTCCATGTGCGATTATTGTTGTATTTTCTCATTCGTTTAAGTAGTCAAAGTACGTTTCACAATGACCATTCTCTCAGCCAAGAGCGCATTTGGTTTATCTCCATTTCTTGAGCCTTGATGATGTCTTGAGCGAGTTGTTTCATTTCTGGTCGATTGGTGCCCGAAAGAAGCATCTGCGCCATCATGACCGCCATTTGATGATGAGGAATCATTTCTTGTAAAAAAGCATCGTCAAAGTTTGTAGTATTTTTGAGCGACTCAATGTCTGCTGTTTGCCCACCCATCATCCCGCCATGCATCATCCCTCTCCCCATACCCATACCAACGGTTGGGTTCACTGGTACTTCAGTTCCATACCAGTTTTTATACCAGACTTGCATCTGAATAATTTCTTTGGATTGAGTTTGAATAATTGTATCGGCAAGTTTTAATATTTCCGAGCGTTTGGAGCGCTCCTGAGCAAGTTTAGCCATCTCAATCGCCCCCTCGTGGTGAGGAATCATTTGTTCAATAAAATGTTGGTTCAAGTTGTTGGCCATGGGTGAGGAGGTATTGATATCTTTACGAATACCCAGCATCTGCATCATTCCATAGTTGTTCGTGTTTATAGTGTTGGTCACAAATAACACAGTGATTAAACTACCCACTAACACACCGATGCCGCCATAGAGAAATTGTTCTTTTTTCATATTCATATGATATCAGGTTCGGAGCCTAAGTGAAGTCATGTTCATTCTAGGAAAATTTTTACTCGAGCATAATTTTTGGTTCCTCGCGATAGAGGAAATGAGGAATACGTTCAAGTCTTTGGGGTTTTAAAAATCTAAATGAGACCAGAAAAAAGAAGAATCAAAACCACTACTGTAAAAACTGCGAAGACGCCAACAGTTTTAACAAATAGGTTTACGGCTTCTTTTTTCTTTCCTTCAATAAAAAGCTGAAGTGGTTGATAAAAAAACAGACACACCATTACTGTTACAGAGAGTGTTAGTAGCGATAGAAATACGATTGGAGCGAGAGCGGAGTCTGGCTTGCTCCCTAAAGTTCGCGAAATGAAACTCATCACTCCTACTACAAGCGCTATATAAACCGAAGCACTTAGGGCATTAATAATAGGATTCTTAGTCATGGGTTGATTATATAACTTTCTGCTCCCTGTGGCGGGTAGTACTCGAATAAGGGGGTGGATAATAAAGTACTTATTTACTCAGTAATTTACGTGCTAGCGTGTCTGATCACAGATATCAAGATATCAAGAAATGAAGAAAATTCTGAGCAATTCTAAATGACCCTATTTACAACCAAATACTTGTCTCCAACTTTGAAATGTTCGGAGCCCCAACCTTGAAGCTTAGCACGCAAATCCATAACTTCTTTATATTTCATCCCAGAGACGTTAATCGTTATCAACGCTCTAGTTCCATTAACATCAGAAGGTTCACCAATTTTAACTGTTGGATCATTGACTAACTGTACTAATTCATCTCTTGCCTCTGCTAAACGCTCTTTGAGAGTTTTTTCCACTCTACTTGTTGGAGAGTCCCCTTGATCAACCTTTGGTTTTCTGGTAGCAATTTCCTCAATAGACATAAACCCCCTCTTATTTATATTCGCTATTATAACAAAATTCATCAGTTTAGTTCGAATCCAAGTGGGGTCATGCCGATTCTTGAGAGAATTTACTCGAGTGGAATATTTTGCTCCCCGCGGCGGGTGGTACTCGAACAAAGGATTGGATTAAAGCATTTCTTTTTCCATTAGGATCTGCTCAATCGTCTCGTTTCCGACTTTCTCTTGCTCACGCTTGATTTCCTTGAAGCCATTTTTATTATAGAAGGCCAGACCTTTTGGATTGAAGGTCTCAACATGCAGTTGCATCCTTCTGGCATCAGGATAGTGACTCATAACATCCTCGAGCAGAAGCTGTCCAATGCCCTTTCTTTGACTCGTCGGGAGAACATACAGCCGAAACAACGTGATGATGTTTTCTGTCAGCCGAGTGGTGGCAAGGCCAACGATTCGATCGTTCTCCACGGCAATCGGAAAATACACTTCTGGATTTTGAACCTGCTTGTTCAAAAAGTCGATACTTTGCCAGTTCTTATACACTTCGTCTAATGTTTCCTGAGACAAATGGTCACCGTACGCATCCTTCCAGGTGTCTTGAAGCAAGGCCTGTATGATGCTCACATCTTGTGCTCTTGCTCGTCGTATTGTCATTTTTCCCCCTCTTCCTCGTGCATCTTGTGAACGAAGTTTACTCTATGCTTCTTGGTAAGCAACTTGGCTGCGTATGCTTCTAGTTCTTCATTATGCTTGCTTACCCTGAATGTACTATCCCAATAATTCACCTCAAGGTCAATTGAATTCCCTTGTTCGTCTATTGCGATGTACTTTGCTTTGTTCAAATAAAATAATGTAATCTTGTTCATATCATTCTCCTACAGAAATAAAAAAGCTCCCGTGTGGGAGCCTGTTGAAAACACAAAAAGAGCTCCCGTTAAATATTGGAGCTACAACAAATGTTTGTTTGAATGAGTAATCTCATGAGGGAATAATAAACCTATGTATAGAAATAATCAAATGTCGGCCTAATGAAGATAAAAACAACTTTTACTATTCAGAAACTATTTTTTAAACCAATCTTGCACCGATTCTGGAATAGTTGGCAACCTTCCACTGATACCAATATAGGCAAGTAAAAACAATGCAAAATCCTCCCATTGAATAAGGTTGTTAGAAAAATATGCAAGTCTTTTATCCAGCAAAAACCACAACAATATCCAACCCAAAACAACACCTAATATTCTGGTAAGGAATATCCAAATTTTTTGTGCTGTTGGAGACTCATTATATGCAATTTTTTTATTTCTCAGAAAATAAATTTGTTCTCCTTTTCTATTAACATTTTTAGCAAGAGTATTAAAACCTAACTCGGAATTGTAATCAAAAATGTCTACTCGATAAATATAAAGAATTAAACCCTCAAAAAGGCCTAGAAAAAGGAAGATGAAAAATGCGCAATTCATAAGCTCCCCTTACAGGACTCGTTACAGAACGGATATAAAAGCCAGTTACTAACCTACTCTCTCGAGGAAGTTCAGCATTTTACCCAGCAATTAGCACATTTACTCATTAAGACCGAACAAAGCATGCGGGTTGTGTAATGCTTGCACACGAGGCGGGTGCCCCACAGCACCCGTCCGACGTGTGCGCATGCGACAACGGGTGTACTCACCCCACCTACCCACCACCGATCAAAAACCTTGTACCTCCCCTATGGAACCAGCGGGTGAGTAAAGCGGTATAGTTGTGCAGCTAGAGTGATACCTTACAATATGAGCTGAAAAACAATGTAATTGTCTTTGTCTCTACCATTTTCAATGAAGTTGGCTGAACGGAGCGCTTTTTGACTTGCGATGTTTAATTCTTCAACTCCAGCTTCCAATTGCTCTATACCCAGTTTACGAGCCTGATTGGTGAGCGCGGCAAGTACCTGCCCACTTTTGTGTTGACCTCGATGGTTCGGCTCAACATAAAAAGAAAAATTCCCTTTACCGTCCAATGACTTCTCTAAATCCAAAAACCCAACAGCTTCGTCTCCTTCATAAGCAATCCAACCCCATCGGTTTGCAGAGTCCAACAACTTCATCCAAGACTCCAAGTTCATGTACGAATTAAGTTCTTTTTGCCCAGCAAGATCGTCAACAAACCATCTACTTATCAATGGCTGATGAGATCTATCCACCGGCACTAGTTTAATACCATTATTCATTGCAATATTCTTCTGGCAACTCCAGACCAAACTTTTTACAGAGTTGTGTGACATCAAGGTAGTCTTGAGCCCTCAACTTATACCCAGTATGGAACTTCACCATCCATTCCGGGGAAATACAATGTATTTCAAGGTTGCCAATTTTCCCTTTACCAGTTAGCGCCTCAGCATAGTACATTTGCCCTTTTTCAGCCGGGCCATAAATGCCATTACCTTGCTTATCTAAGTTAATGATATGGAAATCAACAAACCTTGCTTCACTATCTCCGACTATAAAATTCCAGTCTGTTTCATCACCTCTCTTTACTCGATGGTATCCTTTTTTTTCTAAAAGTTTGAGTAGAGCCGGAACATCCTTTTCCTGAGCAACTATATCAACATCGCCGTGCGGCCTAGTTTGTTTTTCCAGCAATGCGTCAACGCTCCATCCACCATCAAGCCAAATTTTTATACCGTTATTTTCAATCTGTGTATAAAGATCAATCACACAATCCTGTGTCATGCTGTCGCCGATGATTAGGTGTAATAAATATGGGAACTGCCGGTACGCTTCTCCGAAAGTTCCAACACTAAAATGTTTTTGACCTTGGAGAACAATTAGATCACCACCAATTTTGGCGTGAAGGTATTCTGCCTGACTGAGTGGACAGTAAGGATCATTATCTGAATGTAGAAAATAAAAAAGTCGAGACTTCTGCTTAATTAGATCAAAGTTGAATGGTTCAACAAAGAGCTCTTTGAGAGCATCCCATTCTAGGTCGTTTCTAAATGACCCGACCAGATAGCAAGCATTCACCACTACATCCTTAGGTAAGGCCTGTAGAAGCCCAAGAATAGCTACGGCGCCCGATGAATGACCGACGATAATACTGTCACCATCGAAAATCCAATCTTTGTTGCTAAAAATAAAGTCGTTATAGCGCTGAATGTTTGGCTTCTCAGCTCCAGGCAAATCCGGTGTCCAAACTTTGTAGCCCCGTGACTGCAATTCTTTCTCCAACCATGGGAACCAGTTCTCGTGGGAGTTACCGCTTGTACCGTGAAGAACTAGAGCATTTTTCATATAGAGCTTATTCTGAACCACATCAACCAACCATTGATGCTAGAGGTAATTTTACAGCAAAAACCTTCCTTTACGAAAGGCTGTGCAATGATTACACGGTTTTTGGTTACTGCGGTCGTATAATAGCGCCATGACACCAGAACAACTGAGCGGGTATTTGTTAGAAGAAGCCCTCGCCTACTTAATTAGATCGTCCGGATATAAGCTCATTGTTGAACCAAATGGTGAGCCCAATCTCAGAACCAAAGGCAATGGACTTCAAGTTAGAGGGCGCGGTGGTTGGCATCAAGCAGACACCCTTGGAAGGCTCGCAATTATTCCTGCATTTACCTTCCCGATGCGTCTATTTATTGAAGCAAAATACAATGCTTCTAACCCCGTAGGGGTGGGAATTGTCCGCAATGCGGTAGGCACTATCTTTGACCTCAATACGACAGGGCTCAGTTTCAGCGATGGGAACCCGCTTCCATACAACTATCGCTATGAGTACGCCTTGTTCTCCGCATCAGGTTTCAATCAGGAAGCCATTGAGCTGGCGTTGGCGCACGGTATCTCACTGGTTGACATGAATACCTCAGAATACCGCCCATTGTTAGACGTCATACACCAAACGGCCGCAAGCATTGTTTCACTATCTGGTCATCAATACTCGTTAGGGCAAGTCAGGAGCATACTTAGAAATAGGCTCGAAACGTCAGAACTTAGGATGGAACATCAAAATCACTCTTCTTATTTGGATATTTGGGGTGAGCTAGACGAGCTTGTTCGAGCAATTCATACCTACGACAAACTGTACATCGGGACTGTAAATGCACCTTTTATGCTTTTGTTGAAGGCTGATGTCCCACAAAGTTTTGAGGATTTTTCGCTAAGACAGGAAGGTGTCGAGCACCTCGTGGAAATTCATTGGGACACTGAAGATGAAAACGGTGAAAAATGGACGATCAATCCTGAGAATAACTCCAGCGCATACAGATTAAGTTTTAAGGTACCCAAAGCCTTATACCGTTGGATTTTCACAAAAGAAGCGGTGCAAATTGAGCGTGCGCGCGATGCTAAAAAAAGATACCTGTCGGAAATTTGCGTCTACCTTCACAACGAGGGCGTGGACAAGGTGATTAAGTTAAAACTATCTGAAACGTTCATTAACTCGCTGGCAACAAGCTAGTATTAATGGCGTCCGAAAATATCATGAGTTCGGAGCCTGATTTGGTATTGTGGTGAACAGAGTACCTGAGGGAAAAAGTCTCAGCTAATCTACCTTGTGGAACATACATTTTTTCTATCTCATCCACTGCGTCGTAGCTAAGCAACCAGTTTGCCTGTGCGCGATTATTGAGAACATCAGCGAGTTCTTGGTGCTTGGCGTGGTTGAAGGCGTTGAGGTACAACATTGCCCCCTTTTCATAGTAAGGTGGGTCAATATAGAAAAACGCATCTTTCCGATTGGCATATTCCTTAATAACCTCTACACCGTCCTTCCTGAGCACAGTGATCTTGTCCCTGTTTGCACCAATCAGTCTGACTCTTTCAGATAAGGCATCGCGGTTAAATCGCGCATCGATTTTCCATTTACCAGTCTGGTTCATCCCACCAATTGGCCCCGCGTCCAACACACCGGAGCGGTTTGTTCTGTTAAGGTAGAATGTGGCAAATCCCAACTCCATCATTTTTTTTAGGTTCTTAGCTTTGTAGATAGCCTTTTGTTGCTTCCACTCTTCAACCGTTAAGGGAGCATTCTTTATTCTTTTGATGAAAGCGCGAGGGTGTTCCACTGCCGACTTCCAAAACGCATAGACTGCGGGGTCGTAGTCGTTAATTACAATTCTGGCTACTTTGCCTTGGATGAGTAAAGAGAGAGCGGCGCCAGCCCCACCAGCATAAGGCTCGATATACGTAATATCCTTCCAGCCTTGCGACTGGATTACCCTGTCAAAAAAACCAGCGAGGGATGACTTACCTCCTGGGTAACGAAGTGGTGTACATTGGAATTTTCTTTGAATTTGGGTTGTGATCATCCGCAAATTCATTGTAGCAGCTACGGCCGTGGCTTTGGAACCAGGACAACCCTGAAGAGGTCTTCAAGCATACCCCAAGTTGAGCGTACATCTGATGAGGATGAACTGAAATTTTTGTTGTGATTAACTGAGTTCATGCGCTGTAGCGAATAGGGACGATCCCAGTTTGTTTTAATGCTTTCCAGGTTGGCAATTACGTGGTCATCATCGATAAGCCTATTACTGATGATATAGGTAAGAAGCTCTGAAAGTTTCGGGGTGTGGTCTTGGTTTTTCTGAATTTTGGCATATTCGCCACTTGTCGTGAGGTATTCAACCAACGCACATTCTAGAAAACTGCGAAGCAAGTCGTGAGTAGCGTTTGGAAAATCACTGACTTCAATGTTTTTCAGCTCATCATACATTTTCTTTAGTGAGGTATTGGTTAGTTGATAAGGTATCTTTGAAGCCCAAAACAAACCTTTGGGGTCTTTGACACTTCTTAAGCCAGGAGGAGTGCTTACAGGTTGAGGAGGCAGCTGTGGCGCTGAGGTTCCGCCGGAGGGTTCACTCCTTGTTTGGGTTTCTTTGCCAGTAGGCAGACCAAATAGTTCTTTTTGGCCGCTGGCTTTGAGTCTTTTACGTTCTTTCTCAGCTTTTTTGAAATCAGAGTCAGATAAAAATTGAGAGTCAATTGTCTGAAAGAACCTCAGCCTATCGGAAGCGCTAAACTGAGCACTAGAAAAATACTTAGAGTTGGGATCATATATTTCAATTAACGTGACCCGTAACCTATCAAGAAAAACACTTTCATTGGCGATAGTTACGCGCTGCTTTGGTTCCGAGAAAGAATAACCCAAAAAGCGTTCTCCCTCACCATTCACAATCGCTCTTTGAAACTTGTCCGTTTTGAAATTTTTATCCGTAAATATATCTTGGCCTATTTCCTCAACCACATCTTGCAATTTGGTTCGAGCAATTTCAAAAAGCTGATATGTTTTAATCCCTTTTTTAATTATGGATTTATCTATAGCAAGCAGCTCAGCCAGGGACTCAATGGCAAGTTCATCCCCTTCAATTCGTCTTTGAAAATAGCGGTACTGCCTAATTAGTTTCCACTGCTGGATAGCAATGCCTGCCAAATGTAGTTTCGCCATATCTCGCTCGGCATCACTTCTACTGGGGTAGATAATCGAAGTGGCGGCGGATAAATCCTCTTTTTGATTGGTATGCAGTTCCTGTGCTTTGGTGAAATCATTTTTAGAGACGACATGTTCAATGATCGAAGGATCATTAATGATTTTTAGTGCCAACAGTCGGCGGTTTCCATCAACAACTACTAGTCCGTCTCCCTCCTCAGCAACCATAAAGACAGATACCGGCGCATAACCATTTTGGACGATATCGTGCGCCAGCTGCATGACGTTTTCATCAAGTAGCTCTTTAATTACGTCTGCCTCTGTCAGGGACTGTCCTGAGTCAGTTCGAGGGTTTCTGATGTCGAGTTGAAGAGCGTCAACCTTAATATGTTGGTAGTCATTTTTCCAGTTTGCCATTTCATTACTTTCTCTAATAGCTTGCTATTTCGGACAGGAAATTGTTCAAACAATTAAGCAAGTATATCACTTGAACTCATCGTTGTTTAACATACGTTGCAAGTGATCTGTGCAACGCTTACACAGAGACCAAATATCGCACAAATGTCCACCAGGCTAGGTATAATAATAGTATGACAAATAAGCCTGGACGCGGACGTCCTACCAAATATACCGCCTCCACTATGGAGCGTTTAAGATTTTACACACGCGACTGCCAAAAAAGCGGTGTTTTTCCTACTATCGAGGGTTTAGCGGCCTATTTGGGCGTCGGTTCGCGCACTCTTTATGACTGGGAAGCCGAGCACGCCGATTTTTCGCAAGCGATGGATAAACTGCGGGATACCCAAAAGGAACTGCTCATTACCAACGGTCTCAACGGTAAGTACAGCACTCGTTTTGCCATGTTTCTCCTCAAGGCTAACCACAATATGACGGAGAAGGATCCTATCGTCTCTGCTACTCAGAACAGTTACATGAACATTTCGCCGGACTTACTGGCGGATGCTCTAAAACTAATGGAGAGCCGGGAGACGACCTAATTTTTTTCTGAGCTGCTAACTAGAAGTCAAACAAATCCTTGAGCTTGATGCGGAAAGCTTTGGCAATTTTACCAATCTTGTCCAAGGTGGCGTTCTTTTCACCTCTTTCCAGAAAACCCATGTAACTACGATCCACTCCTACTTCCCCAGCCAAGTCTTCCTGAGTCATACCACGTTCCTTGCGTAGATCCTGGATGCGTCTGCCGAACCTCCTGTGTAATTCTGTTGTTTGAAGCTGAGTTCCCATGACGGAATTGTCCTGGGATTTGTTCGGTCTATACAGCTTCTCCTTGTAGCATTATAATTGGGCGGTACTCTCACTCGAAGTAAGGGCACCTAAAAGTATATGAGCAAAAAGAGAACTCCTTGTCCCCACTGTGGAGAGTTGATATTGCCTGAGGCTAAAAAATGCCGTTTTTGTGGCGAGCCACTGACTAAAAAGAAGTCACTTTCCCTGAGAACGCTCTACTGGGTTTGGTTTTTCTCTATGATCATGTTTCTGACAGCGATATTCTTTGTCAGAAGAGCTCCAACAACTTCAGCCGGGTTTTGGATTGTTGTGCTTGGTTTCATAGTGCTGGGTGGCTTAGTGGCATATCTCGCGCTCATGGTAAAAGTTCTTAGTTCAATCAAAACTAGAAGCGGAAGGTTTTTTGGGTTGGCAACCCTAGTGACATTCCTCGTTTTCTTTGGTCTACTCTTCAAGTATGACAAGATTGAGGCCAAATTGGGCTTTACACCTCCTCAGGTAGAGCAGCCTTCTCCTCAGTTGATTGCTTCACCTCTACCCACAGTAACGCCAATGCCAACAAATAAGCCAGCTCAGAAAAAAACCTCTACCACAACTTCAAATCAGATTAACTGCACCGGATCCGACGGCAAGGTTTTTAAGACCACTCAAGAGGAATGTGACAATTTCAATAAGGCGTGGGGAAATGTCGCGCCACCAGACCAAAATGAGATCATCCGCTGCAACATCCACCCTAACTGCGGTGGCGGTTATAAAGAAATGACCAGAGCTTCTTGCGAACAGATGACGTGCTGTGCCGTTGACTTCAATAACACCATGAAGTTCACGTCGAAAGATCAATGTTCAAGGGAACAGCAACAAAATACTTCCAAGGCCTGGAGCGACACTTGTAACACTATGTGCTCTGCTTATGACAGCAATACGTGCGCCAATTACTGGGCGGTTGGTACTCAAGGGAGAGCTGATTGCATTTCTGACGCCAATAGACAAAAAACTGAATGCCTCACAAGTTGTTACAACCATCAGTAAGCTTGTAATGGTTCCAAAGCGGCGAACTCGGCTCCAAGTAGTCATTTTCAAAACACGGATGTATAATTACTGCCAGACATACTAGCCAATAGCCCAGCGCAAGCTGCTCATTCTCTCACGAAAGGTGAAAAGGAAATTGGAAATAGGTGCAATTGGTCACTTCAAGCGGAGGTAAAACCCCGAGCGGAAAAGTGGTAAAGGCCAAGTCAGCATTGCTGTGAAGCCACCGAAGTTACGACTTCTTGGTGGCTTTTTTGTACACCAAGACCGAAAAGGTAAAGGCTTGGTGCAATGCTTACACAAGATGTAGCGACTACTGGCGATCAGATAGCAGCCGAAATAAACGGCTTTGCTTCCTTGTTTGAACTTCTCTCCCAAATTGATCAGCGCTTGAAAGACGAAGACTCCGAATATCGGGAAAAGTATTATCCGGCACAAGATCCAGGAAAGGAGGGGTAAATGCAAATAAGCGAAGTTGAAATAACTCCGGTGAAACCCTCACGTGGACTCGTGGGCTTTGCGAGTTTTGTGATCGATGGTTGGCTTTACTTGGGTTCCATAGGCATCATCACCCGATTGAATGGTGGATATCGCCTCACCTACCCCACAAAGAAAATTGGATCCAACTCAATAAATCTTTTTCACCCAATAGGAAAATCTGAGGGCGAGCTCATTGAAGAGGAAATAGTCAATAAATACGAAGAAGTAATGAAAAAAAGTAATGATAGATACAGTCGTGCTAACGATCAATTATCCTGACTTTCAGCTTCTCAAGCCTGAAAGATTTGACCCACATGCCGGACTCGTTTTGGCATATAAGGGTAGGTATATGAAGGCAATCTACGATCCGCGCCGGGATACGAATGTGCATGAGTATTTGCCGAGATTAACCCTCATGAATAGGATAGTTGAGGGTGGACGCAGCGTGACACTCAACATTGAGTTCTCAGCCCCCAACCTTCTCTATGGTAACAATTTCTTTGAAGTTGAAGACGAGGATTTTGACCGCGTAATAGCTGTTTTGGAGGAGAAACTGCTCAGCTTGGATGTTGTGGTGAGTCGTGAACATTTAGCTAACGCGGCTGTCTCTAAAGTTCACTATGGCAAAAACTTTCTCCTAACTGGCTACACAACCCCTTTTAACTTCATCCAGGAAATTTGGCAAGCCAATATCAGCAAGAGACTGGACGCTGACAAAACCGACTACCGCAATGAAGGTCATAGCCTTAAGTACCAGAATAATACTCTTGCTGTGATGTTTTACGACAAA
Source organism: Minisyncoccota bacterium (assembly GCA_016211945.1). Classification (GTDB taxonomy): domain Bacteria; phylum Patescibacteriota; class Microgenomatia; order UBA1400; family UBA12028; genus JACRHV01. The sequence continues at coordinate 233,160 of JACRHV010000004.1, forward strand.
ATGAAGGACTTGGATAAGGCAAGATTGAGCCCAACCAAGAGTGTCGAGGGAAATCCGACCCCTTTTGGTGAATTTCAGCACCTGCTGAAGAGACGCTCTGCAACTAATCCTATCGAAGTTTTGCGTATGGAGATCCAATTTAACAAGCGCGTTAGAATACGGTCTGAGGTGAAAAAGTTGGGCTTTCCCACCAATCTCACATTCAGAGAACTATTTTCCCAACGTATTTCCAAGGCAGTGTGCCTCTCATACTTAACCGAGATAAAAGAAGCCATCATACTCAGCAAGGTGAACAATTTCGACTCACCGGTTGACCAGTTTATGTCTCTTCAACAAGCTAACCCGACAACCAAGACGCAAGTGATTTTAGAGTATCTTGGCTTCATGCAGCTAGTTGAGGCAACTGATACGCGCACCGCTCGCCGTCTTATCGCTGGTGACAGTGCCAGTAAATGGCAAACAGCCAAGAATAAGTATTCTGCCATAACAACCTCGCGTGCCGAATTGGAAATAAATTATTTGCTCCATGCTGTGGAGGAGTTCAAAACTGTCAAACCACTTGACTTTTAGTAATTATGATAAATAATACAATCAATGTTAATCAAAGTTAAATATGAATGACAAGTTTTACAGCCTCCAAGAAGTTGCCGATCTTTTGAAATTGAACTATCTCACCGTTTTTCGATGGGCTAAGGTTGGTAAATTACCTGCCTACAAATTTGGTAAGCAATACCGCATTGATCAGATAACTCTTGATGAGTTTATCGCCAAATCCAAGGTCAAAATTCCTGGAAAGGATCAATCATGAGAGCAGTCATCTTGGCTCGTGTTTCGACTCCTCGTCAAGAAAAGGAAGGTCTTTCCCTCAAAGAAATTCAACTCCCCACTCTAAGAGAGTACGCCACTGAGCGCGGATTTGAAGTTGCCGAAAAAGATGAGTTCGTTTTCCAGGAAAGTGCCGACAGTAAGATCAGAAAAAAGTTCGATGAGATGATTGAGTACGTCAAAAAACACAAAGATATTGGCGCTATCATCACATTTAGAGTAGACCGGATTACCCGCAATTTCCGGGATGCAGTAGCGCTAGACTCTTTGATGCGGGACTTTGATAAAGAAATTCATTTTGTTAACGACCGACTCATTATCAATAAGAACTCATCCGGCAAAGAGATCCAGGATTGGGATCTGAAGGTGTTTTTGGCAAAGCAAACGATCAACCGTCTCAAAGATGACGAGCGCATCTCGCGCGCCAGAAAGCTCGAAAATGGCGAATTACCAGGTGGCGCACCATTTGGGTACAAAAACGTCACATTGGAAAGTAAGAAAAAGTGGGTAGTCCCGGATGAGTTTAAGTCACAGGTTGTGAAAGCAATTTTTGACTGGTATGTCAGTGGTAATTACTCGATACTGGAAATCGTTAGGAAGCTCAAAAAGGATTATGATATCAAGAAAAGTAAGAGCGCTGTTCACTTCATATTAAATAACCGATTTTACATCGGTGTTATCGTTAACAGCGGACGGCAGTACCCCCACAAATATGAACAGATCATCAAAAAGGAGACGTTCGACAAAGCTCAAGCACTCATGAATAAGCGCAACGCTAGAAGCCAGCCATTTAAGTACGCCGGTAAGGAGTTTGCCTACCGTGGGCTCATAACTTGCCAGCAATGTGGCTGCCGCATTACCCCCGAACTAAAAAAACGCAAACTAGAGAGCGGCGGATACAACTTCCACATTTACTACCACTGCACAAACTACCATCACACCCATGACAAAGTGCTCAACGTGAAGGAGTCCACATTAGATGTACAGTTTGCAGAGCTGTTTGAAAACTTGGAGATACCTCGAGAAAAATTAGAAGAACTTACCACCTCCCTGAGGGAGTCACACCAGGATAAAAACCACTTTATTGAGCAGGAGCTCACCTACCTTACTGGACAGCTCAAGCAACAGCGGACACGGGTAAGCACTGCCTACGAAGACCGGCTCAACGGAAGTATTACTATTGAAAAGTTTGAGGAAATTCGTAAAAAAGCTGAGGCAAAGGAAGCTGAACTGAAAGAAAAGATTGCCAACATCGAAAAAGCCAATCGTGAGTATTACATGACCACTTCACGCCTGGTGGAAATTGGCTCTCGTTCAGCTGATATCTTCTCGCGTTCTAAACCTCATGAGAAAAGGGCTTTACTCAATTTGGTACTTCAGAACGCAACCTTAGATGGTGAAAAAGTGCGATATAAGGTGAAATTCCCGTTCTCGATGGTTCTAAAATACGCACCGAGTTCAAGTTGGCTCCCTGAGCCTCAACTCTTTGGGTCAGCCCCAATCAAAGAGCATTTCGACCACTTCCTAGAGGCAATTCAGGACATTCGCTATATGGGTCAAATGAAGCAGAGATGGCTCGAAATTAAGAAGCTACAGACCGGAGCCGCCTTGTACGATGTGAGAGCGTAAAACCTTACAGGTTACTGCTGCTTTTCTTCAAGGCTAAACATATCATCAATCTTCTTTTTTTCAGCAGGAGTAAGGGTGTCTTTGCCTTTCATCATCTTCTCTACAGTTCTTGGTAAATCGAGAATTTGCCTTTTTTCAAGATTACCAACAGACAATGCTGAAAGTAACCCTTCTATCTGATCGTTCAACCCTTTTCTATTCAGCCATGATCCAGATGAGTAAGCACTTAGGTTTGCTATGATTTTGGCTAGATGTAGAGCTACTTGATCGACTTCCTTTTTAACACGCTGCGTTTTTTGAAAAATTAGCTTCATGTTTTTCAGGTCAACCTCACTGAGGTTTTTCCTGAAATAGATTACTAAACCAATAAAAAGTGATAATGTCACCAAAGCTAAATAGCTCAATTCCCCAATTCTATTGCTTAACAGAAACAAAAGCGTAAAAAATCCCAGTAAGGATATGCTAACTAAGGAAGGGACTATGTTTTTCATCATTCAAGATTTAGGCTGGCTTTCAACTCAGTTGCTAACTTTTTGGCTGATTCAGGGAAGGGATGCTCAGGTTTTTCCGCTATCAATTGTCCAAAAAAGTCTGCGACTGTGGTCTTTGCAATTTTATCTTCGGCTACGCTTAAGTGAGCAGCAACCAGTTCAACAAACGCCTTGCCCCTTGTCATGGTTTTCTCTTTTTTAGCAAGCTCCTTATCAAGATCTGCAATAGGGTCTTTTTTGTGAATTTCTTGAATGTATTTATTTACCGCACTGGAAAAAATATCGATTGGTAACATATCCTCAATCGAAACTGGTTTTTTTGCACCTGTAACAGTCTTCAGGTTAGTTGTTTGAACACTTTCTTCTTTACTAAGATCTTTTGCCAATTTCAGGTACTGCTTTGCGAGATCTTCGCCCCCTTCATCGCCATCTACGAGTGCCACTAAATTCCTGCCTTCGGATAGTAGGATTCTTGCAACCCCCAAAGCTTCGCTTTTTCTGTCTCCATCCAATAATGACAAATAGTTCAAATCAATGTTAAGTTCGTCTTTGAATCTGTCCAAAATAGCGCAAATAAATAAGCGATCTGATGTTCCCTCAACAAACAGGCTTTTTTGAGCGTAAAGCAAGGTGTCACTCATCATAACCCCCAAGGTCTCTCTGACAGCCAACCAATTACTTAAGTAGGGTTTGTGTATTACTTTTGTTCCTTTAGGTTGTTCTTGTACGGTTTGTTTTTTAATTACGACCGTAGATAGTAAGTTATTTTTATCAATCATGAACGGTGAGTGGGTTGCAAAGACTATCTGGTTCGATTTTCCTAGATTTCTCAACTCCCTCAAGAGATCTTTTTGTGCTTCTGGATGAAGATGAATATCTGGTTCGTCAAATAAGAAAATGTAACCAGACGGTGAGACACTGCTTGTGTACGCATAAATAGCCAAATAGAAAGAGAAAAATGCTCTGAATCCAAGACTTCTCGATGATGGTGAATCAAAGTTGCCTGTGTTGTCTTCAATAGCAAGCGACAACTTCGGGCCACTGTCTAAGTTGATAATAAAGTTGTAATCACTTTTCCCTTGTGACCAAAGTTTCTTTACTTCCTCGGTTAGTTTCCTTGACGCTTGTGTGCGTAAGCCGACAGAATTTGATCCGTCTTTGAATAGTTCTGCCTTTTTGTTCCAGAAACTAGAAAGTTTGATAAGTCCCTGAAATTCTACAAATTTACTGTCCTCTAGCTCTGCTGGTGTCACACCATCTGCTATTTGATTGCTGGGTGCAAACAAGTAAGCCTTGGGGAGTAAATTCTCAAGCTTTGCCACCAACTCAGGAGAAATTACAGATAAATTGTCAATGTCTTTGTATGAATACTTTCTTGAGGTGGTATCAATATGCAGCTTGATCGCAACCTCTCCTGATCCAATGTCTTTCAACAGCTGCTTGATCATTTGTTTGGGACTTGATTGATTGCTGTCGGGTGTTGTGGATTCAGGTTCAACTTCTTCATCCTCAGGAGCCGGAGAAGGTGATGGCGATGGTGATGTTGAAGGAATCGCTGCTTCAAGCACCTTCAACTGTTCATCCAACAGCTCCTTTACTTGTTGCTTATCAGTATCTTCAAATTTCAACTCATAAGATATTTTTGGAAGCTCCGTAATCCCCTTATTTGATAGAACAGAATTAGCATCAGCCGGATCGAGTTTCTGTTCGCCGATTTTATGAATGGCATTGAGTAAATTAGTTTTTCCGTGCTCGTTTGCACCAATAAAGCAAGTAAGGTTATCTCTTAAAAAGAGTACCGTTTCTTCTTGAACTGATTTATAGCCAGTTACCGATACGCTTAGAATCTTCATATCTGACCTTCAACTTTATATGCACTGCTAATAATTGCCTCAAAACTGTTAATTCGCTCCACAGCAGAGTGTGGCACCAGTTTGTAGACCCATTGCCTCCCAGTAGCCTCTGTGACCATCTTGCACCATTCCTCCGCTTTGTGAGCCTTTGAGAAGACCTCAGGATCCCTTTTGTCCAGCTTCGACTTATCCTTGACCTCAACTAGGTAGTTTGCGTCACTTCTCTCGACAATAAAGTCAGGGTTGTAGTTGCCATAGACATATTTAATCGGAAGTTGACCAGTGCGAAGCCTAACCCAACTCTTAACCGTTTTATCGGCATCCAGAGAGTCGGCGAGAAGCTTTTCCTGAGCTGAATCAAAGACATAGGTGTCATAAACGCTTTTGCCGTAGCCATTGATCAGATTGCCACGAGACTCGGCATCGCTCACCTGATCTTTATCCAAAGCCTCAGAGCTTGCCTTGACTGCCTTGGTGTATGGTTCAAAACCAAGTTCTTCATCTAAGACCTTGAACTTAATCTTGGTCTCCTCCTGCAGTTTTTGCTCAATCTGGGGCAGTAGGTCATCCAGAATCGTCTGCTCATGCAATCTAACCAACTTGGAGAGGGTTTCTCCATCAACCTTGAGTTGATCAAGGTAATGTTTGATGATCTTCTGGAGAACTACCTTGTGGACTGCTGGATCTAATTCTGACATCTCTAAGATGAGAAGGCGTACAAAACGATTGATTGGATCAATTTCTTCTTTGGAACTAATGTCACCCAACTCTTGCCTTTGACCAGTAACAATATCTGCTTTTATGAGCTTCGGATTGATGTGTTTCAATTCATCCAACCGCATGACAATAGGAAAGTAGTCCAACTTATTGGATGAGTAAACTTTTGCCTCAACTCTGGGAATACGGATCCACAGCTTCTTATTTTCTGTCGGGTCAACTTTAACCACCTTCATCTCTTCTCGATCCTTTGCCTCCTTGACCATAATGCCTTCGGCAACTTCGTGAGCGACAGACAAAACACGAGCATAGTTGTCGTGGGAAATGATGTCGAGCGAGTCCAAAGACTCAATCCCTGTTAGTTCGCCGAAGGGCAATCTAAGTCCTCGACCAATGGTCTGCTCAATAAGGGTTTTACTAATCGAAGCTCTGAAGGGAATGATTGTAAACACATTGCGAACATCCCACCCCTCTTTCAGCTTGTCGACATGAATGACAATCTCGTTCTGGTTGATGGGTGGTGGTTCCTCCAAACGAAGTAGTTGGTTGATCGAATCCACTTCACTCTCGCTCGTGACCACCAGAGTCTTATTTTTGTAGTACCCACCAAAAAAGTCACTTCTCGTTACCATTTCCTTAACTTCACTGGCATGTTGAATCGACTTGGTGGTGATCAGCGTGACTGGTAAAATCATCTTCAGCTTATTATTGGTGCAGTATTCTTCAATCAGTGCTTTTTTCTCCCGATGCAACCTAATGCCATCCTCAAGTTTGATGCGATCAATGTCACCCTCGTAGGCAAAGTTGTCGCTTCGAGCAACCACACCAGGGATCTTAATATACCCGCCATCTGCTCCACCGTTAGCCAGCCGTTCTAGTGCCAACTTGGAGTCTTTGATAGCGTCTGCCAGAGAATAGCTATACACCACATTGGTGCTAGTCGGAGTAGCCGTAAACTCCAATCCTAGCTCAGGCTGGAGATGATTAATGGCTGCCAGCGACTTTGTACCACGGTAACGGTGGCTTTCGTCCATCAAGATGACCAAGTCCTTCTTCTGCAGAAGTTCTGCAAAACTCGATCCCAAAGTCTCCTGATATTTGTGGAAGCGAAACTCTACATCCTTACGCTCATTAAAAATCTTCTGGATGTTAAAAATGTAAATGTTTACTGCCTCAAAAAGTTTATTACCAAAGTCGGCATAAGCATAGTTTTCACCTGTGACCAGATTAAACATCGGAAAGTCAGTCAAACCTTGCATGACATATTTCTTACTTCCGTTGGTGAAATTATCAATTGTCTTGGTGTAAATCGTTTCACCGGGTGTGAGAATGAAGAAATCTTTGAGTCCTTTGGTGTAGTAAAGATAAGCGATCATGGCACCCATGAGGCGAGTCTTACCAACACCTGTTGCTAGATTAAATGTAAACGAGGGGAAGTTGGTGTCAAACTTCAGATTGCCCGTGAGCTTAGCTTCAATATCCTTGGGATCCTCGCCAATCTTAAAGGCAGACATTAAAGCATCGAGTTTTGTCAAAGAATGCTCTTGCGGTTTACGCAAGTTCAATTCCTTGATGATTTTTTCGTTTATCTTTTGTGGTTTCATACTGTAAATTTCTTCAAAAGAATGTCAGGTATTCTCTTAACTTCTACATTATCGGGCAATTTTAGTTTACTGGATACTGTCTTGGCATAAATAACTATGAACTTAGCCTGATCATTGATCTCATTGACCAATGTGTCGACATAATCTTGACTTAAGTATTGCTCAGTCACATGCGCCGCTGTCGTACCAGATAGACCATGTAGACCATTGTCGGGATTAAAAAGTTTGAATCCTTCAACTTTTAGCACTGCACGAATTAGTGAGCCGTTGTACATCTTGGGATTGATCACAGTAAATCTCAACTCTTCATCACGAACAAATAAGCTGTCACCAAGCTCAAAATACTTAAATCCACCTCCGCCCTTCCAATCAACAGTGTCAGTTATGCCACCTTTATCTTTACCACTCAGAACCTTTTCCATTCTTGGAATAATATGAGTCTCTGCATGGTTGCCTAATTCAATCGCAATCCACTTACGACCCATTTTATGTGCTACTGCAGGGGTTGTACCCGAACCGGCAAATGAATCAAGTACCCAATCACCCTCATTCGAAGATAAAGTAATTATCCTCTGCAACAACCTCTCGGGCTTTGGCGTGCTAAATGGCTCTTCACCAAACAACACCTTACTTTCTTTACGAGATTCGTCGTTATGCCCTGCGTCTTCGTGTGTCCACCAAGTTGTAGCAACAACTCCACCTTGCACCTCATTTAAGTATCTCTTGAGTTGAGGTGCTCCTTTACCGCTTTGTCCAAAAAAGACTCTTCCATCTTCAATCCACCTTGCCATGTTTTCTTTATTTGTTAACCACGCACGGCCTTTAGGAGGATTGTAAGATGCCTCGGTTAATGGATTTGTGATGGGGTAATCGTAAGCCTTTGAGTAAGTCTTTACAGATAAGTTATCAGAACGCCATAATCCTTTGCCGTCATTACTGTCATATTTATAGAGCGAATCCTGCTTTGAAGATCGAGGTAACAAATTCCTACTAAATGAGGCACTTTTTTGATAAACAAGAATGTAATCATGTGCGTCTGGAATTCCTCTAGCATCGTTTGCAGCCGCATACTTCTTTTGCCAGACAACACTACATACGAAGTTATGTCTACCGAATATCTCATCACACATCACCTTCAGATAGTGACACTCGTCATCGTCGATACTAATCCACATTGAACCATTGGGTGATAATAATTTATACAAAGCTTCAATGCGTGTTTTCATTAAACCAAGCCATATCGAGTGTTCCAAACCATCATCATACTGAGCAAAAGCATTTCCGGTATTGTACGGAGGATCAATGTAGATGAGTTTTATTTTTCTCTGAAAGTCTTGAAGTAATGCCTTAAGAGCAAGAAGATTGTCTCCTTTTATTAGAAGATTTTCTGTGTCCTTGTCACCATACTGTTGTTTTTCAACTAAAATACGTGGTTCGCTAACTCGAGGATCCTTTCTATCTACCCATTCATATTCACCAGAAGAGACATCAAAATACAAGGCTTTGTCTTTGTTCGGCCACTGTAATTCTAGTTTTGTATTTTTCATACTCATACTTATTCTGTAAGTTACACATAATTATACATCTTTGAACACCTAAAGGAATGAGAAAGAAGTGGTTTGTTAGCACTTATAAACCTCTGGTCGAAACTTCTTCAAAGTGTGAATTATTGCTCTGATATTACCTTTTCTCACCGCCTCGTCGAGCTTGTCATATGCCAAATCGATTCTCTGGTCGATTGAATCATAAAGGATATGACTCCATTTTTCCGAAAATACTTTGTCGTCATGTCGCCAAGTATATGCAGTATCCCTGTTTATTCCAGCAATCTGAGAAGCCGCTAATACATTTCCCATAACACTATCCATTGCCTGAAGAAATTTCTCTTTTCGAATTACGGTAGATCTTAACCCTCTTTTTATAGTGTAGTATTTGTCGGATTTCACGCTCATACACTCATTGTATCAAGATCAAGGCAGCCCTCGTATACCCTCTTGTCGCCATTGTCTGAGAGGTTCAACCTAATTACAATAGTTGATCATCTCAACAGCTTCCACCGCTTGTGTGCCACTTGGTGAGCCTTATATCAGCAAACCACCCAAGTAGGCGGCATGCTGAAGGCAGGGAGCAGACTTACAGCTTAATATCACACACAGCCTGATAATACTGACCGACTTTGCTGTCGTACTTGGTAAAAGTGACATTAAGGTTGTACGGTTTATAGTTTCTGTTTTGAGCAGACGCTCCATCTAGCCTTTTCAGGTCGTTCGGCTTCATGTTGCAAGTTACCAGTATCGTATCCGAACTGTTGTCGTCAGGTTGGGACATAAACTCTGCCTGCGTATCCGTAGGAGCTTGCTCGAGATACAAAGTCATCTCATACTTCTTGCTCAAAACTTCATTAGGATTTCCTTTAGTAGCTTTAAGAAGCTCATTGTGACTTAGAGCAACAACTTTATCCTTTACTTCTTCGAGCGGTGTAGGCGTGTTTTGAATACTTTCCTGTTGGGTTGCTTGCGACTGACTAGTCGTAGTAGAAGGGCTTGTTTTTTCAATTACCGCTCCAATTAAACCCATGACTGCAATAATCCCAATCACTATAAAGATTATCTTTTTATTTTTCATTGTTTCACCTCCATTTCTTGGTTAATACCAGGCTTAGTTTAGCATAAATGTTTCCATATATGGAATGGTGATATATGGCAAGTCTAAGCACAATAAAAGGATGAGAGGATATACTCAAGACAATCCCTTTGAGAGGGAGAGAAAGAAACTTGGGCTGACAATTAAAAAGATCAGAGAGTCCAAGCGAATGACACAGGAGGACTTGGCTGATAAAGCAAGTTCAAACGTCTCGTACCTAGCCAAAATCGAGAACGGCTACGTCAATACCAGTGTCAGGTATTTAATCAAAATCGCCCGAGGTTTGGGAGTGCAAGTGAAAGACCTTTTTGATTTCTAAGTTAGATTTCACCCTTTGTTTTAATAAGTTTTTGCAAGTCTTCAAGTTTGTATCTTCTATCTCTCCTTTTACCTAACCTGACAGCTTTAAGCCTGCCCTCACGATCCCACCTGCGTAATGTCTCTGGGTTTACTCCCAACATCTCAGCTGCCTGACTGATTCTAAGAAGCTTTTGACTTGATTGCATAACTTATACATAATTATACATAGTCTGGAAGTTAATTCCACGCTCATAAGTATAAATATGAAGAAGATCAAATTGGCAAACGAAAAATGGGTTACTGAGGATTATCAAAAATTGCTATGGATCCTCGAATTAGATCCTCATTTTGAAAGTATGATCAATAATATCCGTAAGGATCTCAAAGAGGGAGGAAATCCTACGGATAAGCAGATAAATGGGCTTCTTGACCAATTCGATTTACCTCAAAGTTTGTTTCGAGAAATGAAGTCATATATTCTCAACAAAGCTTTTCCTCCTCTCTTCCTAGAGCCTGGTATTGAAAAGATGTCGCTTGGATTAACACCTGATGTCCTCCTGCAAAAGACATCTCCAAAAGGTAAGCGGCGTGAAGTTAGAGTTGTTATTACCAAAAAGATTGCAAAGACCAAATTTATTGAATGGGTTGAAAAGAATTGGAAATCAATCGCTTTCGACATGGAAGCCCTGGAATTACCCAAAGTCAAAATCCCAAGATGGGAGTATTTTGAACTGGTAAAGAAAATCGTTGAGCTTCGAGATAAACACAAGCTTACTTTCAGAGAGATCACTGCCAAACTAGACAAAGACGATGAGGACTATATAAAAACTCTCTACCACCGCTACAAAAAATGGATTAAGTCTTCGTAACACTTTTCCTCCCCAAACACTGACACATACTTATGCCTTTATACCCAGTAAATTGAGGGTATATATGAGCATGAAAATTGAGAATAAACAGGTTTTGATCGACCAGCTTGCTGAACAGTGGGTCAACCTAATGTTCATGCAGATCAGACATCAAAAGCTGACAGCCAAACCAAAGGCTCATAAAAAGACTAACCATAAATATGAATAAAACTTCGTTTCCTACCGACTCATTTCAACTTGCCAGCTACCTACTTTGCGAATCCATTCCTTTCGTTGGATTAAATACCACCAACCCCAGACGGATGGTTTTTCTTTTTGAGGAATCCTCCCATCGTAAGGATTTAACAGAGAAATTTCTAGCATATAAAGCACTTGTGGAACCGCACCGTTTTTACAGTGCCCAAAAGGATCTCAAGCAAATGATCTATCAAAACAAATAAACGTTCTCAGTTAGAGCCAAATATAAAAATAAATATGAATAAAATACTTGATACAGCCCAAATAATTATTGACCTCAAATTAAGTAAATACGTTTGGGGAAAGGTCACCCTCCGTATTAATGATGAATTTGAAATAAGGTTTTGTCGAATTTCCGTCAAGCCTGATGGTGGTCTTTGGTTTCAACCTCCCAAGCTCCGTGATTTCAACTGGGCGTGTTGTTTTGCTGTTCTCGAAAAAAGTGACTGGCAGAAACTTAGTGATAAGGTTTCTCATTCTTTTCTCAACATGTTAAAAGACAAGGTCGAAGTTGGCGAGCTTCCGCCATCACTTATTGAGAAAATTGAATCCTCCTCCAAAGAATTACTAACTGACGAAGACTACGAAAAGATAGAACAGATATTTAATAAAAATACTGACTTAAATGAAACTAATAGTCACTAATAGTAACTATGTACATATAAGTAACTATACGAAAGGAGGTGAATAAATATGATAGCTAATCGAAACAACCAGATCGCAAGAAAAATCGAGAAGTTATATCAGGCAATTAACGATTTCAATTTCGTTGAGAGGCAAAGCTATGATAATAAAACCGCATTTTTTTGGTCAGAAATCGCTGCCATTCAACTCGACGAGCTTGTCGAAATTGCCCTTAGAGCAAGAATTGACCCACTTTCTGACCGTGCTCTCACAATAATGATCTGTGGCGACAAAAAATTACTAGTTAAATTCAAGCAAATGATGAATTGGCTTGATATTCAGGAGAAATCCTGATATGGGTTGGGTGCATCAACACTCTTAAACATAATTATGAAAAACTGTTACATCTACCTACGAGTAAGCACCGATGAGCAAGCCCAGCAAGGCTTTTCCATCGAGAACCAAAAGCGAGCCTGTGCAGAATATGCTCAGATGAGGGGCTACCACACAAAGCAAGTATTTATCGATGACGGCAAGAGTGCCCGTACAACCGAGCGTGCTGCCCTTCAAGAGATGCTTCTAGCCATAAGTAAGCTTGGAACCACCAATACAATCGAAGCCATAATCATCTATAAAATTGACCGCTTTGCCAGAAACGTAGCAGATTTCTCCAAACTATTCATGGATTTCAAGAGCAGAAACATTAAGCTTATTTCAGTTAATGAAGGTGACCTGACTGAAGGCACGAGTCTCATTCCTAACATTTTTGCCAGCGTTGCCCAATGGGAAAGCGAAGTGAACAGCCAACGCACCAGAGATGCCCTGATGCAGAAGTTCCGAGAAGGCTGGCAACCTACCCCTCCGCCTATCGGCTACCGAAGCGTGGGTGGTGACAGGGAACGTAAGACTTGTGAGCCTGATCCGTATGAAGCACCAATCATTAAGCAACTTTTTGAAATGTACGCCACTGGCAACTACTCAATCTTTGAGATGCAAAGATGGCTAGTTGAGCAAAACATAACTTCACGAACCGGCACGCCTCTTGGTCACAGCGTAATCGATACCATTTTGAATAACCCCTTTTACCACGGCATCATCCGCTGGCATGGAGAATCAAAAAAAGGATTACATCAACCCATTATCACAAAAGAATTATTTGAAACCTGTAAATATGTGTTAGCCAAAAATCGAGACTTCCTGATGCGAAGGCGAACCCACCAATTCCTTCTAAGAGGTTTTATCTACTGCTCCGAATGCGGTCAACGTTACACCGCCGAATGGCACAAGCACGTTAAGTTTAAGAAGCGTGGCGGTAAAATCGGCTACTACCACTGCCCTAAACTTGATCGTAACGGCTGTCCTGCCCCATACATAGACGTTGAAGAACTTGAAAAACAAGTCCAAGAAACCTTGAACTCCATCGAATTTAGCCAAGAATTTATTGATGCTGTCTCCCAAAAAGCCAGGGACTACCTCAACAATAGCCGAGAGAGAGCCGCATCTGATCTTCAAGGCTGCATAAACCAAAAAACTGCCTTTGAATTGAAACGTAACAAGCTTGAGGATGCCTTACTAGAGGGAACCATCGAACGTGATGTTTTCAAGCGTAAGCATGAAGAAATCCAATCCCAACTCAACTTCATCCAAGAACGCATGCAAGATATTGAAAATAGAAGCCGTATAGATATGGATGTCCTTGATGAGGTGTTAGCCTTTACTCGCAATGTAGGCAAAACATACACAGATGCACCATTCTTCCTAAAACGACACTACCTACGCTTTTTCTTTGATCGACTAATGGTGAAAAATAAACAAATTGTGGAGATCAACTACCCACCGATTATCGCATCACTACAAGCACTTCGTGTGGTTATAATAAGCGAACGAATGCTCCCCGACGAGGATTCGGACCTCGAACCTTGAAGTTACACATTCTCAATACGTTTCCGCATCGTGTGGACTATCTCTTCATCCGCATAACATTCTTTCAAATGTTAAACGGAGCAGGGCGCTCGTGGAGAGTATTGGTTGAGTCCTCACTCCTAGTCTCTGCACCCACTTGGCTACTTTCATCTCATTCACCAAGCTTGGCTCAAGATTACCACGCTTATTTTTATAAGCAGAGGCTTCCTTGAATTCACCCTGTGTTTCCATTCTTCATTACTGAAGAAGGCTGCAGCATTCTACAGCTTCCTGCTCTACCATTGAGCTATCGGGGATCGTTTATTAAAGAACAGGGTATTTTAACATGCAAAACATATCCGGAGAAGTGATAAAAACAGAAATTTTACTCTAAATAATCCTGCAACATCTTTCGCTTGCTTGGGTGTTTCAGCTTGCGCAACGCCTTCGCTTCAATCTGGCGGATACGCTCTCTAGTCACGCCAAACTTTTTGCCCACCTCTTCCAATGTCATCGGCCTTGCACCATTCAGTCCAAACCGCATCTTCAACACCTTGGACTCGCGATCGGATAAACTCGATAATACTTCCTCAATGTTCTCCTTCAACAACCGTTTACTGGTTGCGTCATACGGCGAAGTTTGTGTCTCATCCGCAATAAAATCGCCTAAATAGGAATCATTGTCATCACCAATTGGCGTCTCCAACGATGTGGTCTTTTGTGAAATTTTCAAGATCTCGCGGACACGGTCTGCGTCCATGCCACCCATCTCATCCGCAACCTCTTGCGCATCCGGCTCTCTGCCCAAATCCTGCATCAACTTCCGTGAAATGCGCATCAACTTATTGATGGTTTCAACCATGTGGACCGGAATACGAATCGTGCGAGCCTGGTCTGCAATGGCACGCGTGATAGCCTGCCGAATCCACCATGTTGCATAAGTGGAGAACTTAAATCCTTTAGTCCAGTCGTATTTTTCTACAGCACGAATCAACCCTTTATTGCCTTCTTGGATTAAGTCCAAGAAAGTCATACCACGGCCAATGTATTTTTTCGCAATGGAAACAACAAGACGCAGGTTTGCATTGATCAGCCTTTTCTTGGCATCGGGATCGCCTTGATCATTGCGCTGAGCAAGATCAATTTCTTCCTCACGAGTGAGCAGTGGAATGCGGCCAATTTCACGCAAGTACATGCGAACCGGATCAGCAACCGATTTATCCTCTAAAGATGACAGCGACTCCAACTCCTTTTCCAGATCTGAAACGAGCGTGGCATCCTGCTTCATCTCCTCCTCGGCAACGTTTTCAAACACGTCAACGCCTGTGGCAAACAGTTTGTCGTAGAGTTTATCGAGGTCTGCAATGTAGTTTTCCGGATACACGAATACATTCAGGATCTCCTCCTGCGTAATGTATCCTTGCGCTTTTGCGCGCTTTGTGAGGTCTTCGATCTGCTGTTTTTGGGACGGGGAAAGTGGCATGTGCGAAGTGTACCAGATGAGAGGCGGTTACGCAACAAAGGGTATGTGCAATGTTTTAGCTTTTTTGAGCTATGCTCAACCGAACAAATTCTTTCTGTAGTTTCTCGAGATTTTGCTGATCTTCCTCGGTTTGTTCGCTCTTTTTCTCGAGTAAATCCATCTCGTCTGCTATCTGCTTTAAATGGAGAGTGAGTCGCTCCTGCTTGTACAACGCTAAAGTCTGCGTCCATTCTTTCTCGAGGTGATCCTCAATTTCTTGATCGCGTTCAAACTCTTGCTCAAGATATGCGTCAGAAAGCACTTGTTGAAGTTCCTGGGGAACACTCCGAGAAAATGGTTGAAGAGAAAACGTGTGCTTTTTTGTATAGACTGTGAGATGTACACGAAGTTTCTCGAGTGCTGAATCTAAAAATGGTTCTTTTCCTAGGTCATCTAGTGCCTTTTCCACAAACTCCTGATTAGCATGCAAAAGGAGCGAGAGGAGGTATCGTTCAACCTTCGTTACACGCTGTTCCGCCTGCATTTCCTTCTTTTTTTGAGGTTGAGGAACATGCCGTGTATAGAGACCTCCGCCCAACCGCTGCTTTGCGATATATTTCCTCAGTTCCACTTCAAGCACGTCCTGACGCACACCCAATCGTTCTGCGGCATTCTCAATATAATGCGCTTGTTCAACCGCATTATTGATTGAGGCGAGAACCGGAACGGCCTGCTGTGTTGCCACACGCATCCCCTCACCCGTTTTCAAGTCCTGTCCTTCAAACGCCGCGTTCAATAAAAACTCAAACACAGAGATCGTTTTCTTCGCCATCTCCCGCCAAAGTTTGGGGTTTTCCTTCGCAATCTCATCCGGGTCTTTTCCGCCAATCAATGCGAGAACACGAATATTTAACTCATACGGCTTTGCAATTTCAATCGCCCGCCGAGTCGCCTCCACTCCCGCTGCATCCGCATCCAATGCAAGAATGACATGTTTGACCGTCCGTGCCAAAAGTTTTGCGTGCTGATCTGTAAAGGCCGACCCTTTAATTGCCACCACGTGTTTCACACCAGCTTGGTACGAGGACAGTGCATCGATCTCCCCCTCAACCACAATGACTTCCTCCTCTTTGCGAATAAACGATTTTACAGTTGAGTAGCCAAATAGTAGCTCACTCTTGTGATACAAAAAGGTCTCCGGCGAGTTGATGTATTTCGCTTCTTTAATTTCTGGATCCAACACACGACCGGAAAATCCCACTACCCTCCCTTGAGCATCCGTCAGCGGGAACATGAGACGTCCACGAAATCTATCATATGTGTTGCCTGTTGCACTATTGCGCACCACCAAGCCAACATCCTCAACCTCGCGCTGTGTGTACGATTTTTTATCGATCAAATATTTGCACAATGCGTCCCATGCGTTGAGCGCATACCCCAACTTGAACGTGGTGATGGTTTCCTGTGTGATCCCACGATTTTTGAGGTAGTCGCGTGCTGGCTGCCCGAGCTTGTGCTCCGTAAGAACATAGTGATAGTACTCACGCGTTAAACTGAGTACTTCATAAAGCCTCTGGCGATGGACATCTTCTTGGCTAAAAATATGTTTTTCTAATGTAATGCCCGCGCGTTTGGCGAGCTGTTGAAGCGCCTCTGCAAAGGTGAGCGAGTCATATTCCTGCAAAAAATTGAACACATCGCCGGCTTTTCCGCATCCAAAACACTTGAATCGTTGAATGTCTGGCGTTACAAAAAACGACGGTGTTTTTTCCGAATGAAATGGGCATAATCCTCTGAAGTTTTTTCCTGCTTTTGTGAGATGGACATGCTCGCTGATGAGCTGGATGATGTCGACCGCTGATTTGATGTCTTGAATCTGATCCGGCATAGTTTGAGTATATCAGAACTTTGGGAATTGTTTGGGAAAAGAATGTAGAGATCAAATATTGAGTTCGATTCATATTTGAGATACAATTCTCGAGTTATGTCGCATGAATTTCCAATGGTTGAATTGAAAGAACTGCGAGAAAATACCCAATATCGCTCCGCTTCTGGTGCTCAAAAAATTATATATCCCCTTACTGACGGTCGTCTCACTTATGCTGTTAAAATTGTGAGAGAAGTAAACGAGAGTTCCGAAGAACCGCAAGACCAAACACAAATGGCATATGACGAATACACCGCCTATCAACTTCTTCGAAAAAGCTCTCTTCGACCCTATGTTCCAGAACCTTGTTTTCTTGTAAAAAATAGAGTGTCAAAAGTGATTGGACTTGCCGTTGAGTGGAGAGAGGGAAGTTTATTGGCGGATCTCGTTGGACAACATCCGCTCAGATCAGATCAAATTGACGCTTTTGAACAAGCGCTTTTAGATTTGAACATGACGATAAATCTTGATTGCATTGGAGAAGCGAATATTGGTGTTGCCTCATGGGAAGAACCGGGACTTTGGCTTGCAGAATGCTGGTTACACAGCCAATCTCTTGATGATTTTCAACGAACAATACGACGATGTATGAATTCTTTTAGAAAAGAATATACATAACTCGTATTACTATGAAAGAATAAGTACTTTTCCAGGATAATCCACCGATCCAAAAGCCATTGTATTAATAAGTTGTGGTAAATCCTCAAGCCTAATAACTCTTGATATCAATTTATCCAAAGGAAATTCTTCATGGTGTTGTGAATATAGTGCAATGGCTTTTTCAAAATCAGCACGCGTACAACCATACCCTCCAGAAATAAAGATATGTTTACCATTTGTGGTTACTGGCACGTAATTTTCATTGCGTCGAACCCTATCAATATCAACACTTTGAGGTTCTCCTTCCAACACATCACCTCTTCGAGTTCCCCCATAGAGTAAAATTGTTCCATTTTCTTTTACAAGATCAACGGCATATTGTAATGTTGTTTGATCAATCTTTGTTGGGACGAGCACAACAATATAATATTGATCTTTATCTCCATTAATACTATTAAAAGATTTCATCTGTTCTTTAGAAAAGAACCCTTTATCTACAGCGAATTCCCGACGAACAATTCCGCGATTGTAAAAAGAAACCTCAGCGCCCAAACTTCTTAACATCATCCCAAACATTAATCCTGAATTCCCAGCTCCAATGATCCCAACTTTATCACCAGAATAATTTTCTTTATGTAAATGCATTGAAAGTACATCTACGCAATGAACAATGCACGCAAATGGCTCAGATAACCATGGCGGATCTAAAGGAGTTGTTTTTGTATATAAAGTTAGAGTTCTCTCTAGTGTATCTTTGTCACCCTCTATAAAAAAGTATTGAGCAAACCCCGTTGTTCTCTTGGGTGTAATGTTTGGATTAAATGTCACAATTTGTCCTTGATTATATCCCGTTTGATCACCAGAAAAAATAATTTCTCCAACAAATTCATGACCAAAAAGTGGTCCACGATCTCCAGGAATATCTCGCGTTGATGCGACTTCTTTTATATCTGCACGACACAATCCCATATACATAGGTTTCACAACAATCGTTTGTGATGTGAGCTTTTCTTTAAGGAATGGAATTTGTTTTACTTCGACTTTTCCATCTTTAAGTGAGGAACTTATATACGTTGAAGGAAAATCCATATCTACTTCACCTCAATTTTTATTCGCGCAAAATCAAGATACGATGGATACTGTAACGATGTTTTCATTTGCACACGATAAAGCTTGTTTCCTTTATCGAGCGTAATATTTTCGGACACCATTCTCGTGCTTGTCCCTTTGCTCGTGGACACCTCGCTGTACCACACCGGATGGTTGTCCGTCACGTTGTACAGCCGTGCATAGACAGTCCCATTTGCTACGGGAATACGCAGACTTGCCTCAAAATAGACATGTCGAATTCCGGTATAGCTAGCGGGATCAAGATATGTCTCCGCGCCCGCAACATCCTCCCATTGATTGTTTGTTGTGGAACCAGTCCCCAATGGAATGTAGTATTCTCTGGCTGAAGTTGCCGTAGTAGTGGAAGGAGACTGTTGTTTTTGTTGGATTGGTTCTGATTTTTTTGACTGAACATTTTCAATATCTATTTTGAGTTGTGCTATTTGTGTAGTAAGACTTGTGATATCGGCAGTTAAGCCATCGATTTTATTCTTTATCTCAACGGGTATTGTCTGGGGTTGTGTGGATGATAGTAATTGTTGCGATTGTTGTTTGTCGCGTGATTGGAACAGTACACCATCAAGATAAAGGACATTTGCAATTACCACGGTCGACATGAATAAAAAGAATGTTTGCTTCTTCACATGTTTATCGTAGCAGATTCTTGTGTATACATCGAGTATTATGTTTCTGCTTTCACAAATCGCAGACTAAACAAAAGCATGATTCCCATAAATGCCGAAAATCCTAAATAAAGAAGCGAAATATTCGAAAGCTCTGTTAGAGCTGGAACAAATACGACCAATAGGATGTATGGAATTTGCGCGATAAGCGCGACGGTGGAAAGTGTTGTTGTTCGGTGCTTTGATCCGATTTTTTTATTCATGATTACCGAAATGAGTGGTCTTGATAGTATCGACAATGTAGTAATAGCAAGAAAAATCGTAAATCCCGCGACCGGTCCATGTAAAAATATCGCAAAAAAGAAGGCAGCGCAATATATTCCAATCGTCATACATAACAATGCTCTTTCTTTTATGAATGATCGTATCGCGTCGAAATGAAACGAAAAAAACGTTGCCGGAATGGTGATAGCGGCAAGAACATATCCAAATGTTTCTCCAGTAAAGGTGAAGTATGCGGCCATGGATTGACGCACGATTCCTTGATTCAGTTTGACAAATATGGATATTGCAAGGATCGGAACTAAATAATTCTGTAGGTTTTTACTAAAGAGTGCACGCGCCCCTTCTCTGAGATGGTCTACATAACTTTTCAGTGTGAAGGTAAGAGTATCAACTTTTGGTTCTTGCGAAAAAAGTGCTATGACAACTGAAACGGTGAGGAATACCGCCCATCCATAAAACGGAAATCCAGGATTTATTTTATACAATACTCCGCCAAAAAACGTTGAAAAAATCGTTGCAAAAATTGCTAAGGTGGTATATCGCGCAGTGACCACTCCGTAATGTTGCTCTTTTTTTTGTTCAACAAGTGAATCGTATGCAAACGCTTCAAGTGTCCCAGAATGAAAAGAAAGCCCAATGAATGACAACGTGTTTCCAATGAGAAATCCAAGAAACGTTGTGGTGTGGGTAATCACAAAACACGAAATGATGATGATCATACTACCCAATAGCGTTGTTTTCTTTTTACCAATAAGGTCTGCGATTGCGCCCGTTGGGACCTCAAATAGGATGCCGACAAAGATCGCCACACCCTCGACAATTCCGATTTCAGATTTAGAAATGTACTGACCAAAGTAAAACACCCAGTTGGGAAGAATGAACCATCCATTGAGAAAAATTGCGAGCAGATAGTAGAGCGGAATGTTGCGAACACCAAACGATGGAAAATATTTTGAGAGAAGTGTTTTCATGGAAATTTATATTTCGTCGAGTTTGTGCGCTTCGTTGAGTCCTTCCTCATCAAAAGATGTGGAAAACCATGCATCGATCATTTCCTTTGCGTTTTTGTTCGTGGTGTTTACGAGCGCCATCACGAGTACATTCGCATCATTCCATTTGCGCGCGAGCTTTGCTATTTCTGGTGTCCAACACAGTGCCGCTCTCACTCCTTGTATGCGATTTGCTGCCATCGTGGTTCCTGTTCCGCTCCAACAAAAAAGAATTCCTTGGTCGACTGTTTTGTTTGCGACGAGCTTTGCTGCCTGCGTTGCAATCTCTGCCCATTTGCCATTTTTCTCCTGAAGATCGCCGAGAAGGGTGAGTGTATGGCCTTTTGATTTGAGGTAGTGTATGACAAAATCCGTAAGCGGCGTTTTTTCATCTGAGGAGACGACGAGATTCATGCAGATATTATAGCAAGAGGAAATGGATGAATTCCTACCTCAATTCTTTTTGAATAGCTTCGACTAACTGCGGAATACTCTGTCCGTTTTTTGCACTGATAAACTGCGGATGAAATTCAAAAAACTGTTCTGAAAGTTGATCCATGTTTATGTTTGGAGCAGTATCAATTTTATTAAAAACATAGATCTTCTTTTTTGATTGCATCTTGAGACTTTTCAAGATTTCTCCCACAACCGCAATCTTATCCCACAGTTGTTCATCTGACATATCAATCACATGAAGCAAAAGATCTGCGCCCACAGTCTCCATGAGTGTTGACTTGAACGCATCAATAAGTTCCGTCGGAAGATTTTGAATAAAACCGATGGTATCGGTAATAAAAGCCTCACGTCTCATGTGTGGTAAATAAAATTTGCCAACACTGCTGTCTAGCGTAGCAAATAACGCATTCTCTACTTTGGTGTTTTTTTTGGTCAAAAGATTAAATAGTGTAGATTTTCCCGCGTTGGTATACCCCACAATAGAAATTGTTGGTAAACCGATGCGTCTGCGATGTTCCATCTGCTGCGCTCGATTTGAACTCATTGTTTCAAGTTGTTTCTGAATGCTTCGCATTTCCTCTTTCCACATACGCCGCAGAAGCGTTGTGTTCGTTTCCCCTTGTCCACGCGCTCCAACACCAAATCCCTGTTTTGACAACGACGCGTTAATGTCCCGAGCTTCCGGTCCTTTGTGTCGAACATTCGCAAGTTTAATCTGAAGTTTTGCCTCTGCAGTGGAGGCATGTTTTTCAAAAATTTGCAAGATGAGATCGGTGCGATCCCACACCTGAATGTTTGGTTTTTTCTGTTCAAAGATTGATTTGAGTGCGTAGAGTTGGCTCGATTTAATATTGTCGTTTATGACCACAACATTTATTTCTTCTGCTGCAACTTGTTCGGCCAGTTCGTATGCTTTGCCGGTACCAATGTACGTTGCCCCATCTGCCCGAGCTGCATTTTGTGCACTATTTGCACACACAACTCCGCCATATGTTTTTACTAATGATTCAATCTCATCGGCGTTCGCGCGTGTTGTTACTCTGTCCTCTGTGTGCGAAATAAGAGAAACGATCATAAAGTTGAGATGTTGTGTGAAGGTGAGCATGTGCTCATTATACTCGAGATTGATTATTCTTCGTGCGATTGAGTTCTCACCTTCGCCATTCTTGACACAGAAATTCCATGCTCATGTAACAAGTGAATTTCAGCGTTCGTCGCAACACCATATCTGGCGTGGTGAATCGCTCTTCTTATTTGAAACTGTTTCCACCAGCCAATTTCTTGTGCGGTTGCCGTTGTTTCTGCATGAGGCAAAAGATCATCTTTTTTCCGCCCTTGAATGACATCTAAAAATCGTTGATATTCTTGACTTCTAGGCATAACAAGACTTGGGTGATGTACCCACAATTTTGATTGTATGAGCTAATCCAAGTTTAGCCCATTCTCGTATCCCTATTATTATACTCGAGTTTGGTATGTATAATACATGGATATGGCGGAAGAAAAAACCAATGCGCACGAACAGTTTATACTTGAGCAGTTACAAATAGCCTTTGATACCAATATTTCTCTAAGATTTTATGCAATTGCCGATTCTTGTGACGGTCATGAAGATCTTGTTTATACTTACCTCCTTGCTGCACAAAAATTGTGGTATCAAACAGACAAATTGAGTCCTGCTCAAAAAATAGAAGTCCTCGATTGGTATGTACATTGGTATAGAGAAAAAGATATGGATCCACCACATATGGAATGGGTAAGGAGAAACAGAGAGAGGTGGAGTTAAACTAGTATATTGGGAAAAATATTTTATGGGCAATAGACTCATCACTATAGTGGATGCCATCCCCAATGATGTATATGTCATAAGGAATATTCGAAAGTTGACTTGGTTAGTCACATATCCCAATAAAAAATTTGGTATCTCTAAAAAAGATATTGAAAATAAGTTTCCGGACGATACTACAAAAATAGCTAAGAAAAAAATCGAAGAAGGAAAAAGGCAATTTCTTGATCCGACCATACATACATATGTAGCAAAAGAAAAAAACATTATTATTGGATTTTGCGGTGTAAAAAAAGAGGAAAAAAATAATAGAATAGGAGCTATATACCTCCTGCCTAAATATCAAAACAAAGGAATCGGAAGAAAATTGATGAAGATGGCGATGCATTGGTTGGGAAATGAAAGAGATATTTATGTTAATGTGGCTTCTTATAATGAAAAGGCAATACGGTTTTATGAAAAGTTTGGATTTGTGCAAACCGGAAAAATTGTAAATGATTCTGCTGGAGTTTTACCATCAGGAAAAATCATACCCGAAATTGAAATGTTACTGAATCATAAATAGTTAAAAAAATTGATAACGCTGCTAAAGTTGGGCCATCCTCCATTTTTCCAGTCTTTATCATTTCTTTCAACTCATCAAAAGTCACTTTCATTGTTTTCATTCCCTTTTCACCTTCTTGCAAACTAGGTTTTCCTTTGGTCAACTTTTCCGCCAAGAAAACCATACACTCTTGTGAATGATGCCCTGGGCCCAGATAATAATGACCGATCATTTTTATAGAATCAGCCGAGATGCCTGTTTCTTCTTTTAGTTCCATTCGTGCTGTTTCCTCGATGGAATGATGTTCAAAATGTCCTTGTGGAAATTCCCAAGAAAATTTTTGAATTGCGTGACGATACTGACCGACTAAAGTAAAGAATTTTCCATCCCAAGGAATAATTAAGGCGAATGGTTTTTTGTGAACTACTCCACAAATTAACTTTTCGCCAAAATCAGTCTCCACCTCATCTTCTGTAACGGTCATCCACTTATTTTTATATACTTCTTTTGAAGTTTTTATTTTCCAGGACATATCTACAATTTTACTCCTAAAATGTTACTCTTGGGAATATTTGAAAAACAAACCATCACATCAAATTTAGGATCAGTTAATCGAAGCATCTCGAATGATTCTCTTTTGATCAGTTCAAATTTTGAATCTCCCTTATGGAACTCCTTAAGTTCCCGATAGTTTGTATTAAAGTCAGCATCCCCTCTTTCAGTTCGCTCATTATCTTGCTTTCTGATTTTTATTAATCGCAAAGGACCGGCGACTGTTGTAAGAGGTTTATCTAAAAGATATGTAAAACCACTTTCGGTTCTTTCAACAACCCTACCTAATATTTTTATCGAATCGGTAAATTGTTTATACTCTTTTTCGTTTTGACAAAAAATACAACAAAATTCGACTTTCGCAGAAGAAGTGTGCGTATATTTATTTTTCAGTTCAACGCTTTGATTAACAATGTAGTTGACTGTTGATATTAAATCATCCATATGCTGAGCGGGACGGTCACAGACCTCCTTGTCCTTATAACCGATTTAAAAGGTTTGTTGCCATTATTCTCAATCTTGGTTCGTTAGGTAGATCATTCATCGAATTATAGTGATGATCCCACCTATTGCCGTTATGATAATACTGCCCATTATTGCCATAATCACTGAAGAAATCATTAATTAATTTTACATATGGGGAATTTAAACGACTTACAATCTTAGCAGTCGTAAAAGTAATGAATTCCATATGATTTGAGTTTTTATTTACTACGAAATCTTGTTTAAAAAATGGCAGATGATTAGCGCGTACATTTGTTTTGTCTATATACCACATCCCAATTACCTGATCGTTGAAAAGTGGGTGAGTTGAAGGAGTGCTCGAAATAAAAATAAGTGGTATATATAAAAATCGATTATCATTTGAAAGTTTTAATGATGTAAGAAACTCAGGGTGATTATCCATAAAGAAGCATATCTCATCAGAAAAAGGATAACTAGCAGCTGGGAAATTCTGTCTCGCGCTCATAGTTAACTGTTAAGTTTTTGTATATCAATATCTTCTTCTGTTAATTCTCCTTTTTTCCAAATACCCATATCTTTTCTTATCTCTAAAACCAACTTTTGATAAAGTTGATCACTATTTCCCCCGTGAGACAGGTCTTTTTTGTCTCTGAAACAGGCAAGAAACTTATTAGAAAGCTTAATTACCTCGGAGGAAGCATATAGTGGTGCGTGGGTATAGAGTTCTCTCATAAACTCCTTTTTTCTTTTAGGACCTTCCCAACCTACAAAGAACCCAATTAGATATTCAAGAAATTTTTTGTATTGTTCCTCTTTTCTTTCTCTAAAATGAAGCTCAATTTCTCTTTTTTTCTCAAATAAATGATTAAAATATGCACCCACAACGCCACCGCCCCCCAGAAGTCCGATTATTGAGACTATTGACTCTATGTTCATATATTTTTGCGGTTCGAATCCTATTCATATAAATTACGTTTTTATCAAACAAACTTAGAACATTTTAGGGCTTACGGTCGCTTGGCGTCCAATCTTGCTGCCCAGCATGGATTCGAACCATGATAACGTCTTTCAGAGAGACGCGGCCTACCGTTAGCCGACCGGGCAATGATTTCTCATATACGTTCTTTTTCTATGACAATTCGCGCAAACTAAATCGCACTTACTTACTTCTTCTAATATCTTCTTTTTAGAAGTGGCATGGTGCATAGCCATATTGCTAATCGTCTCAATTTTTGTCTTGCTGTCTCGATGGTCAAAATCCATCGCATAATGTGGATATTGTACACCACAGTCTACACATGGTTTTTGCTTAAGAGAGGTTGTAAAGTCGAGTAATTCAGCTTTTCTCCTTTTATTTTTCTCATAATATAATCTCTTATTTCTCGAATAGTATCTTTTGTGACACGCTCTCCTCTTGAATATATCTCTATATGGCATAGTTAAATTCTATCATGAATAGATATTAAAGAAAAGAACCTATTGCGCAGTAATTCCAGACGTAACCACCAAATACGCTACAATACCAGGATGAAGCAAAACGTTTGGCTCTTTTATCTCTTTTTCAGCCTCCAAAGCGCTTGGTTTATTGAAGCAATTTGGTACTTTTACTGGTCACATTTCCTCTCATTTACAAACATCGGCATTATCTTTGGAACATTTACACTCTTTTCACTTCTTCTTGAATATCCAACGGGTGTTTTTGCAGATCGATTCGGGAGAAAGCGTTCGGTCATTCTTGGAAGTTTTCTTCTCATGATTGGTGGAGTTATCATTGCCGCGGCGACAAACGGATGGATGCTTTTCATTGGTGTGATGCTCCAAAGTGCAGGTCGAGCATTTGTGTCCGGTGCATTGGAGGCACTTGTGTATGACTCGCTTAAAGCACATAAACAAGAAAATACATTTGACAAGATAATGGCGCGGAAGTTTCAACTCGCGACAATTACCTTTGCGATCTGTAGTGCCGTTGGAGGATATCTTTTTACTCTTGGGTTCCGCCTGCCACATATCTCGATGGCAATCGCACTCTTGCTTGCGTTTATCGTCTCGTTTTTCTTTGTTGAAGAGCGCGTTGCACAATCGCTCCATTCTTCCAAAGAGCTTGCAGTTCGTGGGTTCACGGCATTATGGTCACCAAAACTTCGACCATTTCTCATGATTATTTTTGTTCCATTTCTCCTCATACTTTTGTATGAATGGGGATTTTCTCGACCACAACTTGCCATTTCATTTGGATTTCAACCACAAGAAATGGGAATACTTTTTGGTATTCTTGGTCTTGTTGATGCGGCTGTTGTTCATTGGTTACCACAATTTAGAAAAAAGTTTTCCGACTTTTCACTTCTTTGGATTGGTGTGGTGATGTCACTTGGATATTTGTTCTTCTTTCTTCCCATCGGAAAAGCGGGGGTCATTTTTATGATAATGATTGAAGTTTTTGGTGCATTCGCTGATCCATGGATCTCAATTATTGTGAATAAGCATCTTGATTCTTCGTTGCGCGCCTCAGCGTTGTCTGCTGTTCAACTTCTTGGCCGTATTCCTTTTTTCATCTTAAATATTTTAGCGGGATACTCAATTGATCATGGATACATCAAGTATTTTAATGTGAGTGTTGGCGCCATCGCGCTTACAATATTGCTCTTTACTTTTGTGAGGAAAAAAGTTTTTGCGCGCGCGTAAGTCTCTCTAATGTTTTGTCTTTTCCAAGTACCTCGATTGTTTCAAATAACGGTGGTGTTGCAGTTTTTCCGGTTACTGCAACGCGGAGCAACATAAAATACTGTCCTTTATTCCAAGTGTTCGCTTCTTGTAACACACGAACAGCGGCTTCAACAATATCATATTTCCATTCTGTAGTGTTTCTTAAACTTTCGATTGTCTTTTCCAGTTGCTCTTTCACTACCCCATCCTCCACTTTCTTTGACTGAAGTGTGGACTTTTCCAATTGAAAGTCCCTGTAGAAAAAATCAGTAAGCGATTCTATATCAGATAACAACACCAATCGCTCGCGAATCAACGGCAGAATAGCATCGAACTTGTCTCGAGGAAAATCAGTGGGAAAGAACGGTTCCAACCTCCCCCTTAACTCCGCAGTCCCCAGTTTTTCCCGAATGTACACCCCATTCATCCAGTTCAATTTATTGAAATCAAACACCGGTCCAGTTTTTTGCATACGCTCAATCGCAAAATTCTTCAAAAAGTTTTGGAGATCAAATACTTCCTCATTATTCGGATGCGACCATCCCAACAAACACAAAAAGTTTACTAAGGCCTCCTGAACATACCCCTTCTGCATATAACTCACTAATGAAACATCATTTTTTCGCTTGGACAACTTAGAATGATCGGCATTTCGCAACAACGGCATATGTCCAAACACCGGTTTCTTCCACCCGAACATGTCATACAACACGATGTGTTTTGGCGTTGAGCTAATCCATTCCTCGCCACGCAACACATGGGTAATCTCCATCAAATGATCATCGACCACAACCGCGAGATGATAGGTAGGAAAACCATCGGACTTCATGAGCACCTGGTCATCAACCAAAACATTCTCAAACTCAATCTTGCCACGAATCAAGTCCTCCCACTCGGTTTTTCCTTCATTTGGCATATGTAATCGCACCACGTGTCTTTCGCCTTCAGCTCGCTTTTTCGTAACAACAGGATCCAACAATCGGCAACGGCCATCGTACATGGGAACTTTCCCCTGCTTCTGCTGTTCCTTCCTCATCACATCAAGTTCTTCCGCAGTACAAAAACAGTAGTACGCGTGGCCTTTTTCAATGAGTTCTACCGCATATTTTTTATAAATAGACAACCGCTCAGACTGCCGATATGGTGCATACGGACCACCAACATCGACTCCTTCATTGTGCGGTATACCAAGCCATTTAAGCGCATCATAAATCACTTGCTCAGCACCCTCAACAAAACGGGCGCGATCGGTATCCTCAATGCGAATGATAAACTTCCCCCCGTGCTGATGTGCAAATGCGTAGTTAAAAAGTGCGATGTACGCGGTTCCAACATGGGCTATTCCGGTTGGTGATGGTGCAATACGTGTTCTGACCGTCTTCATGGTGCTATCTTACACCATCCTCGATGGTTTGTTATGATGGTGGCATGCCCATTCCCACAAAATCTACCGGCCCAAACTTGAGTGATATTGCATTTGGCGCGCGATTGTTCATCAAATATGGCGCATTTTTTCTCGTTTTCCTTATTATTGGCCGTGTTATTTTAAATTTAACTGTTTCCATTTATACCACCTTGAATCCTCCAAAACCGCCGGGTCCAACCTACGGTTTTGGGACTCTTCCGCCCATCACCTTTCCGTCAACCGGCCCACAGGTAACCGCATTCACGCTTGAAACAAAGAGTGGAACTTTTCCACCACTTACTAATCAACTGCCAGTTTTCTTTATGCCGCAACAAACCATAGGCCTCCTTTCACTGGACAGTGCAAAATCATTGGCAGCTACTTTAGGATTTGTTTTCCCACCGGAACAGACCGCAACAACGATCTACCGGTGGAAACGATCCTCACCACTCCCGGCCACGCTCGATATCGATATTGTTACAAAACAATTCACCATGAAGGTGGACTGGGGTAGCGATCCAGCATTTCTCAGTAAAAAATCGCTCCCACAACAGCTTTCTGCAATCACGAACATGCGAGAACTTCTTCAAAATGCTGATTTATCCAGCCCGGATATTGCGACTGGCGAGGCGAAGGTGACGTTCCTCAAAGCCTCTGGAATCTCGTATGCTCCTGCCGTAAGTTACTCTGAGGCAGACTTCATCCAGGTTGACATTTTTCGTCTGCCTATTAAACAACGATACCCTATTTACGGCGCTCAACCATTAAAGGGAAACGCTCGATTCATCTACTCAGGAAAATCAGAAAATGGCGCAAATATTGTTGAGATGTCATACAATCACGCCCCAGTAGATTATGAAGGGTTTGAAACATACCCACTCATTCCTGTGCAACAAGCTTGGGAGTTACTCCAAAGTGGTAAGGGATATGTCGCATATATTGATACTGGGTTTTCTACTGCAACAGTACGAAATGTTATCCTCGGGTACTATGACTCAGATGTTCCGCAAAAATATCTCCAGCCCGTGTATATTTTTACCGGTGACCATAATTTTTACGCATACGTCCAAGCCATCGCAACACCCACTCAGTCATCAAAACGATAGTGTTTCCATCCAAATTGCGTGAAGGCCCAAGAAATGAGTGTCGCGCTTTCGCCAAACCTATCCTGACTCCCCAATACCACCGTTATTATTGTATGTCCATTGCGCGTTGTTTGTGTAATGAGACACTCACCAGCATCTGTTGTCCATCCCGTTTTTACCCCTTCAATACCATCTACAACACCTAATAATTTATTTGTCGAGAGAAGTTGGTGAACAATTTTTCCTGATGTATCGGTAATAGTAAACGTCCGTGTTTTTACCGTTTCGCGCACAAATGGAATCTTCATCGCTTCCTTTGTCAGTGTTGCCATGTCGCGCACGGTGGTGAGGTGGCCAGTTTGCTCAACCCCAGAAGCATTTTGATATACCGTATGATCCATGTGAAAATCTTTTGCCTTTTCATTCATTTTTTGGATAAATCCCTCATATCCCGCGGGATGTGCATTGGCCAATGTAAATGCGGCATCATTTCCACTTGCAATAAGTAGGCCTTTAAGCAAGTTCTGCACTGTCACGACCTCACCTTGTTGGAGTTTGATTGTATTACCGATCGCTTGACTCTCCTCACGCACTGTAATTTCTCTATCTAATGGGTAGGTGTCAAGCGCCACCAAGGCTGTCATGAGTTTTGTGAGCGAGGCCGGATAGAGTTGGACATCGGGGTTTTTCTCATACAAAATCGCGCCGGATTCTACATCAATGACAATTGCCGCCTTTGCGGTAAGTGCTGATTTGCGTGAATTTTTTGGAACAGGAATTGTTGCTTCTGTTGGAATAGCAATGGGCGATTCTTGGTACTGCGGAACTCCGGGATGCAGTGTGTACTGCTGAATCGTGTTCCAACCCGGTTGAATCGCTAACAACAATGAAAAGAGCGCGAGTGTAACTTTTTGTTTCCGGTCCATGGGTCTATTTTTTCTCCACTTTCTTTATTTGAAGTGCTAACTCATCCAACTGTTCCTGAGTAACCGGTGCTGGTGCATCCATCACTGCGGTACGACCTGTGGAGGTCATTGGAAATGCAATCGCTTCTCTTAATGAAGTTTCGCCGGCAAGAATCATAACGTGCCGATCAAGTCCGAGCGCAATACCACCATGTGGCGGTGTTCCAACCTCAAAAGCCTCGAGCATATGCCCAATGCTCGCTTGAATCTCAGCATCAGAGTATCCCATGGTGCGCATGGTTGCTCGCAACACCTCGGGTTCATGCGCCCGAATACTTCCGCCGCCAGCCTCGTATCCGTTGCACACTAAGTCATATTGCGTTGTTAAAATTTCCCCGGTATGCTCGCCTTTTAAATGCCATTCCACATGGTCATCAATCGGGCGACTGAATGGATTGTGCGTAAAGGTCCATCCACTCTTTCCATCACGAACTTCAGCAACATCTCCTTTATCAACTTGTTTGAAAAATGGAAATTTTATAACCCAAGCAAAAGCTAGTGTTCCGTCTTTTTTTTCTTCCTCGGTACGCAGGTCAAATTTATCTGCGCCAAATTTTTTGACTGCATCAGCGTATTCAAATATCGGAAATGTCTCATCTTTAAGTTTTCCGCCAACTGTTTTTATCGCAGTTTTTACCACATCTTCCACGGTTTTCATCACGTCTTCTTGCTTCACAAAACTCATTTCCAAATCAAGCTGGGTGAACTCAAATCCGCGGTCAGCGCGCAAGTCTTCATCGCGCATGCATCGTGCAATTTGATAGTATCGCTCAACGCCGGCAGTCATAAGAAGTTGTTTGTATTGCTGTGGGCTTTGCGGAAGTGCGTAGAATTTTCCAGGTTGGAATCGCGATGGCACTAAGAAGTCACGCGCACCTTCTTTTGTAGCTTTTGTAAGGAGTGGTGTTTCCACCTCAACAAATTCTCTTTTATGGAGTTCTTCGCGAATTGCCTGGAAATACTTGGAGCGAAGCCGCATGATCTTCTGCATACGCTCTCTGCGAAGATCGAGGTAGCGGTATCGCAGTCGTACTTCCTCGTTTACTTCAAGCCCATCACCCTCAACCTGTAATGGAAGTTCCTTCGCTTTGTTCAATACCGTGTATTCCTGAACATCAATCTCAACCATTCCTGTCGCGAGTTTCTCGTTGACCATGTTTGCAGGCCGCTCTTTGATGAGTCCAACAACTTCGAGAACAGACTCTACTGTCAACTCACCCATTTTTTGAAATCCAACGCACTGCACAAAACCTGATCGATCGCGTAGATCAATAAACGTCAATTTTCCATGGTCGCGTTTTGTTGCTACCCACCCCTGAAGTTTTACTGATTCACCCACGCGTTTTGGTGCCTCACCGATCATTGTTCTTTCCATAGTTCCTCCTGTTTTTCCTGCGTATTCGGGCATAAAAAAAGCACGATGCCCTTTATCTGCGAAAGGGTCTTCGTGCCTGAAGACGGTGCCACCTACTCGTATCTTATTCCAGCTATTTCGGGCTTACCCGATGCGGCTCATCTGGTGTCAACAGCGTCCATACCGCATAACTTCTGAGGAAAGTGTACCAAAAATTGGGAGCTTGACAAGACCCAGTTCCAAGGGGTATCCTTCACAAGATCATGAAAAACTGTTGGCATCTCATTACCAATCAATACATTTTTGTCCTTCGCGGACAGAGAGGTTTGGTGGCGTAGATGCAGTAGATTAGCAGCAGAAACGAAATACCAAACCTCCGAAAAGAATCGGAGGTTTTTTTGTTTCTAGGGAAAGGAGGAGAAAATACATGGAGAAAAATAGCGGTCGAGTAGAAATGCCAATGCTTCCAGTGTCGCTCGAGGGTTGGCATGAAGAATCGAATACTATAGGTACACAACATATGCAGAAGTATGTGAGTTCTGCATTGCGGATGCGTGCGAGTTTAGAGCGAAAAAATATACAAGAAAAAAGAAAATAAGGAGGAAAGATGAGTAATGAAAAAGACCCCGTACGAGAAGCAGCAATTCAAGCACTAACTTCTCGAGGTATTACACCAGAAGAAATGAGTTCTGACCAATATGAGGCAGCTGTAAAAAAACAAATGGAAGCAATTAGTATCACAAGTACAGCGGTGAGGTTATTGGCTGGAGCAACAAATTAAACAAAGGAGAACTATGCCAAATTTTGATACATTACAACCAGAAAAAGTGGCGGCTATTACAAAAGCGATTAAAAATAAAAATACTGCTTATCTAAATGATGGTGATGGTGATTTATTTATTGCCGTTTTACGTGGAGAAATAGAACTTCCAGATGTTTCTTCTGCGTTCATTACTACTGCGCGTGAGTGGTATCAATCATTGACTTCTTAGTCGGAACAAATATGACAGATAAGTTACTCGTTGTTGTTGGCGGTATCCACAATACTGAGGTTCGTAAACTAGGAAATAGTGTATCCGGAAACGTGCTCGTTGACGGAAATTATCGAGATATTATTCCTAAAATACGAGAAAAAAGACCCCACACCGTTGTCGTTTGCGGTGCATTAATTGCAGTATGTATAGGAAGAATAGCAGAGGCTGCATTAGAATATGGGTCCAACGTTATTATCGACCTCAAGCACTGTCGTATAGATGAACATGATTCTGGAGATACAAGTAATCTTGACAAAAGACATGCTGAACTCAATACCTATTGGCCACATGTTGTTGATGACCAAAATGTACAAATTATTTCCTAATTCTTACTCTATATCCTTCCCAATCATCTGAATTTCTGTCCTTCCATTCCACACATTAATCTGCAACATCCCAACAATATCCATTGTCTGTCCAATTCGTAGATCCCGCATCATCCCTGCTTTTCCAAAAAATAGTATTGGGAACTGCATATCATCGCTCCCACGGACGACAACTTTCAGGTGTTGTTTCTCTTTTCCCATCACCTGCGCATCGAGCAACTTCAGACCGCGAACTGCAAAAAATGGAGTGGGATTTGCCGAACCAAACGGTTCAAATATTTCTAAAGATTTTACTGTTTCTGCTCGAACAAGCTTCACATCAATCTCGCACTCTACCGGCAGTGTTTTTACTAATAACTCTTTTCCGATAGTTTCCTTCGCCAACTTTCGCAGTTTTTCTGTAAATATTGCAATATTCTCGTTCAACAATGAGAATCCTGCGGCCATTGGGTGACCACCAACGTCGATCAGCTCATCTCGTACTTTTCGCAGCAATTCGGTAATATGAATACCGGCAAGTGAGCGTGCGCTTCCCTTTGCAATTTTCTCTCTTCGAGAAATCACGATTGCAGGTTTTGCAAAATCCTCAACTAACTTTCCAGCAACCAACCCAATAACTCCTTCATGAAACTCAGTGCTTTCCACGATAATAATGTGATCGTCCTGCCAACTTTCTTGATGTTTCCGTGCGAACTCGATCATCGAGGTGGTGAGTGTTTGTCGTTCGATATTCGTGTTCTGCACCTTGCTCGCGTACATGCGTGCAGTCTCGATCTTCTTGCTACAGAGCATCCGCAGTCCATCTTTTGGATCACCAATGCGTCCCATCGCATTGATGCGTGGCGCGATCGCGTAATTAATGGCGTATGTATCAATCAATTCTTTTTGGAGTTGCGCAACCTCGATGAGCATGAGGAGGCCGGGGCGAGTTGTTTTCCGCAGCGCCTCAATACCAAACTTCGCAAAACTCCTGTTTGCACCCAGAAGGGGAACTTGATCCGCGATAGTAGCGATCGCACAGAGATCGAGCATTGACTCGGCTTTTTTTGGATTGAGTTCACGCGCGAGCATCCAGCCAACCGTGGTGCCGCAAAGATGCGTTGTGTGGATAATCACATCGGCAACCGGAAAAATAGGAGAAGAGGTCCGACCTCCTTTTTTTCTCTCTGGTTGGTGGTGATCAGTTAAGATCGTATGAACTCCCGCGGCTTTGAGCCGCGCAAATCCCTCGAGGGCAACGATGCCATTATCAACGCTGATGAGGAGGTCCGACCTCTTCGGTGTTTTTTGAGAACCCTCGAGCACTTCATCGAGAGCCACCGGGGATAACCCATATCCATGTCGTTTTCTGTCTGGAATAAACGGCATCGCCTTTATTCCCATCTCGTACAATGTCTCCCATAACACCGAGGTTCCGCAAATTCCATCACAGTCATAGTCACCAAAAACCACAACGTTCCAGTTTTCTCTTTTTGCCTGTTCAATCAGGGAAATTGCTTTCTTCATTTCCTTGGGATCGATACCAACGTCTTTGAGCGTGAGAGAAAGTGGCGAGGGGGGAGATCGGAACAAGGTCCGACCTCTTTCTTTCACAAGGCCGCGGTTTTCAAACAAAACAGCAGTGAGTTCATCCGCATTTTTCGGCACAGTTGGAGACTGTATTTTCCATTGCATGGACAGCATCATACCAGATTTCGCCATGATATGATTGAGGTATGAGAGACATAAAATTCGCGCTTCCTCCAGCAGTGCAAAAAATTCTTTCAACGCTTCATACCGCGGGATTTGATGGATATATCGTTGGTGGCGCGGTGCGCGATGTTTTGTTGGACAAACCCGTAAAAGACTGGGACTTTACGACCAACGCAACGCCGGAACAAATCCAAAAACTTTTCCCTGACAGTTTTTATGATAACCAGTTTGGTACTGTTGGTATCGCCGGCAAACATCTCAATGATAAAGAAAATCCGGAGGCGGTGTACGAAATTACCACCTACCGTAGTGAAGGTCTCTATACAGATCATCGCCGCCCCGACTCCGTAACTTGGGGAAAAACGGTGGAGGAGGATCTCCAACGCCGTGATTTTACGATCAATGCGATGGCTCTTGGTGAAAACAAAATTATTGACCCCTATCATGGTCAAGATGATATTAAAAATCATGTGATTCGAGCGGTTGGCGATCCAAGCATGCGGTTTCAAGAGGATGCGCTTCGTATGATGCGCGCGGTTCGCATTGGCGCACAGTTGGGATTTGCGGTTGAACAACTCACTATAGCGGCGATCACACAGAATGCTCATCTCCTTGAACACATTAGCTGGGAACGTATTCGTGATGAGTTTTTGAAAATCCTCGTTTCTGATTATCCGGAAGAAGGAATTCAACTCCTCGCATCCACCAACCTGTTAAAGCATATTTTGCCGGAACTTTTGGAGTGCCGAGGAGTCCAACAAGCACACCATCATATTTACGATGTGTGGACAC
This sequence comes from Minisyncoccota bacterium, assembly GCA_016211945.1. GTDB lineage: Bacteria > Patescibacteriota > Microgenomatia > UBA1400 > UBA12028 > JACRHV01. Next base: position 269,009 of record JACRHV010000004.1, read on the forward strand.
ATACGCTCAAAGCGGTAAACACCTGTCCCTCAAAAGATCCTATTGTGAGACTTGCTGTTCTTTTGCATGACATTGCCAAACCACTGACTGCGGACACGAGTTCTGGTACTGTCACGTTTTATAATCACGAAGTTTTGGGTGCGCGCGTTGCGCGGAAAGTCGCGGAACGATTCCGACTGTCTAAAAAAGATATTCAGCGCGTATTTATGCTCGTGCGATGGCATATGTTCGTCTACGACCCAAAGGTCACTGACGCGTACATCCGTCGATTTATCCGGCGGGTGGGAGTCGAGTACATTTCGGACATGATTGCGTTACGCGTGGCGGATCGGGTTGGAAGTGGCGCTACGGCTACAAGTTGGCGGTTGGAGGAGATGCAAAAACGGATTGAGGGACAGCTCCAAAAAACGTTTTCTATGAATGATATGGCGATTGATGGCAATGACTTGATGAAAGAATTTGGTTTGAGACCGGGGCCAGAAGTTGGAAAACTATTGAAGATGTTGTTTAAGGATGTCGTGGAGCATCCGGAACATAATACAAAAGAATATTTAATGGAGAAGGCGAAGAAACTTCTATAGTCCTCAACTATTTCTTCATAAAATAATCTACAAATGCCTTATTAAAATAGCTGAGCATTGCAACCCCCAATTTTGGCAACCTCAATAGCACTTCATCTAACTCAGCCGCCACTTCAAGAATACTCATTTTGCTTTGAATAAAAATGTTTACCATGCGCAAAGCTGTTCCCGAATCAATTTTAAATTCTTCAATGAGTAAATTTCGAAATTGATCCCAAGTAAAGCTTTCTAACTTGACATTTACCCTTTGTCTTACTGCTTCAATTCTGTCTGTATGTGAAGAATATGTGTGTTCGCCCGCCATTTCAATTATCTTGTTTGTCATATGCCTCCTTAATTTGTCGTCTCTTTTGGATGTATTTTTTCATAATATGCATTGACAACTCGAACAAGCGTATTTCTCAACGTTGCATCCCAAGCAACATCATCTTCATTCATTGCAAAGAGATCGACGAGTGAAAACGTTTGCATTTGCATAAACTGTACAACTGCTCGAATTTCATCATCTGTGAACGTACCATCTAATGTTTGTCTCAGCTCTGTAAAAGCAGTGCGAGCGTGTTTATCTGTAATTTCCGATAAATACGCAGTTACTATTGGTTTTTTCGGATGTCCATTAAAAAGAACATAAATCTCCCCTGTATTTCCTGACTGATCTAACGGGAGACCTACCGCTTTTACAATATCTTTCATATGAGTCTCCTCCAATACCGAAATCGAACAAATGCAACAGGAAAAAATGTTCTCACATCAATCCTTTCAGGACAGACAACCGCATTGTATCACTTCCGTCTTTTCCGGACAAACGCATCCCACACGACTAACAACGGTGCCGCAGTAAAGGTTGAGGAGTACGTTCCTGTTACTGTTCCCACCAACAACGCGAACACAAACCACTGAATTGTGTTTCCTCCAAACAACCACAGCACAAAAAGCATAAAAATAATGGTCATGGAGTTGTTAATGGATCGTGACATTGTTTCTGTCACCGCAGTATCAACCAAATCAATATACGGTTTCCCCGTGTTCCTGCGACGAAGTTCGCGGATACGATCGTAGACCACAATCGTATCGTGCACACTGAACGACAGAATCGTCAAAACTGCCGTGACAAACAAGACATCAACCTCAACATGCATAAAGTGCCCAAGCAAACTGAATACGCCAAACAACACAAGTGAGTCGTGGAACATTGCTAATACCGCGCACACCCCATACTTCAATTCACTAAAGCGGTAGGCGACATAGAGTGTGATACCGCTTGCAGACAGTAACATCGCGATCAATGTTTTCACAAGAAGTTCTCGACCTAAAACTGGCCCCACCGTTTCAAATCTCGTTTCTTTCACCTCAGCGAATGATTGTCTCAATTTCTCCATTGCGGCATCTTTTTTTGTCGTATCAATGGGTTTTGCTTTCAATAAAATGCTTTTGTCAACAATTCGAATTTCTGAAATATCCAAACTCTCCCCAAAACCCTTTCGTATCTCATCTTCAGAAACCGCTTGTCCATCTTTTGGTTCTACAAGAACTTGCAACTCCGTTCCACCGGTAAAATCGATACTTGGCCGAAGACCATACAACGTTAAAGAAATAAATCCCGGGATAATCACCAATCCAGAAATCAAAAAATAGAGCCATGTAAATCGCATAAATCGAATCATGTTTTCTCCGTTTGTGTAGGATCTTTCAAAAAGATACGAAGAAGCGTTCGCGTGACAACAATACCAGTAAATAATCCTACAAGAATTCCCAAGGCTAGGGTAAGTGCGAAACCCCGAACCATACCGCTACGATTCAAAAACTCAAACTCAAACGGATTAAAAAGAATGAAACTTGTAAATAGTGTTGCAACGTTTGCGTCTTTAATACTGTCCCACGCTCGGCCAAATCCCAATCGCATTGCTAGATCGAACGGCTTGCCCAGTCGCAGTTCTTCCTTCATCCGTTCAAAGATTAAAATATTACTGTCCACCACCATCCCAATAGACAACAAAAGACCGGCAATACCGGGTAATGTTAAGGTAATTGGCATCAATTTATAGATCGCAATCGTGATGAGGGCGTACATCGCAAGTGCGAGATCGGCCAACATACCTTTCCAGCCGTACAACAGAATCATAAAAAGCGCGACCAACCCAACACCGATAAGTCCAGCACGAGCCGTCTTCTCAACAGCTTCTTTTCCTAAACTCGCGCCAACCGTTTCCTGCTGCACAACCTGAATTGGGACCGGCAAGGCGCCTGCATTTAACTGCACACTAAGTTGTTTTGCTGACTCAACAGTAAACCCGCCACTAATTTCTGCGATCCCACTCAAAATCGCCTCGTTCACACTCGGAAGTGTCACCGGAAAATCATCCAAAAAGATACCCACGCGTTTTCCAACATTACGTGCGGTGATTTCACCAAACTTTTTCTTCCCTTCATCGCTAAACTCCAAGGTCACAATCGGCTGTGCATTTTTACTACTGAACTGCACTCCCGATCGTTTTAAGTCTTTCCCTGTCAACCCCGTGGGGAGAAAGTTCGCAAACGGATCTTGCTGAACTTGTGCTTGAGTCTGAGGTTTTGCCGACTGTGTAGACTCTTCACGAAAATCAAGTTGCGCCGTCGTACCAATCAATGCAACTGCCTGCGACGCATCGGTTACTCCAGGCAATTCCACAATAATACGATAGGTATTACCTGAAAACGATGTCTTAATAGTAGACTCACTCACACCATACAAATCAACACGACGAGCAATAATTTCGCGCGCACTTTGAAATGCAGACTCTCTATCTGTTTGCGCAATCTTGCTCATATCTGCTTCTAGCACCACACGCGTTCCGCCTTGAATATCCAAACCCATCTTTAACTCCAAATCGCGCTTAAACGGGATGTTATACTTTGATAAATCGAGAGCAGGTCGATCAAACTGATTCGAAATATCGATATTTTTCCAATGCAACTCAATAGGTACTTTTGCGGGCAATGCAATAACCAAACATACAGCAGCCAAAAGAATAAGAAACACCAGTGTTTTTAATGGCAGTTTGTTTTTCATGGGAGCGCTGGTTTTCTTGAAAGCATGTCCTCTTCGTCACCAATCACCATGACGCGTGGAAGTTCAAGGATGCCGATTAAAAACGGATCGCGACGTGTTTTGCGAAACTCAAGTTCTTCCTCGCTCATCACCGTGTAGTTTATTTCACGCCCACGAGTTTTTTCCTCTTCTCGTACGAGCGCCGCTAGCTCCGGTAAAACAATATCACCGACAACTAAAATATCCACCTCATCGTGCATACGCTGTTCGTGTTTGGCAAACTTTCCGGTAAACATCACATATTTCACTGTTCCTAATTTTTTCCGATTTTTTTTGATTTCATGTCCCAAACCAGTGGTTTTTGCAACCAAACGGGTGAGCTCTGAATAAAACTCGTATCCACGATTGAGTGTGTAGTATTTGCGATTTCCACGATCTTCACATCGCACCATGCCGGCTGTTGTCATACGATCAAGCTCGCGACGAACAGCATTAATCTCCTCGTCAATCTTTCGCGTCATCTCACGCACATACCACATTTCACTGGGATTCTCGAAGAAAAGTTGGAACAATTTTACGCGGACCTTGGACAAGATAAAATCTGATAACTCTGCCATAGTTGGCCCTCACTATACACGATTTTTTTGAAAACGAAAAGTACTCAAAAACACAACTATTTCGCTCTATATCTCAATACGTCGGTTTTATTTCCATGTTCACAACAGAAATCCAGATTGGACCTCGAGCAAACTTCACTGGTTTGCCTCCAGCCGAAAACGTCATACGTGATTCACGGTCTTTCTTTGACCATGTCGCTTCTATAGCATTACCGTTCTGGAATATCCATGCTTTCCCTGTGCCACCAGTCACAATGTAATTGTGTTTGTGCACATCGACCGACGGATATTCTTTGGTCTGAATCACCACCACATTTTTCATCTCAATTTGCGCGTTCGTATTGAGGTCTAGGTGTGGCTCTCCCCCCATCACGCGCTTGTACATGTTTGTTGCAAGGTTATAGTCCCACTCAACAGTAAAATCTTTATATCCTGTCCAGAATTCGTAGGCTACCTTGTTTACTGTCCCTCGCGAACCTGAAGCCGCCTCATCCTGGAATAGCCACTTGACGAACTTGTCACGCCAATCTGCTCCCGGGACTATTTTCCCTCGTACCTTCGTGTCCGGGCTCATGTTTGTGTATTTGCGTTTTTCACCGAGCGCCCACAGCCGTTCTGTGCTGGACTCCATGGTGTGTTCTGTCGCCAAGTCCTCTTTATCTGGCAAACGATTGTAGTTGCGGACAAATGTTGGATAGCCTATGGAGAACTGGTTGAGATCATTGCGCAGTGTCCATCCGTAGTCACTCAAATGTTCCAGTGCGCGGACGCGCGGATCGGTATCATCACCATTTGATCCACCCACGTGCGCATACAACGGCATGTTGTACTCAGAAGCCATATCCAAGAAAAACTGGCGAGCAGAACGAACCGGTGCGATGATCGTGTCTTTTGCCTGCGCCTCACAGTAAAAGATCGGCATGAATCTGGTGATACCACCCTCAACAACCGCTTCATACACAATGTCAGCTCTGCTCAAACCGGATTGAGGCCGCGCTTCCGTGTGATTTTCTATCATGACCGCGAGTGGACGACGAGTATCCCACGACTCCCGCTCGGTGACGGTGTACATTTTCCCGTTGAGCGGACATTCCTCTGTTTTTGGCGCTTCAGGGGCAACCGCTAATCGGTTGGATGGATCTGCTGTTGGAACTGCGGTTTGTTCAATTTGTGCTGGATTGATCAGACTTGAAGAAGAGTCCCCACTCACCATACTGAACACGGCAAACGTTCCAGCGGCTGAGATGAGATAGGCCAATAGTGCGGGAAGAATAACGCGTTTCATGAATGTCCTTTCATAGCTTGAGTGATAGCCTCTTGCTCTTCTTTCGAAAAATCTTGTTTCTTGCCATTTTTCTGACGGATTTCCTTTGCGTACACTCGCGTCAAATCACGGCTATGCAGTGATGTTAGCACATATCCATCGTTGTCTGCATTAAGCAAACTCATCGAAAAACTTTGATTTCCACCCGTATCATCGAATGGATTGAATCGAACCATTGCGTATTTTTGAATGTTCTTTTTTGAGAGATCCTGGTGTTTTTCCAGGTTAAGGCGGAGTGTTTTTATTTCTTCCTGTTGTTTATTGAGTTTACTATCGATCAACTCAAGGATTGTTTTGAGATCTTTTTTACTAACACCAGTAGTAAGAAGTTTAAACACTTGTTGTTGTTTTACGTACAGCACAGTGAGAGCTAAATACCAAAATACACTTAATCCTACGACAACGAGAAGCATTACTTGTATATCCATCACTCCATTGTATGAGTGATATGGTAGACTTGTCCATATGGGACAGCACAGGACGCGCGAGCAAAAAGAGAAGGCTGCGGCAAGGCGAATTCAGCAACCAACCGTTACCTATTCGTTGGCTGGTTTGACACCAATTGAGAGGCGGGGTGTTGTTTCAGCAAAACAACAGGCGGAACAGAAAGAGTTTGTGAACTATTTTCGACATGACATGGTAAAAACGTTGGTGGTGTGCTTGGTGATTGCCGGGATCATTGCAGGGTTGTGGTTGAAACTTCGATAGTGATGGATGTATCAATTTTTCTTTACTTGGTGGTGTACAATATTGGCATAAAGAAAATGGAGGTTTATGCCACCAAGATTAGATAAGTTGACTCGCATAGACAGATTGTATTTCGAGGTTGCAACATTGAATGCGGACGGATTCTTTCGAGGTTTTCTTAAAAAATATCCAGAAACCTTTAATTGTGAACATTACCATACTCCAGAAATGATCCAAAAAAGATTGGCTGAAGCAATCTTCTTATCATCCCTTTTACCAAGGCACTATACGATAACTTTTGTAAAAGCAGTCCCTCCTGTTGGCAATGTTAGCCGATCAGAAGTTCATACATTGCGGACAGGAACCGTTACATGGAGTTTGTGGGCAGAATTTGCTGATCAACGGGGAGTGGCATGCTACTTTGCAAAAACTGAGGCTCAACAATAAGAAAAAACTACACCACCAACTTCCCCTCTTTCAAAATCGTTTTCCCGTCAGCAATGACAACACTTCCTTTTGAGGTCATGTCTTTAATGATGTCCATGTGAATCGCGGATTTGTTGTATCCTTTACACTCCTCATACGCTTCGCCCAACGCCATATGCACGGTTCCCTGCATCTTTTCATCAAATAGCACGTTGTACATATAGTTTCGTATTCCAGGATTGGCGCCAACCGCAAACTCACCGAGCCTCCGTGCACCTTCATCCGTATCCAAAATCTTGATGAGAAAATCCTGGTTTTCTGATGCTGTCGCCTTCACAACTTTTCCTTTTTCAAAAAAGAGATGAATATCTCGAATCATTTTTCCTTGGCGGAGAAGTGGGTAGTTAAAGTACACCTCACCTTCTACGGAATCATCGACTGGCGCAGTAAACGCTTCACCATCTGGCATGTTGTACTGTCCAGCGCATGGGATAAACAGACGGCCTTTGGCTGAAAGTTTGAGGTTTGTCTTTTCGCCACGCACTTCAATAAGTTTTGCATTTGTCATCATGTCTGCGAGTTTTTTGAGGCGTGCGTATTCTTTTTTCCAATCTCTATTACAGGCGTTATAGAAAAAGTCACAAAAATCCTCGTATCCCATGTTGGCGTCTTGGGCCATCGCGGGGGTCGGGTAGTAGGTAAGCACCCACGGCTTTTTAATACTGATATCACGAATAGGTTTGAGAATCTTGGATCGAACAAGCATTTTTTTAGAGTCTGCTTGTGAGAGTTCACGTGTATTTTGATCTGCCACAATCGTGATTGACTTGTCCGACCATTCTGCTAAGAATTTTGCAATCTCCGGCTTTGCGGTAAGTTGTTTTTCTTTTGCGTGGTCGAAGTAATATTTTGTTGTGTTTTCATCGCCGATATCAATGTATGGAAGCGAACCTACATCAATAAGCTTCTTAAACACTTCGCGAGCAAGTGGAAGGCCGAGAGGAGTTGTTACCTTTACCCATACTTTATCTAACGGCTTTGCCTTAATGGAATAGTTCACAAGAATATCTGCGAGTTTCGTGTTGCGTGAGTCGGACATGATTCGGATATCATATCATACGAGAGTTGCAAAGCTGTTTTTGTTGTGATAGTATTTTCGTTGATGAGTCACGAAGAATTTCATACTGAACAAAATGAATTTTTCCTCCCTAAAGATTTACTTGGTTAGCACAGACCTCCACATCATCATTATGCGTATGCATACCCTGGGGAACAGCCTGAAGGCATTCGTTCAAGAATTCGCCAAGGAGTTGGAGGTCCAAAACATTTGGAGATTGATGCAGAAATACATGGTCATATCCACAAAGCAAAAGAGAGTCCACTTCGTATAGGGGAGATTGTTACTATGACTTTTCTCTATGGTGGGAGAAAAGAAACATGGAAAGTTATAGTTGATACTATCCATCAACAAGGAACTGTTGTTAGGGGAAGTGGTGATACTCCCATGATAATCCAAAACGATCCAGAAAATATTGGGTACGAAATTACCGGATTTTGCGTAGAGCTTATTTCAAGTGAAACCATTACTCATTAGTTATAATTTTGTAAATATTTCTTCATTTTCCCTAGCGCCTTCGCCCTATGTGAAATTGTATTTTTCACCTCATTCCCCAACTCACCAAATGTTTTCTCGTATCCATTCGGAATAAAAATGGGGTCGTATCCAAACCCCCGGGACCCCCGCGGCTCTTCAGCAAGCTTTCCAACCACTTCACCAAAGAAACTGTTGTGCATCTGTGTAACTGGATCATATATAACAATGCATGACACAAACTTCGCTCCTCGCTTTGTTTGCCCTTCCATCGTCTTCAACAATTTTTGCACTCGCTCTTCATCACTTTTTGCGAATCGGGAAGAATATACTCCCAACTCCCCAGGAAGCGCCTCAACCTCGATACCAGAATCATCAGCTATCGTAAGAAGTCCAGAAATATCTCCCGCATGTTTTGCCTTGATCAGCGCATTCTCTTCATAGGTAGTTCCTGTTTCTTCCGGTTCGGGCACAGACAGGCTAATATCATCCAGAGTGAGAACCTCCCACCCTATGGAACCGAGAACCTCCGAGATTTCTTTTTTCTTTCCCGCATTGTGCGTTGCAATCAATAATTTCTTCATGGTGTTATCATACGAGCAGTGCTATGCAACCGCAATCTTCTCTTCGTCATACATTAGAAATCTTACAAAAAACATACATCTCCCACCCCATGCATGAGGCGTTTCACCACGATCCATTTCAGATGCTCGTGGCAGTGATTTTGTCCCAACGCGCCACCGATGCAATGACTATTTCCGTTGCCCAAAAATTGTTTGAAGTTACGCCGACACCACAGGCTATTACTGCCCTCAATATGCAAGTCTTAGAAAAGATTATTCGCCCTATCGGCTTCTTTCACACAAAGGCTCTTGCGTTACAAAAACTATCACGCGTACTCATCGAAACATTTGACGGCAAAGTTCCAACCACAGAATCTGAGTTACTTTCTCTCCCGCAAGTCGGCAGAAAAACCGCGAACATCATGCTGACCTTATTCTTTCACACTCCACAGATTGCGGTCGATGTCCATGTGCATCGCATCACAAACCGGCTTGGATGGGTCAACACAAAAACAGTTGAGGAAACCGAACTTTCGCTTACAAAAATAATTCCAAAAGATTTGATTTATGATGTGAATCGAGTGTTTGTCCGCCATGGACAAGAAATATGTAGACCAATAAGTCCGAAATGTTCAATTTGTCCTGTGCAAAAATATTGCAAGAAAGTTGGGGTCACACAGTCAAGGTAAAAAGCGGATATAAAGGTGTATACTGTAAAAAAGGAGGAGAAGTGGGAGGACTTAATGCGCTTAAGACTGGGGAAGTAGATGGATATCACGTGCGTTACGTTGCCCACAGTACAGATGGTCGAAGTGAGGAAGATGTTCATGCAGAATGTCGTGCTATTTTAGAAAAGATTTCTCAATCAATGGCAACCGGGGAACTTATTCTTATGAGAAACGGAAATTCTTCTCAGGAACTTGTACACAAAAGTCATGTGGGCGATCGTATCCAAAAAGGATGGGTTGTTGTTTCATTGAGGTAAATCCACATCGTCACATTGCCCTCTTTCTCCCCCTTGGTATATAGTATCCCTATGAACATTTCCTGTTCGTTCAAAGTTGCGATCGTTGGTCTTGGGAAGGTTGGGATGTCGGCGGCCTACGCAATGATGCTCGAAGGCACACCAACCGATATTATTCTCCTTGCACGTGATAAAGAGAAAGCGATTGGGGAAAAACTTGACCTCGAGCATGCACTTCCGTTTTTAGATTTTGTGAATATTATTGCAACAGATGATTATGCCGATCTCGCGGGTACCCATCTCGTGATTGTTACTGCGGGCGCCGCGCAAAAGCCTGGGGAAACTCGATTGGATTTGTGTGCAAATAACCGCGCCATCATGGCAGAGATCTTACCTAAAATTAACGCAGCTGCACCGGATGCAATTATCCTTATGATTGCAAATCCCGTCGATGTGTTGGTGCAGTTTGCCAACAGTATTTTGCCAAATGCAAAAGGTCGAATCTTTGGATCCGGCACCATGCTCGATACCGCTCGATTCCGTTTCCATCTTGCAGAAACGCTCCATGTGAATCCGAGAAGTGTCCATGCATACGTTTTGGGTGAACACGGCGACAGTTCTTTCCCCGTCTATGCAAATGCAACAGTTGGCGGACAAAAACTCATGGAGTTCCCCGGTATGAGCGCAGAAATTATTCAAGATGCGTACAAGAAAGCGCGCGAAGCCGCATATAACATTATCAAAGCAAAAGGTGCAACGTACTACGCGATCGGTGTGGTAGCAACCAAGATTATGGAGGCAGTGTTCTCTGATGCAAAAACTGTTCTCCCACTTTCTGTTCCACTGGATAATTACTATGGCCTTTCTGGAGTTTCATTGAGTGTTCCATGTATTTTGGGCGCGCGTGGCATTGAACAAGTGCTTCACCTTGATCTTTCACAAGAAGAGCAGGCAAATTTGAAAAAGTCAGCAGAAACACTTGCGCAATACAATAAAGAGTTATGAACATTCTCAAAGCAAACGGACAACTCGAGCCTTTTGACGAACACAAGTTCCGCCGATCCTTACGACATGCACACATCTCAAAAGAGTTCCACGATCAAGTTGTTACATCAGTAACACAGTCACTCTATGAAGGTATTCCGACGCGTGAAATTTACAAACATGTGTATGACTTTTTAAACGGAAATTTTCCCATGGGCTCTTGTACATATAATCTTAAGCAGGCGATTATGGAGCTTGGCCCCAGTGGGTATCCATTTGAACGATACGTTGGGAAGTTACTGGAGCGGCAGGGATATCAAGTACGGGTTGGGCAGATGATTCGAGGAACATGTGTTGCACACGAGATTGACGTCCTCGCAGAAAAAGACCACGAGCATTTTATGGTTGAGTGCAAGTTCCACAACGAACGTGGATTAAAATCTGATGTAAAGGTTGCGCTCTATGTATGGGCGCGATATCAAGATATTTTACAATCTTGGCTTGCCAAGGAGCCGGAGGAAGAAAAAGAAAAGTTGCACCAAGCTTGGCTGGTAACCAACACAAAGTTCAGCGAGGATGCGCTCCAGTACGGCCAATGCGTTGGGATGAAGATGGTGGGATGGAGCTATCCAGAAAAGGGAAATTTGCAGGAGTTGATTGAAAAGACCTGCCTTCATCCTATTACGAGTTTATCTTCTTTGGGTACTTCGCAAAAACAATATCTGTTGTCGCAAGACGTGGTGATTGCGACTGATCTGGAAACACGACAGGACGTTGTGGAAAATCTTCACTTGCCTTCTGAAACATTGACAGCATTACACAAAGAGCTTGAGATGTTAAAAACGTGTGTGTTGAGGGAAGAATAAGAGAGGTAACTGCTTACCCTACCTCTGTCCACTCTCGGCGGCCGCTCTAGTTCTTTGTACTTCAGCCAACATTTCTGCAGCTTCTTTAGGATGTATGTCTGCATAAATAGCCCACGCTTCTCGTTTGGTTATTGTCTTACCACTCGCAATGATAGGAAAAGCTACTGACTCTATAGCTTTTTGGAAGGAAGATTTTGGAAATTCAAGTTTTCCCCCGTTTCTTCTTGCTTCGTGAGTTGGACAAAGTGACATATTTCCTCCCGGTTATTTTTTTTCTTGCTGATTCGATCGAATAAATACTTCATATGCTGCGGCAACCACAGAATTTTCTGCCTTGAATTTTTCATATGCTGCTTGTCGTGTAATTCCTTCTGCCGTTGCTTGTGTTTGTATTTGCTCCGTAAGACTCTGAAAAAAAGCATAGGTCATTGGACCTTCTCCATTTATCAAATTTATGTGCGTTCCACCTGGTAGTATGTTCCCTGTCCCCATATATCCCTCCTTTTCGTATTATTATATACCCACCTTCAATCCTATACCTTCATTTTTGCCGAATACACCAAGAAATCTTCTCCTCCTAAGTCGTATTTATACCGCTCATTCCCTTGTAAAAAGTTATACTCGCGAAATTCATGTTCTATTGCATATTTAATACCTGAAGCCTTTGTGTAAAATCCCACATTTGGATATTTTGCAACATTAACTCCGGAATTGTAGAGGAGAACCGCATCGCCCACCTCAAAAGATAATGTTGCCGACACATGTTTTCCATCAATCACACAGAATAATAGTTGAACTTCTTTTGAAAAAACGTGTGCGAGTTTGGTAAAAAACTTTCGCATGTCTTCGGTGAGAAACATGCGCTTCTTCTCATCCCCTTGCATGAGATGTAAAAACTCTGCTATATCATGCTCCGGCTTCTCGCTTCTTTCCAGATGGATTCCTGGATATTTTTCTTCGATATTACGCATCTTTCTTCGCAACTCGTGTCTTTTGTGTTTGTCCAGCGATTCGACGTATGCATCCCAACTTGTTGGTAATTGTACGATTGGTGTCGTGTCCTCTCGAACCATATCCTTCTGAAAAAAGTGGAAGGTTGGGGATGATGCTGGAACATTTCTTAACTCGATCCTATACCCATGCTGTGAACAAAACGTAAGAATTTCTTCCCACGCCTCATGCTTTTTTGCTGGATCGCCAATGATATCCATATAATCCGAAATCTCAACTCCGCCGGAAAACATCACGCTGTAACCTTTTTTCACAAATGGGGCAATAATGTTGCCATCAATATTCAAATACAACGGCTCATACTCTGCACCAAAGACCTCAAACCACGTGGTGTGCCAAACATGTGTACTGAACGGGGACCATAGATCATTTTTTGCAGAACACACCTCCCAAATTTCTTTTGTTTTTGTATCAGAGAGCGAACAGACAGAAATCATGGTATAAGTATACTCGATGACACCGCACAAAATTCACGTGTTATTTGTCTGTTCCAAAAATCAATGGAGAAGTCCAACGGCTGAACGTATTTTTTCTCACCATCCAAAGCTACTCGTACGATCGGCCGGAACGCGTGCTTCTGCGAAGCACCAAGTTTCGCTCAAAGATATTGAGTGGGCAGACATTATTTTTTGTATGGAGAATACGCAGAAAGATATGATCAAACAACGCTTTTCAAACATAAAACTCTCACCCCTGCATGTTCTCGATATCGAGGACCATTACCATTTTATGGATCCGGAACTTGTCCATCTTCTCCAAATTTCCCTAGAAAAATTTCTTCCTTCTTTATAGCTCCTTGCTATTTTCAAGAGATTCATATATATCTATGATAGATATTTGTCTATTGTAGGTAGTTTTTATGATCGTCATACGAAAATTACTTGAGTTTTTTGCCACACTTCTCATACTGTGTTGCAGATTTGTCGGTTACGTATACACACAGGGGTGGTCATTTTTCCACGTGTCTTGGTACGATCATCGGTTTGATTTTTTGAGAGGACCGAGTAATTGGTACTGGACAGAACGGGGTGTGCTTGGAAATTATCATATCCCTTTTGATGGCGAGGTTCTCGATCTTTGTTGTGGTGATGGAACATTTTCTGGGTTGTTCTACAGTACACGGGCAAAGCATGTTGATGCTCTCGACATTGATCCCGAGGCAATACAGACCGCAAAGTCCGTGTATGCAAAACCAAACGTTTCATACCAAGTTCAAGATGTTTTGCGCGGATCGTACCCCAAGAAATTCTACGACACCATTCTCCTCTTTGTTGCAATTGAACACTTCTCTGTTGAGCATGGGAGAGACTTGCTGAAAAAGATAGGGGCTCATTTGCAAAATGATCAAAGCACATTTATTGGTTCAACTGTTCTTTTTGAAAAAAGAGGCGGACATAATTTTGAACACGACAACGAGTTTTTGTCTGAGAAACAAGTGAAAGATTTTCTTACACCATACTTCAAAGAAGTGAGGTTGTGGATTTCTTCATGGCCAAAAGGAAGACAGGAATGTTATTTTGTGTGTAGGGGAGCGAAAAAATAGTATCTTGGATCCAACTGATATGGATCTAAAAACCCGAGTATACTTTCCTTATGGATAAAAATGAGATCGACAAAATGAATCCTGGCGCTCCAGGAATACAAAAACTTCTGGCAATACTAAACAAAGAAATAGCGCTACCAAAGGGTAGAATTCTTACATTCCATGCAGGTGAAAATATGGACGATCTTTCTGTTTACAATCCATCCCCCATTGAGGTTGATGGAGAAACATTTCTATTGGCTCGTGTCGAAAAGAAAAGCTCTGAAAATGGATCCATCGTTTTGCTTTTTGCGAAAAATGAATACGATGAGTGGTACGTTGTTGAAGATGTACCGGCTCTACATAACATACAAGATCCCTTTTACTGCGGAGTCATTGATGGCCTTCATGTTATTGGTTGGGTACAAACACACGAAGAGGTTGGATTCTCTCATTTAGCCTACAGAACTGTTTTTTACCGATTCGAAAATTCTATTTCTGAACTCAATGATGAGGCTTCTCATTCAATACCTCCTTTTGTAGTCGGTCCGGAGAATATGAAAGGTATTAGGCTCATTCAAAGAGCAAATGGTCGAATTGGAGTATTCACTAGACCCCAAGGAACATTTGGTGGACGAGGAAAAGTTGGTTATTTTGAGATTGAGAATCTTGACCAATTAGAAAAAAGTCTCGTAGAGTATGTCAAGATTGCAGATCCTCATACCCTCATCGCTAATCTATTTATGGAGCGGCCTAAAGGCGAAGATGAGTGGGGTGGCGTCAACGAACTACGAAATAGGCCTGATGGGAGAATTAATGTTTTGGGACATATCGCCGATTTTGAACCTTATGGTATTAAAAAAAGCTACTATCCCATCACATTTATTTTTGATCCGGAAACTGGATCGATATGTGATTTAAAAATAATTACCACCGCAGGACAGTTTCCTCTGGTTGAAACAAAAAAACCTGACTTGGGAGAAGTTTTATATAGCGGTGGGTTGGTATATTTGGGTAATGGTAAGGTTCGCCTCTATGTAGGAATTGGAGACATAGAAACAGGTTCTATAGACATAGAAGATCCCTTTTTGAAATAAAGAGAAACATCTTCTTCTGTAGCGGATTGCATCAATCGTCTCATAATGAGATAATTGAACATATAAATGAGATGAAAGGAGGCCTTCCAAAGGTTGTAGATATTTGAGCGTGTGGCCCAACATCTGTTGGGATACGAGGAATGGGTCTTTTACTCTGTAAAAGAAATCGGGCTTTTCTTTAATGAAAAGTATCTGCGGACACCCATCGGTTGCTACAGTCGTAAGTTTTGTTTTAAATCTTTTCCGTAAGGAAAAGGACAGAGAACAGAAACACGTAGCCAAACCTTTATTCTTCATTTTTTTTCTTTTCTTTAACAGTGTTGAGCATTTTCACAAGGAGGTACTATGTGTGGAGTTTTTGGATACATTGGTCATCGATCTAACGCAGCGTTATTGGTGTTTGAAGGATTAAAACGGTTGGAGTATCGCGGATATGATAGCTGGGGAGTTGTGGTTGTTGGTCGTGGAAAAATTTACGTGAAAAAGAAAACGGGGAAAATAGGTGGGGCAACAGTTGATGAGCTTCCACCTGGATCATTGGCAATCGGGCACACTCGATGGGCGACGCACGGCGGTGTGACGGAAAAAAACGCGCACCCACACCTTGACTGTACACACACCATCGCAGTGATTCATAACGGCATTGTGGAAAATTACGAAAGCATACAAGCAGAATTGGTACACGCCGGACATCGTTTTGTGTCAGAAACTGATACCGAAATTATTGCTCATTTGTTGGAGTTTTATGCGCATAACATGTCATTTATTGAAGCGTTTGTGAAAACATTTCAGCGATTGGAGGGGCTCAATGCTATTGTAGCGATACATCATAAAGAAAGAGTTCTCGTCGCTGCAAAAAAGGGTTCTCCTCTTGTCATTGGTTTTGGAAAAAAAGAAAACTTTATTGCAAGTGATCCTTCCGCGCTTTTACCACATACAAAGGAAGTGTACTTTCTTGAGGATGGGCAGATGGCAGTTCTCCGTGATGCATCTGTTTCAGTGATGGAGAGTGCGTCACAAAAGGTTGTGAAGTTTTCTACGCAAATTTTGGACTGGGATGTTTCTCAAACTCATAAAGGTGAGTTCCACCATTTCATGCTGAAAGAAATATATGAACAACCTCAAGTTGTTTTGGGTATTGCAGGAAGTGGAGGTGAGGAGGTTAAAAGGATTGTATCTTTGATACGGAAAACAAAAGATCTGTATTTTGTTGGATGCGGCTCAGCGTCTTACGCATGTTTAGCCGGAGCGTATCTTTTTTCAAAAATTGCTCAGAGGCGGGCGCATGCGATTGCTGGGAGTGAGTTTTTGTATCACCTGGATTTTATCAATACAAAAAGTGTTGTGGTGGCTTTATCCCAATCTGGAGAAACCATTGACACCTTAGAGTCTGTGTCTTATGCAAAAAGAAAGGGCGCGAAGATTGTGGCTTTGGTTAATGTCCTCGGATCCTCTCTGTATCGAGTAGCAGACGCGAAGATTTTGATAGGCGCTGGACCAGAAAAAGCGGTTGCATCAACAAAAGCTTTTATTGGCAAAATCGCGCATCTTATTTTGTTGGCGTACGCATTGGATAAACGAGTGAAGGAGGGGCAGGAATTGTTGCGTAAGTCCGCGGAGGTTATACGAGAGGTGTTGGCGGAAAAAAACAGCGATCGAATAAAGAAATTGGCGCATCGTATTTGCGGAGTGAACCACATTTTTATTCTTGGCAGAGGTCTTTCATATTCTGCAAGTTTAGAGTGTGCGATGAAGATCAAGGAAATCAGTTATATTCATGCCGAGGGTTTGGCGGCTGGAGAGCTGAAGCACGGCACCCTCGCCTTGGTTGAAAAGGGGACTCCGTGTATTGTCCTTCTCCCCAACGATGAGACGTATGCCGCAACATTGGCGGGAGCTATGGAGATCAAAGCGCGAGGCGGATATATCATTGGAATTTCACCAAAAAAAGAAGGTGTTTTTGATGAGTATTTGCCTATTGCCGATGTTGGAGATGCCAGCATGATCCCCATGGTTGTTACCGGTCAACTCCTCGCATATTATTTGGCACTGGAACGAGGTCTTGACCCGGATATGCCGAGGAATTTGGCAAAGAGTGTGACGGTGAGGTAGAAAGAGTTAAAAATTTTAACCAATTATAATCATCTTTTCATCAACTGCTTTGTCCAATACATCTCGACCGAATTTTCGGGCAATGAGCATTGCATCCCCAGTGAGTACTCTATTTGCTTGGGGGCTTTTTATAACAACACCTTGTTTTGCCTGTTCAAACGCCTCCGAAAAAAGCCTCCAACGATCATTAAAATTTTCCTTATTGATGGGTAGCACTGGCTCAATTACTCGAGTATCTATTGAATGTCTTATTCTAAGAGTTCCATTTCCAACTTGACCTAGCCCGACTCCATCAAGTTCGTGGCGTGTACCATCTGCTTCATTAGTTGACATAGTAAACTCCTTACTTTTTTTAGATGAAGACATTGTATCACCTAAGTGGAATTAAGTGTGATAAAAAGCGCTTTTTGTGACCCCATCCGGATTTGAACCGGAGATCTTCAGGATGAGAACCTGACGTCCTAGGCCGCTAGACGATGGGGCCAATACCAAACTTCTCTGGAATTATACACGAAATCTAGTTACTTTCCATCGCTCCACATCAGGAAAATCGCAGTTTGTTTTTTGTAAGCTAATTGTAAGATTCGGCTGATACAGTGCTTCTATGAAACTCCTCATTCTTCTTGTATTCTTTTTTGTTTTTCCATCCATAACGCACGCATACTTCACAACATTCGAAACACTACTCAACAATACGGTCTCTGTTCTCGACTGGATCCCGCCACAAACATTTCTCTACATTCAATCTCCCACAAACGAACAAAAACACATTGAGGAGCTCATCATAAACAACACATTTGATGCTGATCTCACTGGCTGGGAAACGAGTGGACATATTTTTATTCCGGAAAAGGGAGTTGTCCAGCTTGGATCAAAAGATGACACAACCGAAGGTGTACACACTTTACGTCAAACGATTCCATCTACAGCACAAGCACTCACGTTTTCATATCGCATAGGAACGCAGGAAACACTTGAGGGATTTGATGATCCTGCATTTGTTGTAACACTAAACACTACACCAGTGTTTTCTGCATCATGGAAAGATGCATCTGAGAACTGGAGAACCGCCTCTATTAATCTTTCAGAATTTTCTGATCCTATACTAATACTCCAATTTTCTGTTCAAAATACCGGAGATGCGCTTAACCCCACTTGGGTTCAACTAAAAAATATCACCACAAACATTGGACTCGTCAATACGACACAAAAACTTTCTTTTTCAACTTCTGATGCGCATCCAACACAGACCTATACACAAGAATCGTCAGACGCACTTCCACAACTTTACCGCAATCCCTTTTCGTTCACACAAACTTTAGAGAAAAATATGCTGCATTTTTGGAGCATTGATCAAGAAAATAATAATGAAATACCACAAGAAAAATCCATTTTCTTCAATCAGACCCCACCTCCTCCTTTCACCATCCTCTCTCTTGATCACCAACCGCACGATGAATATGTTTTCACAATAGCAAATGAACAAGGCAGACCAGGGAATCAAACCGCGTACACACTTCACCTGCCAAATCAAAACATTCATCCGTTTGCCCTGGATTATCCCGACGATCACACCGAGCGATTATTCTTTCGCTTCCCTCCAAATCACATCCCCACCCAAGCCTCACTTGAATACCGTGATTCATTTGGGAACACAGCACAAAAGGAAAACATTCTCTTATGAATGAAAACTCATCCCAAACCATCCGACTTAAACACGGTGAAACAAAAGATGTCGCGATTCGCATACATAACACTTTTCAACGAAAAGCAAACGCCGCGGTAGAACTCGTTTCATACAAAGAATCAACACCTTTTTTATCAAAAAATATTACAATTTCTATTCGCCAGTCGCCGGAATCAGAAGCTCTTATATATGGGCCTGCAACATTCGCTGAGTTTGCAAGTCAGGGATATACAGTGTTGGAAACATTGGAACCAGGAGAAATTCGGCAATACATTCTACAAACTTCTCTTAACGCAAACACTCCAAACACTTTTCAAGATCATTCGCTCACTTACGACTTCCGTTTGGGGACAGAGGAACTTTTACCACCACCATCTCCAACATCTCAAATCGCATTTATTTCTCCTCCATTTTCATCTCCCATACTTTCGGCAACGGCAAAAATAATACGCCAATCTCCTTCTCCCTCACCAAATCCTGCTTTTTCCCTTCAGGTCCTCGGCGCCACATCACAATCTACAAGTCTCCGAGCGTCTCCTTATCAAAAACCGTCGTCGTTCCTTTTTATTTTCATTCTTTTTGTTGCTTCGCTTCTTTTCCTTCTCGTTCTGCGTGACTATGTCCGTCACCGTAAACAGCCGTGATACGCTACAGTAAACCACTTGAGAATCTTTTTGGATCCGCTATCATGAATACATGATCTCTGTGCTTGCCCATCTTTTCACACCACAGCACTCCAATCATCAGCGACCCCGAATTCTTCATCCGGAGGGATTTGTCGTTCTCATCGCCATTGCACTCAGTGCGCAAGTTTTTATTACCAGACTCGTTCCAGTTACTCCTTTTGAAAAAATATTAGGATATTCATCAAGCATTACTGCTTCACAAGTCCTCGAAGAAACAAACAATAAACGAAAAAACGAAGGACTTCCACCTCTCACATTGAATGAGAAACTCTCAAACGCTGCAGTGGCAAAAGCAACGTACATGTTTGACCACCAATATTGGTCGCACACAGCACCGGATGGCACAACGCCATGGAACTTCATTCAAAAATCTGGGTATTTATACAATATCGCCGGTGAAAATCTTGCACGAGATTTCGGAGACACTACAAGCATGATTTCAGCATGGATGAACTCTCCAACGCACAGAGCAAACATTCTTCAAAAAAAATACAGTGATATCGGCATCGCCGTTCTTGACGGAAAACTCCAAGGAATAGAGACAACACTCGTTGTTCAAATGTTTGGCTCACCATCCATCGTTCAAGCAAAAACGAGTGATGAGGGGGCAACACACACATTCAGCAATGCGTCTGTTCTCGCGGACGTGAGTACATCACTTCCTATGTATTCCCCGCATGATTTAACACGGGCAGTATCGTTCGCCATCGTTCTGCTCCTCGTGTACATTCTTGCGTATGATATGGTTGTTGCGCGTCGAAAAAATGTAGTTCGTGTTGTTGGAAAAAACCTCGCACATATTCTTCTTTTTAGCGTGATCTTCGGCATTCTTCTCATATCACAGGGGGGGTCGTTGTTATGATCCGTGAGTTCACAAAACATCCTGGAGATTATATTGCCCTATTGTCCGTCTTAGGTGGATTTGTTTTTGCATACTTTTGGTTAGAGCAAAGTCTCGTGATAAAACAAGGTTTATTTGCGGGATTGGGGTGCGCGTACTTTGCGTGGGGCCTGATGCATCACAAGCTTCATCACACACTCACGGCTCGTGTTGTGTTAGAATATTTTTTCGTCAGTCTGCTCGCAACAACACTCGTTATGCTTGTTACTGTGCGGTAGCACAAAGGGAGTTTTATGAGAGGAATTATTCTCGCAGGAGGAGCAGGAACACGATTGTCACCGCTCACGAAGGTGACGAGTAAGCAACTTCTCCCTATTTACAATAAACCGATGATTTACTTCCCATTGGAGACGTTGCTCCAGGCGGGTATTCGCGAAATTTTAGTTATTGTTGCACCGGATCATGCTGGAGATTTTGTGAAACTCCTTGGGAGTGGGAAAGAGTTTGGATGCAAAATCAGCTATGAGGTCCAAGACAAGCCCAACGGACTTGCGGAAGCGTTCATCATCGCAGAAAACTTTTTAGACAAGGAAAATGTTGCGCTTATACTCGGTGATAATTTGTTCGAGGATGATTTCATTGAGCCAGTTCGACGATTTAAATCAGGTGCGCTGGTTTTTGCTTCACGCGTGCCCGACCCAGAGCGTTTTGGCGTCGTTGAGTTTGATCAAAATAAAAAAGTCATTTCCATTATTGAAAAACCAAAAGAGCCGAAATCGGACTATGCCGTTACTGGACTCTATGTCTACGACAACGCCGTTGTCCAAAAGGCAAAATCATTGCAACCATCGTCACGTGGTGAACTAGAGATCACTGACCTAAATACTCTTTATTTGAGCGAAGGAACGTTAGAGGTTGCATTTGTTCAAGGAAAATGGCTTGATACAGGAACATTTGAGGCGCTGTACCAAGCAACAGAGTTTGTTCGAACAAAAGAACTTCAAGAAAAGTAAGAGACATGAAAAAACGCTACATTATCTTTCTCATCATTCTCTTTTATAGTGCTGGATTTCTTCGTATAACACAGGCACAAACCGAACCGCCGATAGCACCGCCTCAACTCGAAATATCAAAACAGCAGTACATTCAGTCTTTGGATGTCTACAGAGAGAAAGAACAAAAATTCCTCATTTCAAGAGAGCAGTATAATCAACTACAAACACTTGCTTCCTTAGAAGAGGTTGTTCGTACATCAAAAGATGTTCAACTTGCACGCATGGATACACTCACAGCGTACTTTAATACATTGTTGCTATCAATCCAAAATCTCAAAGGTGCGGAAATAACGAAAAAGGCTAATCAAGGACAGTTACTTCAAACAGCTCTCGTTGAGATTGAACGACAGCGCAATACGATCCTCACAAGTAATGACAGGGTTACATTAGACAAAACTTCTGCGAATTACGACGATAAACAAGGCGCGTTTTCATCCATTGCGTATTCTTCACTCGCTTTAATAAAGATTTCAAATATTCAGTCTGCAACTGATCAGCTTGGTGTACTTACAGGAGAGGTGTACACCTCGATCCAAGAATCATCTCCTTCAGCAACAATTTTTGCGGAAAAACAACGCGGGTATGATGAGTTAGCGAGAACTATTGAAACAATAAAGATGTCGACAAAAAAAGCAACACAACAGTACGATAATATTTCTGGTAGAGATCTTTTTACACAGGGAGCATACGCCCAAATCGTGGAAACATTGGGGACTGGGTATGCAAAATTAAAGCAAGGAGAGAGTTTCATTCAGGAGTTAGCTCAATGAACGACAGCGAAAACCAAACACAATTTATCGAAGAACAACCGATGTTGCAGCAGGAAAAATCTGTTACTGCTATTCCTACTCCGCCAATTGACTCCCTTATTCCAGAAAAAAAACAGTTTCCGATAAAAAAAGTTTTTGTATTCGGCGGTGGAGTATGTTTGCTTCTTTTTATTCTGGTTCTCATGGTAATGGGCAAAGGGAAAAATAGTCTGAAGATTACCGAGCCATCTCCCTCACCAAAAACTACCCAACAACTCAGTGACTTTCAAAAGTCTTTACAGCTTTTCCATACCGATGTGGAACGCGCAGACCCAACAGTGAATGATCTTCCCTATCCACCAGTGAATACCAATCTCTATATTATTCAGCGCTAAGACTCAATTTCACCCGGAAGCAAGGGTTCTTTTTCTCGCTCAATACCGATTAATGTTGTTGTTTCTAACTTGTTTCCGAGTTGTTGTACCGCACCAGTAACATTTGCCATGCTACTATACGCGTGTGTAATGTGCTTGTTCAATGTCCCCAGTTGTTCATTCACCCTTTTGTAGTCTTGCTGTATTGCGCGAAGCATGCGAAAAACTTCTCTGCTTTTTGTCGCAATTTTCTTACCCTCATGCGAGAGTAAAATAGTTTGCAAATGCATGTATAGTGTTGTTGGAGATACGATATATACTCTCCTCGTTTTTGCGTAGTCCACCAAAGAAACATCGTTCACGATTTCATAAAATACTGATTCCGAAGGAACATACATTAAAGCAAAGTCCATTGTTCCTTCTTCAGGTAAAATATATTTTGTTGAGATTGCATCAATGTGCTTTTTCACATCTCGCACAAAATCTTTTCTCGCAATGTCCCGATCTTTTTCCTGTTCCAATTTCATCATGCGCTGGAAATTCTCCATCGGGAACTTAGAATCTATAGGCAGAAGACCTGCATCAGTTTGAAGCGCAGCATCAACGGTATTTCCTGATCTAAACTTGTATTGAATGTGCAAACTTTGTTTTGGGAACATTTGACCAATGAGATCTTTTAAAACCTGTTCACCAATATTTCCACGTAATTTTGGTGAGCGCAGGAACTCTTGGAGATCTTTCATAGACCGTCCCACTTCGCTAAATGCACCAGCCTCACGCTTCAATTCACCAATAACTTCCGCCGCTTTTGTCAGTCGCTCATGAATTTCCTTTGTGTGTTGCTGCAATGTTGTGCTAATTCTTTGATCTGATCTGATTGCAGTATCACTGAGGGTTTGACGGAGTTCCTTTAAATCATGTTGCGTTGATTTCACCCACACCATTAACGAGGTATCTTCTTTCTTGGCCTGCATGGCATCCATCATTGATTTGAGGGAGAGGAAAAGAACACCTCCCAAGACAAGGAGTAAGACCAATAAGACGACGATCAGAGTCAACATAGAATAATAGTACCAAATATTGGACGAACATGGGGAAGAAATTCGCCTCCTTCTTTCCCTTGACGAAAAACATCCTGCCTGGTAATGTACGCGTGTCACCCAATCATTATGGCTAAACGATCATCACAATCAGTTGCACCGGAGTTAGAGCGTGAGTTATATGCGGCCTTTTTTCAAATGCTCGCTGATATGCGAAACGCGAAAGAGGTTGAGACCTTCTTGAAATATTTTCTTAGCGAATCTGAATTATCTATTTATACAAAACGATTTGCCGTCGCGGTTATGCTTGAACAGGGGAAGAGTTACGAATACATTCGGGATTCGTTGAAAGTATCGTCCGCAACAATCTCATCTATAGCGGAACACCTCCGCTCTGACGGTATTTCACTCGCACTTCATAAATTGAAAGTGGAACGATGGGCCGATGTAATGAGTGATAAACTTATGCAAATGTTCGGTGGAAATCCAAAAAGATAAAGGGTGATCGCTACCCTTTTTTTCTCAAGCAAATCAGATTACAATACACATATGAAATACTTTATTACCGCAGCCATTCCGTATGTCAATGCCAAACCGCATATTGGCCACGCTTTGGAGTTTGTTCAAGGAGATGTTATTGCTCGATATCATCGAATACTTGGACATGACACGCTCTATTTGTGCGGAGCAGATGAGAATGCATTGAAAATTGTTCAAGCCGCTGAGAAGGCTGGCATGGAGGTTCTTCCTTTTTGTGATGCCAACGCAAACCTCTTCCAATCACTCATGAAAAAACTTGATGTTCAACTCGATATATTCGAACGTGCAAGTTCAGAATCGCATCACATTTCAAGTAAAAAACTTTGGGAGTTATGCGAAAAAAATGGCGACATTTACAAAAAAGCATACCAGGGGTTGTACTGTGTGGGTTGTGAAGCGTTTTACACACAAGAAGAATTAAACGAAAATGGTGAATGTTTCGAACATCCTGGAAAGAAACTTGATGTTGTAACCGAGGAAAACTATTTTTTCCGTCTATCACGGTATAAAAACCAGATTCTTAAGCTTATTGAGTCAGATGGGGTTCACGTTGTGTCTGAAATACGGAAAAATGAGATGATTGGTTTCCTCAACGGCGATGTTCAAGACATTAGTATTTCACGGTCAAGAGAGCGCGCAAGAAACTGGGGAGTGGAGGTTCCAAAAGATCCGTCTCAAATGATGTACGTCTGGTTTGATGCGCTCAACGTGTATCAAAGTGGAGTTGGATTCGGTACAGATGAGAAGCAATACAATACATGGTGGCCGGCAGATGCCCACCTGATTGGAAAAGGAATACTCCGATTTCACGCGGTGTACTGGATTGCAATGCTGCTTTCTGCGGGGCTATCGCTTCCGAAAGAAATTTTTGTTCACGGATATATCACAATTGGCGGGCAAAAGATGAGTAAAACACTCGGAAATGTCATTGATCCTCTCGATCTTATTCAAACATTTGATATTGATCCATTGCGATATTATTTCTTGCGCGAGATGTCCAGTATAGACGACGCGGATTTTACCATTGAACGAATGAGTGAGGTTTATCAAGCTCATTTAGCAAACGAGCTAGGAAACCTCGTTTCACGCTTGGCGAAACTTTGCGAATCACTTCCACTTCAAATATTTGAAGTGCCCACGAGTTTTACAAAACAGGTAGCGCAGTACATCGTACAGTTTGCATTGAAAAATGGTATTGATCATATTTGGGATCGCATCGTATTAATAAACAAAACACTTACCGACACCAAACCGTGGGAAAAAGATGAAAAAGAGAAAATAACACTTCTTGCCCCACTTGTTCAGGAGCTCATTCAAGTTGGATATGATCTTCAACCATTTCTGCCAAACACCGCTGAAAAAATCATGCGACGATTCGCCGGATCACGTATCACTGCATCCGAACCGTTGTTTCCGAAACGAACATCGTAATACATTTATGATTATTGACACACATGTTCACTATAACCTTGAACCTCTTTTTCCTGACTGGAAAATACATTGGGAAGAAGCGCAAAAACATGACATCAAAAAATCGGTGATTATTGGCACAGACGAAGAAACAAATGCACGTGCAATCGCGATCGCAGAGAGTCAAGAACACCTTTATGCCGCTCTCGGAATCCACCCCACTGAGCAATTTTCGGAATCAGAGTGTCTGTCTTCTTTCTCAAAATTAGAAAGGCAAATACGTCAATCAAAAAAAATTGTCGCGATTGGGGAGTGTGGACTCGATTTCTTTCGATTACCGGTGGACAAGAAACAAAAAGAGGAAGAGAAAAAGAGACAGTGTGAGCTTTTTCAAAAACACATAGAGCTCGCGCATCAACACAAGCTTCCCCTCGTCATTCATTGCAGAGATGCACACCAGGAGCTTATTGAAACACTTTCATCATTTGAAGTGCAGAAATTCGTTTTGCATTGCATGTCAGGAACTCTCGAATATCTTCAGCAGGCAATTGCACTAGGCGGGTATATCAGTTTTGCAGGAAATATTACATATAAAAATGGCGACCATCTTCGCGAACTTGTAAAGATAACGCCAAAAAATCGTTTACTTGTTGAAACCGATGCTCCGTATCTCCCTCCGTCGCAATGGAGAGGTCAAATAAATATTCCCAAATACATTACGGAAACCGTCAATACGCTTACTGCCATACTTGGCATCTCTGTTGATGAATGCAGAACAATCACAACACAAAATGCGGAGCACTTCTTTCACATATGATAAAACGATGGGTTCGTCGACATCCGGTAAAAACACAACGATTCCTCGAGATACTTCCGGGGGCTAGTTCGTGGTTTCTCATTCTCTTCCCAGTATGGGGGTCTCTCATCATTCCAGAAATAGTGGCCTATTACATCATTGCGTTTGATGTGTACTGGCTTTATCGTTCGATTACTTTGGCCATTTTGTCTATTGTTGCACACCTCAAGATTCAAGCCTCATCGCGATATGATTGGATGAAAGACGTAAAAAAAATATCGGATTGGGAAAAGGTTCACCACATCGTGATCATTCCCACATATCGAGAGCCACTCTCAACATTAGAAAGAACGCTCGATACTTTGTCAAAACAAAGTTTTCCACTTTCAAGAATATCTATTATGCTTTCGTTTGAAGAACGCGAGGGAGATGAAGCAAAAGATAAAGCAAAAAAATTGCTCAACGCCTATGGAAAAACGTTTAAAAATCTCTGGACAACATTCCACCCAGACATAGAGGGAGAGGTAAAAGGAAAATCATCAAATACTGCATGGGGCGCAAAAATTGCGAAACAAAAACTTGTTGACGAACAACACGTTGATATGCAGTACATCACAATCACAAGTGAGGACGCTGACGCGCTTTTTC
The DNA here is from genome assembly GCA_016211945.1 of Minisyncoccota bacterium. Classification (GTDB taxonomy): domain Bacteria; phylum Patescibacteriota; class Microgenomatia; order UBA1400; family UBA12028; genus JACRHV01. The sequence continues at coordinate 296,208 of JACRHV010000004.1, forward strand.
ACCCCGAATATTTTGGCGCACTGACCTATCATTTTTTACGCGCCGGACAGAAAAGATATCACACTATTTGGCAACCAGCCATCATGTTTTATAACAACATATGGAAAGTGAGAGCCCCTGTGCGCGTTCTTGCTTCCGTCTTTTCTGTCAATCAAATGTTCATCCTCATGCGTCGAGATAGGCTTGTGAATTTTTCAACCTATTCAATTTCACTTCACCTTGTACATACCATTGGATATTGGGACACCAACGTCATTCCAGAAGATTACCGCATGTTCTTCAAGGCATATTTCGCGATGAAAGGAAATCTCGAGGTCGCCCCACTCTTTATCCCTGTGTATGCAGACGCGGCAGAGTCCAATGGGTTCTGGTCGAGCATGCATAATCAGTACGAGCAAATTAAGCGGTGGGCTTGGGGAGTAAGTGACGATGCGTACATTATTAAACAGTGGATTCTCGCGGAAAACGTCCCGTTTTGGGATAAGACAATCCGTGTGATCAAGACGATCGAGGATCATTTCCTTTGGCCGGTGAACTGGTTTGCCATTACGTTAGGGGCAATGTTCCCACCATTATTGAACAAGGAATTTAACAGAACAATCCTTGGAAAAACATTGCCACAGGTTTCTTCTACCATTCTCACAATCTCACTTATCTCCCTTTTTATCATGTTTATCATTGATGCGCGATCGCGCCCACCTCGACCAAAAACATCACTACTCTCAAGAATACTCCAACCGCTTGAGTTTACGATGTTGCCGTTTATAGGATTTTTCTTTTCCGCACTTCCTGGAATCGACGCACACACCAGACTCATGCTTGGGAAATATATTGAGTACAGGGTGACGGAAAAAGTGTAATATACACGTATGAGAAACATCGTTCATTTCATCCAAAAACACGAGGGAATCGTGTTCATCTTGATTGCAATGTTTCTCCTCCGAGTCCCCAATCTTTATGAACCATACTGGTATGGTGATGAGGGTATCTATCTCACGCTCGGGACCGCACTTCGACACGGACTTATTCTCTATCGAGATATCATCGATCATAAGACACCGCTTATTTATGTATTTGCGATGTTACCCTCGCAATTTTGGTTTAAGTTTTTCTTTATGGTATGGATGGCGGGAGCCACAACGCTTTTTTACGTTCTCGCCCAACGCATATTCAAATCGAGGTGGAGGGCAATCGTAACATCCACCGTTTTTATGTTGCTTACAACATTGCCTGCGTTTGAGGGAAACATTGCGAATGGAGAGTTGTTCGTTGTGGGGTTTGTTCTCGCAGGTATGGTTATGTTCTCCAACTCATCACTTTTTATGGCATTTCTCCAAAAGAAAACGACCTATCATCATGAATACGTTCTTATGATTTTCTCCGGCATATGTTTTTCGCTTGGCACACTTACAAAAGTACCTGCAGTATTTGACATTGCTGGGGTTGTGGCTATCTTCGGCTTTCTCATGTGTTACACATTTTCCTGGAAAAACATGAGAACATTGCTTCTTTCTGGTATCGCCCTTTGCATTGGTTTTGCCATCCCTATCTTGATAAGTGTTGCATACTTTGCATTCCACCAAGCACTATCCGATTATGCGCAGTTCGGACTACTATATAACTTCCGCTACAGTACCTCGTTTCGCGTTCCTGTGTCGCAGGACTGGCTCGCTTTTCTCTATACTATGCCTGGAAAGGCGCTCGTTGTTGCTTTTCTAGGTGGAACTACACTTCTTCTCAAGAAATACCTTCGTCCGGTTTTTCAATTCTCTTTTGCATGGTACGTCTTTACTCTTTTTTCATCGCTGCTTTCTTCTCGACCATATCCACACTATTTTCTTCAACTCTTCGCTCCATTCTCACTTCTTCTTGGATGCATATTGTACAAAGGCAGAGTAATAGAAAAAATTTTGTTTGGTATTGGTGTTTTTCTTTGCATATTCACCATGATTGTTCTCAACGCCGGACTATATCCAACACTTTCGTATTATCAAACATTTGGACAGTATGTAACCGGTTCTCTATCAAAAGATACATACCGGAATCAATTCAATCCATTGATGGCGGATACTTATCTTGTGGCACAGTACATTCAAACAACCACAACTTCCGATGATCGCATGTTTATTTGGGGAACAAACCCCATGCTGTATGCATTAGCCAAACGAGTCCCGTCTGGAAGGTTCACCGTTTCATTTCACATTAAAGATTTTCAGGCGAATCCGGAAACTTTTGAGGCTATCCAAAAAACAAAGCCTCCCATTATTGTTGTGATGAATGATGAAGACGGATCTTTTCCAGAATTTTATGCATATCTCCAACAGTATTACATTCCGGTACAGTCACACCTCACAATGAAGGTGTTTAGAAGAGTGATGCTTCCATGAAATTAATACAAACTATTCATACAGTATCCTTCCTTCTCTGCATAACGTCACTTCTTGTTGCGGGATTGGGATTTTTTTTCTTTCTTCAGCCGGAAATTCCGCTGTGGTACTCACTGTATAGAGCAGAAGATCAAATGACTTCTAAAGCATTCATTTTCACTATACCTGCACTTATGTTTGGGATATACGGAACATCAAATATCTTCCGTACACTACTAAAAGATGATCATGAATCAGTCCGGCATCTCATCGCCTTTGGATCGTTCTGTTGTATTCTCATGTTCTTTATTACACTTATTCGCATCATGGTGATCGCGGGATAAATATGAATAACGTCATTGTCCCTTTTATTACAAGTTTTGTTATAGCAGTTTGTAGTGCGCCACTTGTCATCAAGGCATACAAACACATGGGCTGGATCGATGATCCAAAAAAAAATGCACATCCTAAGGTTGTACATAAAAAAGCTATACCACGTGGTGGTGGTGCGGTTATTTTTATCGCTGTTCTATTTGCCAGTCTTTTTTTCCTTCGTTTTGATAAGCACGTGATTGGTATCTTGCTCTCCGCCTTCTGCATTACGCTTCTTGGGGTTTTTGATGATGTGAAGGACCTTAGTCCATATCTGCGACTCCCTCTCCTTTTTCTTGCTGCCGCGGTTGTTGTTGGCTCAGGGGTGGGTATTGCCTATCTCAGCAATCCTTTTGGTAGTGGAGTGCTATGGCTGAATCAGCCACAACTTGTCTTTGATTTTCTCGGAAGAACGAGGCATCTCTGGATTCTCGCAGATATTTTTGGTCTCCTGTGGATTGTGTGGAACATGACTATTGTGAACTGGTCAAAAGGGTTGGATGGACAAATGCCTGGATTTGTGGGGATCGCATCGTTTGTCATTGCGCTCCTCTCACTTCGATTTAGTGCCGATCCGGCGCAGTGGAACGTGACGCTACTCGCGCTTATTGTTTCCGGCGCTTTCTTTGGATTTTTGGTGTGGAATATCTATCCACAACGCATGATGGCAGGATACGGAGCCGGATCTTTGGCTGGATTTTTTCTTGCAGTGCTTTCTATTCTCTCTGGTGCAAAGGTTGCAACGGCACTGCTTGTCCTCGCAATTCCAACAATAGATGCATGTTATGTTATTCTCCGCCGCCTGTTTAAAGGAAAATCGCCGCTCTGGGGAGACCGAGGGCATCTTCATCACAGACTTATGGATATTGGGTGGGGGAAAAGAAGAATTGCATATTTCTACTGGATCACCACTGCCGTTCTCGGCTTCATCTCGCTCCAATTGAACAGTCAACAGAAGTTCTATACAATACTAGGTATCGCATTGCTCTTTGGAGGATTTCTCGTATGGATCACACTCTTTTTCTCATCCTCAAAACAGCTCGTCCGAGACAATGGATAAAAAATCTTTCTTTGTATGCGGCACTCATGTTTTCCGGGTTTTTGTTTTATCAGTTCCCCTCATATCTATTGAGTGTTACTCAAGCATTTGTTCTTTTTTCGATCCTGTCCTCGTGCGTTTACATCGTGAATGATGTTATTGATCTCCCACAGGATAAACTTCATCCATTCAAAAAATACCGACCTATCGCTTCCGGAGCCTTGCCAATTCCCATTGCACTTTTCGCGGCTGTTGTTGGATTTCTTACTGTCTTTTTCTTTTCATTGACATTCTCGCCATTTTTTCTTCTCCTCGCTATGATGTATGCCGCTCTCCATATTCTGTACTCGGTGAAATTGAAGCATGTACCTATCCTTGACGTTATTGCCATCGCTACGGGATTTGTGATCCGTGTGTATGCGGGAGCAGTTGTCGTAAATCTTCACATGAGTGTGTGGTTTTTGCTTACCGTTATTTCAGCCTCACTTTTCCTTGCAGTTGGAAAGCGACAAAGCGAACGAACACTCATGCAGGGAAAGGTTGAAACGAGGAAAATTCTCGAACATTACTCACAACGTCTTCTTGATATTTACACTGGTATGTTTGCGAATACGACATGGCTGACCTATGCACTGTACGCCTTCCAGCAAGACGACTTTATCCCACAGGGAACGATGTTGAAACTTTTCACAGCTCTTCCTCGAACGTTTATAACACAAAAGTGGATGATGATTACTGTTCCTGTTGTTATTTACGGAGTTATGAGATATCTCCAACTCGTGTATGAAAAAAATAATGGTGAGTCACCGGATAAAGTGTTATTAGAAGATAAGCCGCTCCTTGCTTCTGTGATGTTATGGGGAGTGATGGTGATTGCGATTTTATATCTGTAATATTGCGATATGGCGCCACGTTTTCACTTTGTGATATAGTGATGTGCAATATCTTTTCCTTGCCCAAAGAGGAGGATGTTGGTCACAGTCGGAGAGTGTGTGCGTGGAGTTGTTGTAAAAACGAACAAAACTGATGGGTACTTTGTCGTCTTAACAGCAGATTCTGCAATACTTCAAGTCTTATGTCTCCATCCCTTGTACTATCCAGGTGGCATATCTTTTTCATATGTCGACTCAAAACCTCAAGAACTTGCCATTTGTGATGTTGAATCTGTCTTTGGACTTCTCGAAAAAATAGCCCCAGCGTTAGTCAAAAGCCTGTCTCATCCCTAAACGATTTTCACTCTTTGTGCACTACTGCATATTGTCCAGAAACCCATCCTTGTTTCCCTGTTTGATACTCGATTTTTAGCCATCCATTTGTCGCTTGATTAAGGTATGGAACGAGGGAGCCGACATCAAGCTTTGCAAGCTCCTCTGATGTACCATTGGCATCCGCCCGAACACGCAACCACCCTGTACCCGTTTCCTTTACCTCAACATAGGGGAGTGGGGGTTTTGTTGTTGTCTTTATTGAACTTGAGCCACTTGCAGTAGGTGGGGCTATGGGTTTTTGCGTTGGCTTCACCGATGCTTTAGGACTCGGTGAGGGAGTAAGCGCGGGAGTAGGTTCTGGGGTTGCTTCTTCAACACCTTGTTTCATTACCTCACGCGCAAGTTTTGTAGTTACGGTAAGCCGGTATCCTTTTACTAGTTTTGGATTTGTTGTTCGCTCAATAAACCCAGGAGCAGTCATGGTAAGACTGTGTGATCCTTCTACAAGATCATCAAGAACGAGCGGACTAAATCCTTTTGACTGTCCATCAACCTTGACAATGATGTTGTCCGGATTCGTGACGATGGAAAGTTCACTCTTGTTTCGATTTGACCCTTTTGACAGCTCAAAAATCTCTCCTCCACTTTCCTCAAGTGTTTTTCCAAATGTCCAGTTCACAACAGAAATATTTCCTCCTGTTAAGGATACTGTTGTTTCGTATGATGCCTTTGAGGTGTCTTCGGGCACAAGTTTGATCGTTCTCGATCCGGGCTTGAGATCCTCTGACTTCAACGGTGTTTGACCCACACTAATGCCATCAACAAAAACGCTTGCTTTTTCTCCAGTCGAGGTGCTAACCTGCAAACCAGCTTTTTTAGTGGCAAATCCCGGAAAGGTACATCCGGAGAGTAAAACTGCGGCTAACACAAGAACAATGACTTTTTTCATCATGCGACTCATCATACTATTCGATCACTCGATTGACAACGCTTCGTTTTTCCCCAAGAACTTGGTACAATAGCCTCGCCTGTAAGGCATCGTGGCGCCGTACCAGAGCGGTCTAATGGCGAGGTCTGCAAAACCTTCGATCCGCCGGTTCAAATCCGGCCGGCGCCTCAATGAAAAGAGATCATAACACTTCCGAAACTCTGAAAATTGAGTCTGGAGGCCCCTTAAAACGAATTTTGCGAAGAGATTTTTTAGCAACTCCCTTTTCATTTCTTCGCGCCACCTCAGCAGAAAAAATGTTAAGCGAGAAAAAAGATCTTGCCTTCATCACTGCACTAGAGCTTTACAAAATTCCAAAAAGGCAATTTCTTGCGCTTGCCACTTTAATTTCGGGCGTATTAGGTATGGGTGCTGTGGGAGTTGATCAATTGGTGTTTGATGGTGCTTTCCAAGACCTTATGCTACAGGCACTTGCTAAACCCGAGTTAAGAGAAAAATTACTAGAAATTGTCGTTGAAGGAAAAGCTCCACAAAAATTGCGCGAGGAATTCTATGAAAAAATGACTCCTTATATCCCTGATTATAAGTTGGGAGGGAAAGAAAATCTTGATGAACCAAATTTGGATAAAGGTTTCTCTTCTTACGAAATTAGGCATGTCGTAAGTGCTGGTAAGGAAAATCCTCAACTCTTACTCATCGCCACGTTAAAGAAAAACGGAGCTGTTGTTGTAACAGAAAAAACAGAGGATGATCGCTTAAATCTTACAGAAACTCAAAATAAATTTGGGCCATTCTTCGCCATTCCAAGTTCACAACTTTCAAAAAAAGAGGGTGTAATAGAAATTTCCACATACTCATCCTACATGACAGAGTCCGGAAAATTAATAACATATGGTATGGAGAACAAAAAAATAAGTAGTGGTGCATTAGTCTTACTTAATGATGGAGAGATTCTTGTTATAGATAAAAGTGAGATTGATCAATATGTCACTGGGAAAAATTGTAAAGCAATTCAAACATTTGTTCTAGCTATTCAAAGCACAACACTTAGTCATGATATGGCAAGTATTGATTCCGCAATGTTTAGAAGAACCAGTGTGAGTGGCATAGCGGCTGTCCCGTATGAATGTTTTGTCGCGACATTTTACAAATCAGGTGGAATAAAAGAAACAAAAATAATTTCTGTCTATGAACCACTCATCTCCTCCCCTTCTTCAAACTCGTCTTCGACCAATCGTCTGTGGTATGTAGGAATATCGATTGAACAATGTGTGAGTGTATGCAAACAACTTCAAGATGAAGGAGGATTTGATCGATTTACATTTATCGTCCCAGATCCACATTATATCCACTCAAAGTTAATAGGTCCTTTCGAAGATTCTGAGAAAAAATCACTTCGTGTTTTTGGAAAGGATATGCCAGGTACATATATTGAAAAAGAAAATCGTGGACTTAAGTATTATCCACCAGTATTTTTAGCATTGAAATTGAAGCCTTGACCTACTTTATCGCTTGCTCCACCAACCTATTACAATATCCCCACTCATTGTCATACCAAGCGACTACCTTGACCATGTCGCCATCAACAACCTGCGTAAGTGCTAGATCAACAATAGACGATTCGCTCCGTCCAATAATGTCAGAAGAAACAATAGGATCATGGGTAATCGCTAAAATCCCCTTCCATTTTGCCTGCTGTGATGCCTGCTCCAAAATCTGTTTTACCTCCTCAACCGAGGTCTTCTTCTCCACAATAAACACTATCTCAGCAATTGAGCCTGTAGATGTTGGAACACGATATGAAATCCCGTCAAACAACCCTTTCAATTCTGGGATTGTTTCTGCCACAGATTGAGCTGCGCCGGTCGTGGTGGGAACAATATTTTTTGCAGCACTTCGGGCACGGCGAAGATCTTTATGCGAGTTGTCCTGCAAATTCTGATCATCGGTATAACTGTGAATCGTGCACATCATCGCTTTTTTGACGTGGAGTGCGCCGTGGATAACCGCAGTTACGGGTGCTACACAGTTCGTTGTGCATGAAGCATTCGACTCAACACCCGCGCCAACCGCCTCATTGACCCCAACCACAAACGTTCCAATCCCATCGCCTTTCGGTGGGGCAGAGATGACTACGCGTTTTGCACCCGCAGTCAAATGAGCGGATGTCTTTTCCTTCGTGGTAAACACGCCGGTGGACTCAATGACGGTATCAATTCCTAATCGCAACCATGGCAATTTGGACGGATCCTTCTGTGCAAAAACCGCGATTCTTTTACTCCCAATCAAGAGATATCCCAACAAAGGGTCTTGATCAGAAATTTGGTCTTTTCTCTGATACATTTCAACGGCAATATTGGTCGTCCACACTCCATAGTTGCTGTCGTACTTGAGGAGATATGCCCATCCATCTAGGTCCATTGATCCGGAAGTATTCACCGCCAAAAGATCGGCTTTGTCTTGATGTTTATCAAACCACACGCGGAAGGAGGTTCGGCCAATTCGACCAAAACCATTAATGGCAAGCTTCATAGAAAACAGTATAGCGCAAAAAATTAGAGAATGAACACACTATGGAACAAGTACGCCATTATCTCGCAATTCTTTGGCAAGGTCTGCCTCAATGATTGAGTCATCTTTGTAAATAAGTGCAACATTCAATTTTTATTGCTTTAATTCCTGTCTAAACAGCTGCCGAAAGTAAGCCTAAACCAGCAAGCTCTTGCAATATAGATCGCTGAATTGTACGCATATCTTTTTTAACTAGTTGTAAAGCATACTCAGATACTTCTGCTTTAAATGATGGATCTGTACTGCCCGATACAACTGTTAAAAATATTCTTGGTACTGATTCCTTTGCTTTATTTGCGAGTGTTCTCAGCTCCTCCTGTGCAATATCAATAAAAACAGCGTATATTGCTGACCCCATAGACACCTCTGCCTCTTGAAGAGAGGCTGCTTCAACAACATCCAAACCTTGAGATTTACAAATTCCTGCAACAATTGATCTCCATTGTGGATCAGCATCCGCCACAAGTATTTTCCGTCCTTCTCCGTTAGTCATACTTCTCCTTTCCTTGTACCGCCTCAATTCCCGGTAACGTTCCATATGCAACATAATCCAACATCGCTCCACCACCAGATGAAATAAATGATATTCCTTTTCGCACTTTCAATATTGAAAGTGCCGCTTCCGTGTCGCCACCACCAACCACCGTGTATCCCTTTGTTCCAGCAAGTAAATTTCCTATTGCACGCGTTCCGGATCGGGAAGCTGCATCCTCGAACTTACCCATAGGACCGTTCCACATAATGGTCTGACCCATTGAGATAAATCGGGCGAATTGTTCTACAGTTAACTTAGAAATATCTTTTCCGTCCTTCGTTAACACTCCGACAATCAATTTTCTATTCTCAATGGGATGCTTTATTAACTCAACAGCCAACTTTCCACCAACTAAGATGACATCGGCCTTATCCTGCAGTGCCTTAATAATCGGCAATTTTGTTTCGATTTTTGCACCACCAAGTATCGCAATAAATGGGCGTTTTTGATTCGTAATTAATGGTGCCAACCCTTTCAGTTCCTTCTCGAACTGCAGACCAAAATACGTGGGAAGAATCTGCGGAATAAAGGTAATTGAGGTGTGTTTCCTATGTGAAGAGGCGAATGCGTCGTTCACATACATGTCGTGCCCTTTCGCTAATTCCTTTGCGTAGGGAAGTGAGCCGGACTCTTCTCGTTTATCATATCGAAGATTTTCTAACACACGGAACTCAATTGTTTTTGGAATCTTCACTGTTTTCAGTAATAACTTTTCAACTGGCTTTAAAGATAGCTTGGAAACTTTTTTTCCTTCTGGGCGCCCACGGTGACCGATCACGGTAATCTTTTTCGCGTCATGATCAATGAGGTACTGAAGTGTTTGTGCGCCATCGGAAAGGCGTGTTGTATCAAACTTTCCTTTTTCCAACGGGAGATCGAGGTCTAAGCGGACCAAGACGGACTTTCCACGAATATCCACACTATGAAGAAAATGGCCCATGGCGGGCATTATATCATGTCTTGAGGAATTTTGCCCTGAATCTCAAGAGTTTCCACCGCAATTCCTCGAGGAAACGGTAAATCTTGTAGTATTGTGGCATAACGAGAAGGTCGTAGGTTCCCATAAACTCGGTTAAAACCCCTCCGTAGCCCTCCTTAAACTTGTGAAAACCGTACCATGGATTGGTTGGATCAGCATCTGGGCCCAAAGATCCCCACATGTCAAAACTCGTACACCCTTGCTGTTTCCCAAACTGGATGACCTTCCACATCATCATGTTGCTCGCCATAACCTCACGATTTTCGTTTGAACTTGCGCCGTAGGGATAATAGAGGACATTGTTATGCACAAATACAATCCATGCCACTAACGTTTTCCCCTCAAGAACTGCGCGAAAAATATGTATCATGCCCGTAGGTTTGAGTGTTTGCCACATGGTGCGAAAATATTCGGGTCCATGTGCGTAAAATTGCTGGCGATTGGTGGTTTCATGAAGGATGCGAAGATACTCTTCTATTGCCTCATCTGAGTCGTCTTGGACCACCTGCACTCCCCGGCGTTCCGCCAAATGAAGGTTGTATCGTGTTTTCGGTTTCATATGTTCGAGCAATACTTCTTCTGTGGGCTTCAGATCGAGAACAAAGGTATACTTGGTAAATAAGGGGCGACCAGGAACCGCTCCATTCTGTTGAAGAAAGTTTTGGAGTGTTTCATGTGCTTGCGGCTTATCTACGGCCGAGGCGACATTTGGCTCAAGTTTAATAAATAGCGCATTTTTGCGTCGCCCAAGATCAAATAACGCGTGAAGTTGTTCCTCATCCGGCATCTGTCCTTTTGGAAAATATCCAACAGTGTACGGCGTATGCGGAATAGGATGAAAGGTAACCTGCATTCCACCAACCATCATTTGGCCATCAAAAAGGCCAAATCGCTCAACCTCAACACCAGTTTTTCTGCGAAAATCGCCCCATTCCCACGTTTGAAGTGGATGTTTTACTACGTTGTTATACGCAGTTTTTTCCTTGATATCTAATGGGCGGATGATGATCATGCGGACATGATAACACGCCTAATTAGACTTGTCGCGGAATAAGAAATGAGTCTACTAGCCGAGCAACGCGTCGACATCAATCTCACCAGTGAGGAACTGTTCGAATGCCTCGTCATTGGGGATAAAGGTTCGGCCTTTTGGTGTTGGGGTAGGATGTGAAAGAAACGCGCCGCCACGCTTGTCTAACACATGTGATGGAATCTCTGCAATAAATCTGCTCACAATGGATCCCGTAATGTTTCCATAGAGTAATCGTTTCCGCGTGTAGGTCAGAAATAATTTCTCTTTTGCCCGCGTAATCCCAACGTAACAGAGCCGCCGCTCCTCCTCGAGTTGATGTTTGTCTAAAAGCGAACGACTGTGGGGGAATAGGCCTTCCTCCATTCCAATCATGAACACAACACCAAACTCTAGTCCTTTTGCCGCATGCATACTCATGAGCGTCACCGCGGATTGGTTTGGGTTTTTCGCATTCGCTTTTTCCGAGGCCGCATCGTTTTCTACCAATGCCACCTGTTCCAAAAATTCTGTGAGTGTAGAAAACTCACTGGCAACAGACCGTAGCTCTTGAATGTTCTCTAAGCGCGACTGATCTTCCTCGATTTTTTCATCATAGAGATCTTTGTACTGCGAAACCTCGATTACTTTATCTAAAATGTCGAGCGGTGCCGTGGGAAGATGTTTTTCTGTGTTGAGCCAACGGATATACGCATCGAACTTTCTCTTTCCTAATTTTTCTAGCCGTCCCACCGCAATTTCGTCTTTGTGATTTGAAAACACGCGGAGATAGGCGAGGACATCCTTAATTTCTTTGCGTGCATAAAAGCGAACACCACCAACCAATCGATATGGAATCCCACTACGAATGCAAATGTCTTCAATCACACGGCTTTGCGCGTTTGTTCTGTACAACACCGCAATTTCGGAAAGATTGTGTGTGCGCATCGCCTCCTGGATATTCTGCGCCACAAACAGCGTTTCTTCTTGATCGCTTTCCGCCTCAAACAGCACGATTTTTTCTTCTGACTGCCGCTCTGTCCACAACGTAAGAACAGGGTGAGTGGTGTTGTTTAAGATCACCCCCGTTGCGGCATCCAAAATATTCTGAGAGGATCGATAGTTTCTTTCCAGTTTGTATTCTGCAATTGCGGGGAAATCTTTTTTCAAGAGGAGCATATTGCGATAATCCGCACCGCGAAATGCATAGATGCTCTGGCTAAAGTCCCCAACAACCATGAGATGATTTTCTGGTTCTGCAAGCATCTTGCTTAAGAGATACTGCGCCTTGTTGACATCTTGATACTCGTCCACTAATACGTGATCGAACTGATTTTGATATTTCTCCAACACCTTACGGTATTTTTGGAACAACTCCACTGTTTTGTTGAGCAGATTGTCAAAGTCCACTGCGTGTTGCTCGGTCAATTTCTTCTCATAGATTTGGTAAACCTTTGCGGTCAATTCCTGATATTTTCCTCGAGCAACATCCCAATACTCGCTTGGCGTAATCATCTCTGTTTTTGCATTTGAGATCATGCTCAACACGATGCGAGGATTTGCTTCTTTTGGCGGAATTTTGAGTTGTTTTAAAATCGCTTTTATGAGATCAAGTTGATCATCACCATCAAAAATAAGAAAGTTTGACGGAATACCGATCCAATGTCCATCCGCCCTGAGAATCTTTGCGCAGAGTTTGTGAAAGGTTCCGGAAAATTGGAGTGTGTGACCAGTCATTTTACGCACACGTTCCGTCATTTCATGTGCCGCTTTATTTGTAAAGGTTACCAGTAAAATTGCTGAGGGGGAGATGTGCTTCTCAGCCGTGAGGTATGCCACGCGTGTGGTAAGTACGCGCGTTTTGCCAGATCCAGCACCAGCCAATACCATGGCTGGACCATCGCCATGCAAAACAGCGGCTTTTTGCTCATCGTTGAGGCCGAGAAGGAGATCGGAGAACATCGCGCTTCATGCTATCATACTTTCATGCAAAACACTGTATTAGACACACAAAAGTTTGTTCTCGCGAATTGGAAATCGCACAAAACATTAGAGGAGGCGGTTGGGTGGCTCGCGGAGGTTGGGCCACTCGGGACAAACTCTCCATATGAGGTTATTGTTTGTCCGCCGTTTCCGTTTTTGTATCCACTTTCTCAAGAAATTCGGGCAAAAAAATATCGTATTTCATTGGGCATACAGGATGTAAGTCCCTTTCCTGCCGGAGCATATACGGGTGCGGTGTGCGTACGGAATCTCAAAGGCCTTGGGGTAAAGTATGCGCTTGTGGGGCACAGTGAACGCAGAAATTATTTTCATGAAACTGTGCAGGAAATTGCAAATAAAGTGACACAACTTATTGAGGAAAATATCACACCAATTGTCTGTATTGATCGAGAACATACTATTGCACAGGCCAATGCATTGGAAGGGGGAGAAAGAAAACGCTGTCTGGTTTTGTATGAAACGGTTGGGCATATTGGAACAGGAGAGGTAGAGGACCTGCCAAGTGTTTTACGATCAGTGGATGAAATTCATCACGCGTTTGGATTTCCTATCCCAGTGATCTATGGTGGCAGTGTAAGTGATACATCGCGCGATTTTTTTATGAAACATGAAAAACTCGCTGGGGTTGTCGTGGGAACAAAGAGTCTAGACCCAAAAGAATTCGCAAAAATTATTCAATGAGTTTTTGTAAAAAATCCTTCACATGTCCTTCCGCCGAACTCACATATTTCTTTTTTTCTCTTTGGATTTGCGGAAGTAACTTCACCCAAGCTTTATTTTGAAATATCTCATACATTTGCTCAACCGCCTTCTTTGGATCAAGCTCTACCCAACCAATGTTTTTCTCTTGAACATATGTCACATTCCCCTCCTCTTGACCGGGGATAAAACTCGTCGCCATGATGGCTTTTTCTAATGCAAGTGATTCAAAAAGAAAGTTTGGTCCTAACTTTCCACCAACAAAACATGCCCCTCGCATATATTCATCAATCGCATCTGTACTCGGCAAAACCAAAAGATGTTGTGTCTTTTTCTTTTCTGCATATGCCCGAATTGATTGTTCAAGTGAAACATTACTCCCCGTGTTCACTACACATCCGTACGACTGAAGAAAAGATGGGTGATCGATCATTGCTTTCATGAGCTCAAATGTATTTCCAGCTCCTTGTCCTCCACTACCGATAAAGACGTATGGATATCCTGGTTCATATCTGATGTTCTGAGTCAGATCTAAAAATTGAGGGCGTAAAAACCACCCCACAACTTCACATGATGTTGGCGGAATGCCGTATGTTATCGCAACTTCTTTCGTCTCATCTGTGGGGAGAAGAAACATATCTGAATCTGGCGATGAAAACCAAACAGCATGCGGGGTAAATGGGTCAGCAACATGGACGACTACTTTTGTGTGTGGACATGATGCTTTTCGTAATACATTACGAAGATCTGCACAAAGCAATGGATGATTTGTAATGACCACATCCGGTTTCATATCGCGAAATGTTTTTTCTAGCAAAGGATATATCATCATTTTTGTTGGTAACGATGCGAAGAATCGCGTGTATTTTGAGTTCGTCATGTGGAAAAACACGCCATACAGGACTCGAAGTGGTCCACCAAATACTCCATATATGTTCTCCATCCAACGAGAAAAATGATTGAATGGTAGAACCTCAATGTTTGAATACTTATTGAGATATTTTGTAAGCGCAAGTGCGAGACTTCGATGTCCACCACCGGTCTCTGAGTACAGAATCATAATACGTGTTTTCATATGTTTATTCTATTTTATAAATCGAGTATCGATTGCTTTCTATGATTTTTTTGTATCGTTTTTCGTAATACTCCTCATTCCCACCATATTCACCACGCACCTTGTCATCAAACACAACATATGAAACGTGATATTGCTTCAACAAAGCCTCCGTTTCTATACTTCCCTTGAACATGGTCATAACATCTTGCTCAATAGGATAATAATCGAATCCGTAGGTCCATAGCCATCCACGAAACCCCATCACCACTTGTCTTCCGGACAAATTCATCACAGGATTGTTATGTGAATCAGAAGTAAGAAATATGGCATCCCTTGGAGTATATTTTCTGAGATACTCCACCATCACCAAATCGTCTTTTCCATACATACTCCAGTTATGCTTATTTTTGTCTACTGCACCATATGCATCAAGCATTCCTGAAAATATTGCCGTGATAAATAACAATATACCCAATACTTTTATGCTTCTTTGTTTTTTCATAAGAAGGGCATAGATTACCTGACCCGCTAACCCAGAAATTCCAAGAGATGCCCATACCAGTAATTTTGTATTATCCCAAACGTATGGCTGAAAAAGGAAAAGGTTTAAAAGAACAAAAATAAACAAAAAAGGCGCTGTTATGTATTGAATTCTTTTTTGTGATCGCAACCATCCAATAATGCTAAGCGGGAGCGTTACTCCCCAGTTTACAATCCAAAACACAAACCAACTCATGTCTTTATGTTCTGCGTATCTATTAACAAACCAACCAGGATACCACTGGATAAAACTCCCCTGAACTGTTTTGTTCACTGTTGGAATGTACCACACTACAATAACTGGACTTGCTATGAACAGCGTTGCCACTCCAAATAACGCCCAACAAAACAGCGCATGAACTCTCGATTCATCATCTTCTTTCCTCATCACTGACCACGTCATCCACCATAACAATACAATGGCCATCATCATAAACGAATGCATATGAATGAGAGGCATAAATCCAGCTAAAACTCCCATCACAAAAAATATTCTACTGTTCCACATCTTTCTTTTTTTCTGAATCTGCCTATATATTCCAATAAACACAAGTAGCGCTATTGGAAAACCAAACGTAAACGATCGTTGGGGAACAATCATGCTCGTTATAACACTGATCCATTCGATACCATACTGTGAGAGATGTGTATACTCTTTTGTAAAACCAAAAAATGTCTGCATGTTTGGGTTGTTCACGACATCTCGGAAATACCAAAGAAATCCAAGTCCTCCATTGAGAAGAAAAATCATTGAGGACAATATCGCAATACCTCTTGATCTAAACACGATTTTATAGAGAAAGAAAAGAGCAACAACAAAGATTAAACTGTATACATAGCTTGGTAGTACGAATGCTGAAAAAAACTCCATACCGTATCGAATGAATACACCGCTGATCCAGTTCACAAGAAATGGATATGAGAACGTTGCACCATACAAAAGCGGGTGATGCGTCAACCACAGTGATCGATATGCAAACGAACTCCCTTGTGTAAAATGCATTGCCCAGTCGCCCCAAACATTTATCCCCCCAACACGAAGATCTTGACCGTCAAAAGCAATCATGTTCCACCATAAAAATGAAAAATACAAAAACCAACCGATGAAGAACAATAAAACAAAAAATCTATTGAGATGCGAACGAGAAAACATACGTGTATTATTTAAGCATGAAATACCTGATCCTTATACTTGTCTTTGCTTTTGCAGTACGCATGTATCATCTGACAACGCCCCCCACTTACTATTTTGATGAGGTATATCATGCCGTAACCGCGAAACTGTATGCACGCAACGATCCTGCGGGGTATGAGTGGTGGCATCCCGCACCCGAGCCAGACACTGCTATTGAATGGCTTCATCCTCCCCTCGCAAAACTCACACAGGCAGTTGGAATTGTTTTGTTTGGGGAGAACGCGATGGGATGGAGAATCTCATCAGTTGTATTTGGTTTGGGAGTGATCGTACTGACATATGTATTGGCACTTCAAATATTCAAAGTGGAACGTATTGCCCTGCTGTCAGCATTACTTGTAAGTATTGATGGTCTACTCTTCACACAATCGCGTATCGCAATGAATGATATTCATGTTGTTTTCTTTATCCTTCTTTCACTTATTACGTATCTCAATTGGAAAGAACAGAAGATTTCACAAAAGAAACTCTTATTGTTGTCAGGTATTGCTGCGGGACTTGCTATCTCAACAAAGTGGAGCGGTATTTTCGTTCTTGGAATTTATGGTGTCGATCAACTTCTTACATGGATAAAGGCATGGAAACTCCCAAATTTTCGAGTTATGTTCCACTATACATTCGCTTGGATCATTATTCCATTTATTGTCTACATCATTTCGTATACCCAATTTTGGCTACAAGGACACACAATTGATCAGTTTATTGAACTTCATAAACAAACTTGGTATTACCAGACGCATCTCACGGCAACTCATACATATCAGTCTACACCCCTGCAATGGGTATTTGATCTCAGACCTGTGTGGTTCCACGTACAGTATGAATCTGGGAAAATCGCAAATATTTATGATCTCGGCAACCCATTACTGTTATATGGTGGGTTTGTCGCTCTTCTGTATCTTTTTGCACAGAGTATTCACAAGTTTGAGTGGAGAAAATGGTTTCTTGTTCTCTCGTATTTCGGAGTATGGTTTGTGTGGATGTGGTCACCACGCATCATGTTTTTTTATCATTATGCGCCTGCTATTCCCCTCCTCAGCATTGCGTTCGGATGGTGTATACATGATCTCACAAAAAAGAAAACCATTCTTCTTACGACGTTTGGATACCTCCTTATTTCACTGAGCATTGTATGGTTTATCGTGTTTTATCCAAACATGGTCGGGCTTTTTGTTCCCATTGAGTTTGCTGAAAAAGTTTATTTTGCAATACCCGGGTGGAGATAACTACAATAATTTCATTTGCTCAACGACCTGTTGTGGAATACCGTTTGGCCAACAATGGTGATGAAATTCACACTGTTTACATAACGCATAATTATCTGTCTTAGGAAAATGTAATGCACGAATTTCTTTCATCACATCTTTAATAATGGTACGGAGTTCATCAACTTCTTCTTTGTTTAATGAAAATTCCTCTCGTCGAAACTTCTTTGTCTGCTTATCTTGCTCAACAAAATCAAAAATTCCTCGTTCAACCTTCAATGCAAATGTCTGATCCAAGTCTGCGAGGAGTTTGTAAAAAAGAAGCTGGCGTTTGTAGTCTCCTGTGCTATTCGCAGTTTTCCCTTCAATTTCATTTCTTGTTTTTGGCTGGCCGGTTTTGTAATCCACAACAGCGACCGACTTTTTCTTTGGATCAATCCATTCAATTTTATCTATTCTCCCGCCGATGCGAACATCATCAACATAGACACGAGACCAACCATATCCCAAAAATTTCTCCAAAAATACGGGTTTCCCCAATTGATCTTTATACTCATCATAGTATGCCGATAACACTTTTCTTCCTTGATGAAGACGCGTAAGTTCTTCTTCTGGTGTAAGCACTTCTTTTTTTAGAGCAGTTTCAAATTGATTGACCATGTATTCTTTTTGAGGAACGTCACCTGTTTCAATAATTTTGCGATACACCATTTCCAATGCTTTATGCACCGCGGTTCCAAACGCAAGATAGTCTTGTTTTGCCCGAGGAACTTTGACCAGGACATTTAATTTAAACTTATATGCGCACGCTAAATACGTATTCATTGCTGTCGGTGTCAAGGTAAAGTCTTCAAGGAGTCCACGAAGCCAATCATCTTCCTCAATTCTTGGAACTTTATGTTCCGGTGTTTTCATGAGACGTTGGAGAGAGGCAACTGTTTGCGACTCAAGTGGCTTATTCTCAATATCCTGTCGCAAGTTTTCTGGAATTTCTTCTATAAACATCGTTCGCGTATTTTCTTTTGATTTGTTTCCCACGATTGTTGTCTGCGCATAGGACACGACAACCTGTTTTTTCGCGCGCGTGAGCGCAACATAGAAGAGACGGCGTTCATCCTCGTTTTCTTCTTTCTTCTCAAGTTTTGTAAACTTTATCATGCCTTCGGGAAGGGTAATGAGGTCTTTTGTTCGAACATTTCCCCATTTCCCGTCGAGCGCTCGAATAATGAACACATACTCCCACTCCATTCCTTTTGCGCTGTGTGCCGTACTCAACTTCACCGCATTGGTACGAATATGAATATCTTCTTCTGTAATTGCAATGTGATGCTCCCGCATTGTTTTAATGGTGTCTAAAAATGATTGTAGATTGAGCGCATGATGATGTTTTGCAACATTTTTTACTTCACTGAATAACGATTGCACTGCATTCATTGCATCCACAACGCTTTCATTATGTAAAGTCCAAGATAAGAATCCACTTTCATTCATCACTGTTTCAAACCATTGCGGAAATGTTGTTTGCGCATCCAGTTGCGACCATCGAACAATGTTTTCTATGAAAGAAACAATTTTTTTGCCATCCTCCAGTTCTATCCCGCCAAAATGGTCTTGATGAAGAATAGAAAACATTGACGTTTTCTTGAGTGCGGCCTGACGTGCTATTTTGAGAATGTCTAGCGCATTGAGGTTTACCCATTCGTAGTTCAGCAGGGTGAAAAGATCAAGATCCTCGTGATTAGTCCGCACATCACAAATAACCTGAAACAGCACGAGGAGTTGGTGAACAATAGGGGAGTCGAGAATATCGGCCCCGCCACCAACCTCATACGGAATTCCCCATTTTGTAAAGGCATCCTCTAGCGCAAGGCTATCTGCATTATTTTTATAGAGAACAGCAATTTCACTTGGCTCCACTCCCTTTTTAATGAGCTTTTGTACTTCTTCCGCCACGTATATTGTTTCGAGTGGATCAGAGGAACACGACACCACATGGATAGGCGTGTTTGCATGTTTGGTCTGCGTACGCAATGGCGAAGGATTTATTTTTAGCTTTTTTGATGATGAAGCCAGCGTTGTGTTTGTAAGCCCATTTTTTCGAATCAAATGGTGCGCTGCATCAAGAATGGATTGCGCTGATCGATAACTGTTTTCCAGCGTTATATATGTGGCGTTTGGATTTTTTTTCATAAATGCAAGACTGTTTTCTATAGAGGCGCCTTGGAATCGGTACAAACTTTGATCGCTATCTCCAACAACAAAAATATTTGCCTCATCGCCCCAGTATGAGGTGAGTGCATGTAACACGTTGAGTTGCGCATTGTTCGTGTCCTGAAACTCATCAACAAGCACATATTGAAAACGTTCCTGATAGGACTGCAGAAGAACTGGATCATGCGTAAACGCCTCAACCGTAGACGAGATCATGTCCTCAAAGTCGTATCGATTCATTTCTTTTAATTTTTGTTGATAGAGGATATAGACTTGAAGTAATTCAAGTTGTTTTGCATAGACGCGCTCATGTTTTTTCTTTTCGGTTTCTTTGAGATCCTCGTTCTGAGACCGCTGCCGATCTTTTTCAATCAATATTCTGAGTGCGTCCTCATTCACACCTTCCCGCTTCATATTTTGGATAGACCACAAACAATCTTTCACATAAAAAAGGGGACTGTTTATTGGTTTTATCGCTTCAAATGATTGAGACCGCAAAATGTCTTCTATAATTGTAAATCTTTCGAGATCAGAGAGCGGTTCAGCATCACGGGAAAAAGGAAAATATTCTGGATTCGACTGAATAATGTCTGAACAAAACGCGTGGAATGTTGAGATATTCACGTAGTACGCGTCTGCACCAATAATCGAGAGAAGACGATCACGCATTGCCTTGACTGCGGACTCAGTGAAGGTGAGTGCGAGAATGTTGCGTGGAACAGTATCCGTTTTTTTGAGAATTTGTGCGATACGAAGAGCCAATACCTGCGTCTTCCCTGTTCCAGGCCCAGCAATAACCATGACCGGGCCTTCAATGGTGTCCACCGCACGCTTTTGTTCCAAGTTGAGTTTGGTGTACTCTTTATCAAAAATCGTCTGAGGTTTTTTGGTTGGAGTTGGGGGGAGATTTTCGTTCTTCCTTGGCATGAGACTGTTGTACCGTATAAGAAACCGAAAAACAAGCGAAGGAGGAGTATCTGCCGAAGCAAATGAGAAATCAAGATTCTGTGGTATCTTGTTGTTCTTCCTTCTCTGTCACATCGATCGTATACTGAACCTTCATATCATCAAGCATGAGATAAAAAGCTTTCGTGTACGTTGATGGCCCTTTTAGCGTTAATGTGGGATTGTCTGATGAATTATCAAAAGACACACTCACTTGTCCCTGTATACCTTGCTGTTTAGCCAAATTAAGCGCAGCGCGGGCCACATCAAACCCTTTCATTCCTTCATCATAAGAGGCAAATACTAAACGTATCTCGTCAGGAAAAATAAAAATGATGTTTTTTTCTAAATCAGACATATGTTTAAGCCAACTTGTTTTGTGTTGTATATGCCTCAACAATTTTCATCCATTCAGCTTGAAACTCCATATGTTTCTTCATAGAGTCTCCGCCTGTTGGGTGCTGTAACTCCATACCAACGGATCCTTTTTTAACCTTCACTTTAAAATCAGCAGATCCGGGGGATGCCTCTTCACCTTCAATTGCAATCACACGCGCCTCCCACAAATAATGTTTCACCAATCGCCGAAAATCCTTCTGCAAAGCACTGGGAATAATAAGGGTGTACGGATACATAGGTCCACGTTCTTCATGACCAACGACTTGATCGTACATTGCTTGTTTATCCTCTTTGTTCCACTTCAAGCCCCCTTCGGTACGTAGCCGCCTCCAAATCCCAACAATCTCCGGACTCGCCTTATCTTGAGCATTTTCAAGATATATAACATCACCCAATGGGGTGATTAAACAATCTTTGTGTGCAATCAAATCTTGGATTTGAGGATCATTGTCATTTGCAAACAGAGATACAAACAAACGATTGAGGAAATGGTTGATAACAAAATGAACCATCGCTTCGGTTTGTAATCCTTTTGTGTGTCCCCAAATTGCGTGATCTGCCTTTTCTGAAACACCATCATGAATTGTTTCATTAGCTTCTGCTAATTCATGTCCCTCTGTCATACGAGTTGTTAGATCTATAATAGCGCGCTGAAATGTTTCAGAGGCAATATCTGAGACTTTTATGATATTCATCAAAAGTGTTTGTAGTCTCTCTGGACCAAGGGTATCAACAAAAACTTCAGCACCACCTCGAGAAACCTGTTTGGTACTATCGCCTGCAGTCTCTTGATTTACCCGCTCAATAACAGTGCGTTCTTCGGGTGAAAGCAAAGCGAGATGTCGGATGATCTTGAGGTAATCTATGTACATTCTTACAATATAGCGAAGCGGCTCTTCTCCAAGCTCATCGTTGTAGTTTGTACGAAGAACATCAATTGCATGTTGAAGTTCCGGTAATTTTGATAGTCTCTGGACAACTTCTTCTATTATTTTTCTTGACTGTTCATGGTAGTTCATGAGGGAATTATACTACTCGATATTTTCTTGGGGGGAAATTAGCGGAAAAATCGTTATATTGAAAAATGAAGTTTAGGAAAACGAACCTTCCAGCAATTGGATTATGGTTGCAGAAAAATAATTCTTTTACTGCTTTGCACGAATAATATCTTGCAATTTCGCATGAATACCGGGGGCACCCATACAAATCGTGAAGTTCTCCTGTGCTCTCTCTAATGGACGTGAATAATTCATTGGTTTGCCCCAAAAATCTGTTACAACCCCACCGGCTTCCTCAATAATAGGCTGAACTGCAACGTTGTCCCATATCTTCGTTGTTTGATTGAGAAACGCACCATATTTTCCATCGGCGACGTGCGCCATATCATATGCACTATTCGTTGTTCTTAAGTTTCGAATACCCAGAATAATCTTTCCCAATATCTCGACTTCCTTTACTGTTCTTTGTGGATCTTCTTGATGTCCATCGATGCCATATGCGACTAATATAGAAAGTGGATCTGTTTTTTCGGTAACCCGAATTTTCACACCATTACACGTAGTTCCAAAACTCTTTTCTGCAATAAACAGTTGAGAAAAGGCTGGAAGAGCAATGCCACCTGCTATGGGGATATCACCATCAAGTAAACCAACCATAATGCCATATGTGGGCAATCCTGCGACAAAATTGCTTGTTCCATCAATTGGATCTACTACCCAAGTAAATCGACTTTCACGATCTATAACACCCGCTTCTTCATCAATAATATTGTAGTCAGGAAAAACTTTTTGAATGCGCTGAATAATTTCTTTCCCTACAGCAAGATCTGTCTCTGTTAATACTTGATTGTTGTCACCTTGTTTTACTGTCTCCGCAACCTTTCCCCAATTGTCATGTGCAATTCGGGAAACTGCATCTAAAGTTTGAGAGATAAAGTTAAGGTACTTTGGTGACATACATCAAGATTATCCTAAGTGGGTCGATTTATCAATCCTTTTGTCGGGGTGGTGAGACTCGAACTCACGACCTCCGCACCCCCAGCGCGGCGCTCTACCAACTAAGCCACACCCCGAACTTTTGACATTCTACCACGCCCCTAAATTTTCTGATTATTACGTAGTCTCACTCAAGAAAAACCACTTTCCCTTTTGTAAGCTAATTGTAAGATTCGCGTGATATTGTATCTGCAGAATGAAAATATATTCTGACCATATTCCTCATACTATATTTCAGCCGACGCGAGGAATGACGTTGTATTTTTACGACATAAGTAAACTTTTCTTCGGTGGATTTTTTCTTACGGGTATTCTTCAGGGGTATTTTTTCTATGCTATGATGGGAATAATCTTATCGATTCTCGTCTTTGTTGTAGCAAAATATTTGGAGGTTTTATGTGGGAATCCGTGATAAAAGATTTAACAAGTGTTCCCGTTGTTATGGCATTGGGAATGACGTTTTTCCTCATGGTTTTTGCAAGCATGACTACATACGTCGCACACAAGGACCGTGAAAAACTAAAGAAATAAACATATCTATTCTGCCCAAGAAGGAGATGTATGCCGCCAACAAAAACAGTAACGCAAGTAAAACATGACGATTCACCTCAAGTATCGTTGAAGAATCAACGACTCCAGGCTGTTGCTATTGCAATGCAACAGATCGATAAAACGTACGGCAAGGGATCAATCATGAAGTTGGGCGAGCGTATGCAAAATCAAGAAGTTATCCCAACAATCTCCACAGGATCTATTGCACTTGACGTTGCGCTCGGCGTTGGAGGTCTTCCTCGAGGGAGAATTGTTGAGATCTATGGACCGGAGGCCTCGGGAAAAACAACGGTTTGTCTTCATGTTATTGCAGAAGCACAAAAGCATGGTGGCACTGTCGCGTTTATCGATGCTGAACATGCGCTCGACCCACAACGTGCGGAAGAAATCGGCGTGAATCTCGATGAACTCCTCATTTCTCAGCCAGACAATGGGGAACAGGCACTTGAGATCACCGAAACACTTATTCGTTCCGGTGGAGTAGATGTCATTGTTGTGGACTCGGTGGCGGCACTCGTTCCAAAAGCAGAACTTGAGGGAGATATGGGCGATGCTGTCATGGGCATGCAAGCACGCCTGATGTCCCAAGCACTGCGCAAACTGACCGCCGCCATCAGTAAGTCAAAAACACTGCTCATCTTCACAAATCAACTCCGCATGAAAATTGGTGTGATGTTTGGCAACCCAGAAACAACAACTGGTGGACAAGCGTTAAAGTTTTACTGCTCTGTTCGCATAGATATGAGAAAAATTGGGAATATTCAAGAGGGTGACGTTATTGTGGGAGGGCGGCACAGAGCAAAAATTGTAAAGAATAAAGTAGCTCCTCCATTCCGCACCGCAGAGTTTGACATCATGAATAAAGGAGGAATATCAAAATCTGGAAGCGTTGTTGATGTTGCCGCAGAGCTTGGGATTCTCGAGAAAGCGGGAAGTTTCTTCAAATATAAAGGTAATGTGCTCGCTCAGGGTCGTGAAGCACTCAAGCTAGAACTCGAGAAAAACTCAAAACTACTTCTTGAATTAGAAAGCACTATTCGTGAAAAAATTAAGCTCGGAAATATGCCTCGAGATGTTAAAGAAAAGATTGATTAATAAATCTTTTATATAGATTGACGATGGCCCCTGCGTACAGTACAATGCAGGAGCTTTGAACATAAAGGAATTTGGGTATTATTCGCTTATGATGACGCAAGTAATAGCTTCACCAGCACATAATAAATAAGCGTCCTCGCCGTATAGTCGGCGTTTTTCCGCATTGTTCCAAGCGCCAAGGAAACGAATATAAAGAAGAGGAGTACTATGTCATTTTTTGGAACAATTTCCGGTTTATTTGCGCAAAAACAACAAACGGGAGGACAAAAGCAGCAGGTGCAAAAACAACCTGTAAGAAAAATTCCTCAGCCGCAACCACTAAAACCAGTACAGCAAAAACCACCGCAACAGCCACAACGTCCTCAACCAATCAAACCGATGGTTATGGATGACACACAAATTCGTGAAGCTCAAGCACGTGCACGTGAGATTATTGTTGAAGCAAAAGACGAGGCACTCGCAATTCGTGAAAAGGCTGAACGTGATGCACGAGTAATTAGACAGGAAATCAGTGATAAAGAACGGTCGCTCGATCAAAAAATAGCAACGCTTGATGCACGATTGAAGGTGCTTGATGAACGCGACGAAGAAACTCAAAAGAGAAAAGCGCAGGTCGATAAGACACAGCTAGAGCTTGAAGATCTTCGTCAACAACTACTCAAGAAACTCGAACATGTCGCAGGACTCACTCAGGTACAAGCAAAACAACAAGTCCTTGAGGGAGTTGAGCGAAATCTATCAAAAGATGTTGCTCAACTCATCCAGGCCGCAGAAAGCAAGGCAAAAGAAGAGGCGGACGACAAAGCCCGTGAAATTATTATTGACGCGATGAAACATGGAGCAACGGATTACGTTGCCGAGTACACCGTTTCTGTGGTCAAAATTCCAGACGACGAGGTAAAAGGAAAGATCATTGGAAAAGATGGTCGAAACATTCGGTCGTTTGAACTTGAAACTGGTGTTGATGTTGATCTCGACGATCAACCGGGTCAAGTACGTATCTCATCATTCGATCCAATTCGACGTGAGATTGCACGCATTTCGCTTGAAAGACTCGTTAAAGACGGACGTATCCAGCCTACGCGCATTGAAGAAACTGTAAAGAAAGTCGCTTCCGAGATTGAAAAGATTACGTACGAGGAAGGGAAGAAACTCTGTCATGCGGTTGGCGTATACAATCTGCCCGCAGACCTCATGCAGATTCTCGGCCGCTTTAAGTATCGATTCTCCTACGGGCAAAATCTGATTGCACATACGTTAGAAGAAACCAAGATTGGTATTGCGCTGGCACAGGAAGTTGGAGCCAATGTTGAGGTAGTAAAACTTGGATGTCTCCTCCATGACATTGGAAAAGTTGTCACGGAAGAAGAGGGAAGTCATGTTGAGGTTGGCGTAAATCTTCTGAAGAAATATCGTATTCCACAGGTTGTTATTGATTGTGTGGAACAACATCATGAGGACGTCCCCTTTACCTCGAATGAGGCGGTCCTTGTTTATGTTGCGGACGCAATTTCCGGTGCAAGACCAGGAGCGCGATATGAAAATTATGAGGAATATGTGAAACGTCTTACAAACTTGGAGACTATCGCGAAAAGTTATGATGCGGTAAAAGAGGCCTATGCTATTCAAGCAGGAAGGGAAGTTCGCGTTATCTTGAATCCACAACATTCAACAGATGATGACACGATCGTACTCTCCCATAAAATTAAGGAGCGCGTTCAAAAGGAAATGACGTACCCGGGAACTGTAACCGTTACTGTCATTCGAGAAACACGTGGAATCGACATCGCAAAATAAATCAAGATAAACAAAGAGCTTGATTTATGCGACAAAAATCGCTAAGCTGAATAGAGAAGGAGTAATACTATGACAAAATCTGATCTTGTCGATATCGTTGCAAAGAAAGCACATCTCACAAAGAAAGCTGCCACAGATTCTGTGGAAAGTTTCCTTGAAGAAGTTATGCGTGCATTAAAAAAAGGTGAAAAGGTTGTACTTTCAGGATTTGGCACATTTTACCTTGGCAAAGTAAAGGACAAACAAGTTGTCCCATTTGGAAAAGAAGACAAGCGACAAACTATTAAAGGTCATCGCGTTGTAAATTTCCGTGTTGGAAAACCACTGAAAAAGAATGTGTGGTGATCTCACGATCATTGTGAAATATGTGAAAACCCTGGGAAACCAGGGTTTTTTGTGATTAAATGACCTCATGAAAAAGTGGATTGCGTTGTTTCGAATAACGCTTGTTCAGTCACTTGAATACCGAGCAGAAACATTTTTGTGGATTCTTTTGGATATTTTCCCAACCGTTATCCTCACAATATTATGGACAACTTTATTCAAAAACACTTCGGTTATTGGAGGACATTCGCTTTCACAATTATTGGTGTATTACATGTCTATTCTTGTCATCATTAATATAGCTGAGGTTCATTTTGAGGAACGATGGGTTGAGTCAATACGACGTGGAAAAATAGATTTTAATTTTCTTAAACCTCTTTCACTTCCCACACAAATTTTTGTAGAAACACTTGCAAAAAAAGTAATATCTTTCCTTCTTTTTCTTTTCCCTTTTTCGCTTTTTCTACTCGTTCTTCATTCTGTAGGAGTTATCACTACTCTTGAATTTTCTGGAGAAAAAACACTTCTCTTTTTTGTTTTTCTCATCTTAGCTTTTTTCTTTAACACTCTTTTAAGTTTTTTTGTTGTACTTGCAGCATTTTGGATGGATGAGGCTGGAAGTATTGGTCATTTCAAATGGATGATGACAGGAATTTTTGGCGGAACTATGGCTCCGTTACAGTTTTATCCAGAATCTATCCAACGTATAGCGGCGGTGCTTCCATTTCGTCGAGCCCTATCAACCCCCGCCTCACTCTTTTCTACTCCAACAGTTACACCATATTTTGTCCACGAAGTAGTTATTTTCTTCTTGTATGTGTGTGCTCTTTTTGTGATTGCGCGATGGGTATGGAAAAAGGCGGTATACACCTATACATCGACAGGCGGCTAATGAAAAAATATATTCAAGTACTCTCACAATTTTTCCGATTTTCACTGCAACAATTGCTTGAATACCGCGCAGACCTTTTCCTGTGGGGACTCGTGTCTACAGGTTGGACACTTTTTTCTCTTCTCTTCTACGAAATTTTATTTTTGCAAACAACGAATGTTGCGGGCTGGTCAAAGGAACATATGTATGTTTTCCTTGGAATTTTTATGATTATCGATACCGCAACATGGTCATTTTTTTGGAGAAACATGCAGATGTACGCTCGATCAATTTTTGATGGATCACTCGATTTTCTTCTCTTGCAACCCATAGATGTGCAGTTTCGCCTCTCATTTCGTCACCTTAGCTTCACGAATATGCCAAGACTTTTTATTGGCATGTTTCTTGTGATGACACATCTACGCCCATTTCCAGATTTGTTACATGCACTTCTTTTCATTTGCTTACTGACATTCAGCATTTTTCTGATCTATCTCCTCTTCTTTTTTGTGACAACATGCACGTTTTGGGTAGACAAACTCGACAATATCGTAGAGATTGTTCCCGCACTTCGACGCATTTGGTCTATTCCATCTGATATTTATTCAGGTCCTATTTCTGCGTTGCTCACCATAGTCATTCCTCTGGGACTTATCACAACAGTTCCCACACGCCTCCTTTTGAACACTGATCGCTGGGACCAAACAATAGTACTAATGATTTTTTGTATCATCTTCTTTCTTTTGACTCGAGCATTTTTTCATTTTTCTATAAAAAAATATTCTAGTGTTGGATCATAGCGTAGAATACAATAATGCGGGGAGTGCAATGAGCGACATCATACAGATCAACAATCTCACGAAGTATTATAAGGTTTATAAAAAAGAACCTGGAGTTTTAGGTTCTTTACGGGCGTTATTTTCCCGGTCATATGAAACTGTGCGCGCCGTGGAGGACATAAGTTTTTCTATACAACAAGGAGAACTTATCGGATTTATTGGTCCGAATGGTGCAGGAAAAACAACAACTCTGAAAGTCTTATCCGGCCTTCTCTATCCAACTTCCGGAAAAGTGTCAGTGTTGGGATTTAATCCTTGGGATAGAAAAGAGGCATTTCAGAAACAATTTTCGCTTGTTATGGGACAGAAAAACCAACTCTGGTGGGACCTTCCCGCTATGGAAAGTTTCTTGTTAAATAAAGCAATCTATGAAATTCCAGATGCACAGTTTCACAAAACGTTGGACACGCTCGTTGAGCTGCTTGACATAAAAGACGTGTTAAAGATCCAAGTGCGAAAACTTTCTCTTGGTCAGCGCATGAAATGTGAACTTATCGCGGCATTGCTTCACAGTCCAAAAGTCCTCTTCTTGGATGAGCCAACGATTGGTCTGGATGTTGTGATGCAGAAAGTCATGCGCGATTTTATCCGAGATTACAATAAAGAATTTGGCGCAACGATTATCTTGACAAGTCACTACATGGAAGATGTAAAGGAACTGTGCAAACGAGTGATTATTATCGATCATGGGAAAAAATTATTCGACGGTGAACTCAAAAGTATTATTGATGCGTATGCTGTTAATAAAATTCTTTCTGTCGTTCTTTTCGAAGAAGTGAGTAGAGAAAAGTTGGAGAAGATTGGAAAGATTCGATCATATAATCATCCACAAATAACGCTTCTCGTCCCCCGGAAAGAAGCCACAAAACGTGCAGCTACTTTACTTCAAAATTTTCCTGTTGCAGACATTACTATCGAGGAACCCCCTATCGAGGCGATTATTCGAGATGTATTTCAGCATGGGAAGTAACCTAAAAAAATATTGGACTGTTCTTCGTATAAGTTGGATGAACGGTTTTGCGTACCCGATAAGCTTCTGGATGTGGCGACTACGACAGATGATAAGTATCGTGATTGCCATCTCCATGTGGGAGGCTATCTTTTCTTCAACAGAGCGTATTGCAAGTTACGACAAAGCACAGATGTTGTCATATATTTTTGTGTCTAGTATTGTCAGTTTTATTGTTCTGTCTTCAAGGACAATTGAGGTGCAAAACGTGATTCATTCTGGTGATTTATCGCTTTACCTTATGAAGCCATTGAACTTTTTCTTTTATTGGTTTACTCGAGATATTGCGGACAAATTTCAAAATATTGTGTTTGCAATAGGAGAACTTGCTTTTCTTTTTGTTGTTTTTCAACCAAACCTCATCATTCCACAACATTGGATGACTGTTCTTTTTTCTCTTACTGCGGTATTTGGAGGATTGTTGCTCTATTTCTTCATTAATCTCATTTTTAGTTTTTTTGTGTTCTGGATTCCAGATGCTTGGGCCCCGCGATTTTTGTTTTTTATCATTGTGTTTTTTACCGCCGGCAGTAGTTTCCCTTTAGACATTTTTCCAAAACCACTTACTGACTTTTTTATGCAAACACCGTTCCCGTTTTTACTATATTTCCAGACAAAATTGTGGTTAGGTCAACTGAATCTTGTTGAAATGTGGTCCGGATTTTTCATGCTTAGCTTCTGGATTTGCATGACTGCGGGAATCGCGTATGCGTTATGGAAAAAGGGAGTCTATGGGTATGGTTCTGAGGGGAGATAATTTGATCACGAGATATATAAAATTTTGGTTTCTTTTCGCAAAATACGAAGTGCTGAAGCAATTTTCTTCGATGTTCTCTGTTGTGTTTTTTTTCTTTGGAAAGAGTGTTCGTTTTTTCTCATTCCTTCTTCTTCTCATTGTCCTACAACAACACACAAAAGCTATGGCTGGATTTACACTTGAACAAGTGATCATCTTTTTCTTTACATTCAATTACATCGACCTCATTTCACAAATATTCCTACGGGGAGTCTACATGTTAAGTGGTAAGGTGCGAAGCGGTGAGTTTGACTTTTATCTGACGCAACCAATGAATCTTCTTTTTCGCACAATGGCGGGAAATCCTGATTTTAACGACCTGCTTCTATTTATTCCGCTTGTTCTTTTTTCATTGTGGTACACCTTCACCTTTATCCCAACGATAACGCTGTGGAGTTTTATTCTCTATCTGATTTTTCTCATACATGGACTTCTCATTTCGTTGAGCTTCCATATCTTTGTTGTCTGTCTTGGTATTGTCACAACGGAGATCGACAACACCATTATGGTGTACCGTGATATTTCGCAAATGGGAAGATTCCCACTTGAAATATATCGAGAGCCACTCCGAGGTTTCATGACGTTTGTACTACCCGTTGGGATCATGATAAGCGTTCCGTCAAAAGCGTTGATGGGTTTGGCTTCACCAATGTTGCTTCTTTTCTCACTCTTTATTACTTGGTTATTTTTCTTTTTTGCGTTGCGCACTTGGAATTCGTCACTCAAAATGTATACATCCGCCTCGAGTTAGCCGTGATACAATACCCCCATGCCAACATACTATATTCATACGTTTGGATGCCAAGCAAATAAATCAGACTCTGAGCGCATTGCTGGTGATTATGAAGCACGAGGGTACACGGAAGTACGTTCGTGGAAGACAGCGGATGAGGTTGTTGTGAACACTTGCGCTGTGCGTGAGCGGGCTGAACATCGGGCTCGAGCGTTTATCTTCACACTAGCGAAGTATTTTGCTGATCGTACAAAAAGAAAGCCCAAAATTATTCTTACAGGATGCATGACGCACCATGGTGATAAAAAATTGTATGAAATGATTCCGGCACTTGATGAGATTCTTCCAATAAACGAGGTTGGTTTTAACAGTGCTGTTGTACGAAAGGATAAACACCACGCGTGGATTCCAATCTCAGCAGGCTGCAACTCATTTTGCACATTCTGCATTGTTCCTTATTCAAGAGGTCGTGAACAATCGAGACCCCTCGAGGAAATAGTGACGGAGGTTCAAGGTCTAGCAGATCATGGGTACACGGAAATTACACTTTTAGGACAGAACGTTAACTCGTGGGGACTAGAAAAAGTTGGGATCGGGTTTCGAAAGCTACTCATGCGAAAAGACCGGCCATTTACTCGTGAAGATCTTCCCTCAAACCAATCACAATATCTTCAGTCACAAGGAACCCCTCCATTTGTACGTCTCCTCCGCAAAGTCAGTGCCATTCCGGGAATTCAAGTGATCCGATTTATGACAAGTAATCCTTGGGACTTTCACGACGAACTTATTGAAGAAATTGCTCATAATCCAAAGATTGATAAATATATTCATCTTCCCGTTCAATCAGGAAGCAACAACGTGCTCTTCCGCATGAATCGCGGATACACAAGGGAAAATTACTTGGAAATTGTAGAAAAACTGCGAAAAAATATTGCTGATGTCGTGATTGGAACAGATATTATTGTTGGTTTTCCAGGAGAAACTGATGAAGAGTTTTTGGAAACTGTTGATCTTGCTCGCCGTGCACAGTGGAAAATTGGTTTTGTTGCGATGTATTCGCCACGCCCAGGAACTGCTGCTTGGCGTATATACAAGGATGATGTACCGCACACCGTGAAAAAAAGGCGGTGGGAAATCTTAGACAATATCATCAATAAAGATCACTTACAAGAACGACCCAAGGTGATGTGATGCAAAACATTCTGTTTATTGTCGGCCCCACGTCTTCCGGAAAAACGGCAACAGCGCTTTATTTGCATCAGAAGATTCCATCTATGCTTTTTTCGGCAGATTCCAGACAGGTGTATAAAGAAATGGATATTGGGACAGGGAAAGATGTGCCACCAGATGGAACACATATTGATGGAATAAGCCTCATAAATCCAGATGAAGAATGGAGTGTTTCACATTTTGAAAAAATGGTAACACCTTGGATAAAACATGTGTGGAACTCAAAAAAACTTCCTATTATCGTTGGAGGAACCGGCCTCTATCTTCGCTCATTGCTCAACCCATTCTCAACAATTCACGTTCCGCAAAATCCCGCATTGCGTCAAGATCTTGAACAAAAACCAATATCAGAACTGTATGAAATACTCGCAAAACATAATGTC
This sequence comes from Minisyncoccota bacterium, assembly GCA_016211945.1. Taxonomy (GTDB): domain Bacteria; phylum Patescibacteriota; class Microgenomatia; order UBA1400; family UBA12028; genus JACRHV01. Next base: position 329,114 of record JACRHV010000004.1, read on the forward strand.
AAAAAACTCAACACGATGAATGCATCAGACCGCAATAATCCAAGGAGATTGATTCGAGCAATCGAGGTGGCACAATCTGGACATGGAGTACAAAGACTCCCCGTACTTTCATTTTTACCAAAAATAATCGGCCTTCACGTTTCGAATGAACTCTTGGAAAAGCGCATCAGTGAACGCGTACGCGCGCGATTTAAACAAGGAATGGTTGCAGAAACAAAACTCTTAATACAGAAGTATCGAGACTGGATGCTTCCTGCTTTTTCAGCAACGGGATATAGAGAAGTCCGCATGTTTCTTGAGAAAAAAATCACTCAACACGAGTGTATGAAACTTTGGGTGCTCCACGAGATACAGTACGCAAAACGTCAAATAACTTGGTTTAAAAAAATGAAGATGGTTGAATGGTATGATGTTGAAAATCCTTCAGTATATCTTGATATAGAAAATAACGTAAAAAATTGGTACGATATTCTATGATGAACCATATTGAGATATCACAAAAATCTATTGTCTTTGCCTTTGTTGTTCTTCTCGGTGCCTACCTCATTCATCAACTAACCGATGTTCTCGTTCTCCTTTTTCTCTCAACAATTGCGGCATCTGCGCTCAATCCTTTGGTGAGTCGTTTACACCGCCTCCACGTTCCGCGACCTCTCGCAATTCTCGCCATTTATCTCTGTATCATTGGTGGTATTATTGGGATGTTTTCATATCTTCTTCCTCCGCTTATGCGCGAGTCCGCTAATCTCATGGTCAAGCTTCATCTGCCGCAACTTCCAAATTCATGGGAATTTTCACAACTTCAATTTACGCTGCAGGAATATAACTCTATTATCTCCAAGGCAGGGACCTCGATCCCCTCTATCATGGGAGCAGTTGTCAGTACGTTTTCCGGGTTTCTTGTAGTGTTTACTTTCTTCATGATTACATACTATATCCTCATGGAGCGCGATCACCTCCATCGCTATCTTGTTTGGTCGTTTGGTCATACAAATGCGGAAAAAAAGGCGAGACATTTTATCGATCGCATTGAATATGAGCTTGGGGGGTGGGTGCGAGGTGAGCTGTTTCTCATGATTATTATTGGAGTCATGACGTATCTTGGACTTATTTTACTGGGCGTTCCTTATGCGCTACCCCTTGCGATTCTTGCGGGACTACTTGAGGCTATTCCGAATATTGGGCCAACAATCTCTGCCGTACCAGCTGTTATTGTTGCGCTTGTTACACTTTCGCCGACGATGTGTCTTGCGGTTGTGATTCTGTACATCATTGTTCAGCAACTTGAGAATAATCTCATTGTGCCAAAAGTTATGGAGGCTACAGTGAATATTAGTCCACTTGTCGCGATTATCTCATTGATTGTTGGGTTAAAATTAGGTGGAGTTGCAGGAGCAGCGCTCGCCATTCCCATCTTCATCTTTCTTCGAACAATCGTCCGTGAGTTTTATGCGGGGAAAAATCCACTCCGCACATTGGATCATGAAGAAATAAAATTGCCCAAAGATCTATAAGCCGGATCCTGTATTTTCCTTTGCTTACGCTTGGGAAAACGGCAGTCATTTCTCTAAGCCCGCATCATTATCACCAAGAAAAGGAGTGTGTCCATTGTGGTGAAGGTCGGCGGTTGCAGCGGGGAGGATTGCCCGTTTCACCCGAGCATTACCTCGGTTCGTCACTGTTGCTCTAGCTGTTGCACTGCATTGCTTTCGCTTTGCGGAGCACCCTGCGTTTCTGCAGGCACCCTACACTCTGCTGTCCGGACTTTCCTCTTTCCATGCTTTCGCAAAGAAAGCGGCTGCCCGATCTTTGGGCATGCGTATTATACCAAGAACCTTTTTTTTCCTAAGTTCGCAATAGAAACGCACCACCTGCACTACAATGCAGGACATGAAACACTTTACCGATATAGAACGTGATCTCCTTGCCCAGTACCGAGCCCAAGGAAAAGGAGTGCGTGCCATTGCTCGTCTCTTCGGACGCA
>JACRHV010000005.1 GCA_016211945.1 Minisyncoccota bacterium
ATGCCAGGAGGACTTCCTGTTGCGAATAAAAAAGCGGTGGAGTGGACCATAAAACTCGGATTGGCATTAGGGTGTACGATCGCCCATGTGAGTAAGTTTGATCGTAAACATTACTTTTATCCTGATCTAGCGAAGGGATATCAGATTTCACAGTACGATCAACCGCTGTGTGAACATGGTATCGTTCACACCGAGTTTGGTGATGTTCGCATTCGCCGCGTGCATTTGGAAGAAGATACTGGAAAACTTCAACACTCTACTATTGATGGGGAAAAAGTTTCGTTGATAGATTTTAACCGTGGTGGCGTTCCCCTCGTAGAAATTGTGACAGAGCCAGACATTCATTCGGCAGAACAGGCAAAAGCGTATGCAAAAAAGATTCAGCAGATTGTCCGCAAGCTTGGCATCTCCGACGCAGACATGGAAAAAGGAAGTATGCGACTGGAGGCAAATATTTCGCTCTCATCTGACCCCAATGTACTGCCAGATTATAAAGTCGAGGCAAAAAACATAAACTCATTTCGATTTTTGGAGCAGGCAATAACATTTGAAATAGGCCGCCACGCAGAACTTCTGGAAAAAGGTGAGGCGCCTATGCAAGAAACGCGCGGGTGGAGTGAAGTCAAGCATGCGACCGTTTCACAACGCACAAAAGAGGATGCGGAGGACTATCGCTATTTCCCCGATCCCGATCTCCCACCCATGGAGTTTGGCGAAGAAGAGATAGAAAAGTTGCGCAAAGAATTATCAGAATTGCCGGATGCACAACAGGCACGGTATGAAAAACTCGGTATTAAAAAAGAGTATGTGCTGTTACTCAGCTCAGCTGAGCACAATACGATTGTCGTAGATAATGTAATGAATTTGGCACAAAAAAACTCACTTGAGCCGAATGTTATCGCAACAATTATCGTCAACAAGAAAATCGATACATACAAAGAAACAGCGGAACATATTGTTGAACTTGCGAAAGCGACCTATGCATTTGATGAAGTTTCAAAAGATGAAATGACTTCTGCCGTTCAAACCGTACTAGCAGAGCAATCAAAAGCAGTAGCGGATTATAAAGCCGGCAAAACGCAAGTTCTGGGATTTTTACTTGGGATAGTGATGAAAAAACTCGGGAAAAAAGTAGATCCTAAACAAGTCACAACATTGCTCATCGAGCAGTTAGCATAATTATTCTACAGAGAGAAATAGGTGCGCTGGAGCTGATGATAATGGAATCCCATCCGGCCGATCTTTATCAAAGATGGTTTTGTTATGTTCCGCTAAATGATCCCATTTTCTATGACAAGTCGGGCATAACATCACCAAATTATCGTAATGCCGAGAACCCTTAAGTCCGATAGGAACACGGTGGTGTCCCTCTAACTCACTTGATCTGTTTTTACAATCTCCACAACGCCAATCCTGGTCTTTTTTCTTTTGTTCAATTGCTCCCGATGAAAATTCAAGATGTCTGCGAGCAGCAGATCTTGTCCCAGTAATAATTACACATGTCACGAGCAGTGGAATCCCATACAGTATAAACTCACGTACATATTCCATTGCAGTCTTTTTCTCTCGCATATCGCAGAATTTTACCATACACATCTGAACAACTTTGCGTTACACTATTCTTATGTCTTCCGGATTTGTTCATCTTCATGTCCACACAGAGTTTTCACTCCTTGATGGTCTCAGCAAGATTCCCCTCCTTATGGAACGCGCCAAATGCTATCACCAGCCCGCCATTGCCATGACAGACCACGGAAACATGCATGGGGCGATTCACTTTTATAACTATGCTCGCGAAAAAGGTCTCAAACCAATCATTGGAATGGAGGCGTATGTTGCCGCACATTCTCGATTAGAAAAGCAGCCGCGTATGGGTGCAGATCAATTTCATCTTCTCCTCCTATCAAAAAATTATGCTGGATACAAAAATCTCATGAAACTCACCTCCACCGCACATCTTGATGGGTTTTCATATAAACCACGCATTGATTTCGATCTTCTCAAAGAACACCACGAGGGTCTTATTGTCACTTCCGGATGTCTGGCAAGTGAGTTCTCACAACTCATTATGGAGAACAAGCGCGATGAAGCAATACAAAAACTGAAAAAATATCACAATCTTTTCGGTGACGATTTTTATCTTGAAATCCAAGCTCATCCTCACATTAAAGAAGTCGGCGAGATGGCAAAAGAAATGGTGAAAATCTCCAAAGAACTTGGTATTCCTCTTGTTGCCACGAATGATGTCCACTATGTTGATGCTGATGATGCAGAGGCTCAGGATGTTCTCCTCGCAGTGCAGACCCGCAAGGTTGTGAGTGACAAAAACCGTATGAGTATGATTGATTCACCAGATTTTTACCTCCGCTCAACAGAAGAAATGACGCAGTTGTTTTTGCAATATCCTGATGCTATCGCAAACACCATGAAAATCGCTGACCAGTGCAACACAGAAATTCCTGTAGGGAACTGGATCCTACCGAACTATCCCATTCCGGAGGGACAGACATACGACTCAGTTTTTAGAAAAATGGCAAAAGATGGACTAGTCAAACGATTTGG
>JACRHV010000006.1 GCA_016211945.1 Minisyncoccota bacterium
CGACGAATGTGAGGACTTCCCGCAATGAGATCGAGATCTTCTGGTCGAAAAAGCACCGTGAGTACATGCCCCACAACGTCTTTTTTTCGTTTTGATACTCCGTCTAAAAGATACTTGCGCTTTTGCACACGCTCCCCTTGCACCATTCCTGTTGTCACGAGAACCTCAAGATTTTCATCCCCATTCTTTGATGAAATCTCGCCTTTCACCCTCCCCACCTCTTTTCCCCACTGCACCATTTCCTCTATGCGACGCGCACGAAAACTTTCACCCGTAGAAAGGAGTGTTATCGCTTCCAAAATATTTGTTTTCCCACGAGCGTTTTCACCAATAATAACCGTGATTTTGGGAGAGAATTGAAATGTTTTTGCAGAGTAGTTGCGAAAATGGTGGAGTGAAAGAGAGCGTATCTGCATAGTAATATTATGACAGATTTATCGCGATTATCTTTCCAAAACCGCTAAAAATGCTTCCTGTGGAAGTGAGATTTTGCCAAACTCTTTCATCCGCTTCTTCCCCTTTTTCTGCTTCTTCAATAGTTTATCTTTCCGTGTTTGGTCACCACCATACAGTTTTGCAATCACATCTTTGCGGTACGATCCAATTGTTTCGCGCGCAACAATGTCTCCACCAACCGCCGCCTGAATTGCCACCTCAAACTGTTGACGAGGAATCACCTCTTTCAGTTTCTTTGTGATGACTCTACCAATGCGTTGCGCTTGCGATCGAACGACCATCTGCGAAAGCGCCTCCACAACTTCATGGTGAACCAAGATATCCAGCTTCACTGCATCCACCGGTTCATATCCAATGAGTTCATATTCAAGACTCGCAAATCCGGATGAAACAGACTTTAATCGATCATGAAACTGTACAATCAACTCTGCCAACGGCAAAAAATACGTTGCGCGCACGCGTGACCCAATGTCCTGGAGTTCCTGCAAACTCGCGCGATGTTCCTCACACAATCGCATCACGGCACCTAAATAGTCTTTAGGTGTGTAAATTGTTGCCAGTGTCATAGGCTCATCATACTGCGTAATCTCTGATGGATCCGGCAGTTCTGATGGATTATGAATCATTTTTTCTGTGCCGTTGGTTAAATGGATACGGTACGGGACCGAGGGAGAGGTTGCGATCAACTCAAGATCATACTCATCTTCCAGTCTTTCCTGCACAACATCGGCATGCAAAATCCCCAAGAAACCCACGCGTAATCCATTCCCCAGTGCGTGCGAATGTGTCGGCTGATATTGAATTGCGGCATCATGAAGTGCCAACTTCCCCATCGCGTCTACCAACAACACAAAATCGTCTCCATCCATCGGGTAAAAATCCATATAGACCATCGGTTGTGGTTCTTTATATCCTGCGAGTGGCAAAGTCTTGCGCTGTTGTGCGGCTACTGCGGTTGTGACAGTATCACCTACGCGTACGAGCGCGACTTCCTTCAGTCCTGTTGCCAAGTACCCTACCTCGCCCATACGAAGTTCCGTGACTTCCTTCATCTCAGGATTGAAGATGCCAATTTCTGTTGGGAGAAATGTTGCTTTTGCTGCCATCAAATGAAGCTGTTCGCGTTTCAGCACGCCACTCATCACGCGAACATACGCAATCACCCCTTTATGCGGATGATACAGCGATGCAAAAACAAGAACGCGCAATGGTTCGTCCTCGCGGCCAGTTGGAGGCGGAATATGATCAACAATGGCCTGCAACAATGTATCAACACCAGCACCGGATTTTGCGGAGACACGGACAATGTCCTGTTCGGAAACTTTAAGTACTTCAATCAGATCTAACGCAACTTGGTCAGGATCGGCAGCTGGCAGATCAATTTTATTAATCACTGGAATAATTTTTAAACCTAAAACACGCGCTTTCTCAAAATTTGAAAGTGTTTGCGCTTGAATTCCCTGAGTCGCGTCCACCACTAAAAGAGCCCCTTCACACGCAGCCAAGGAGCGGGAAACTTCGTATCCAAAATCAACATGTCCTGGTGTATCAATCAAATTTAATTCATATGTTTCCGTGCCAACGGAGTGAAACATGCGAACCGGTGCCAATTTAATCGTAATCCCTCGTTCCTTTTCAATCGGATTACTGTCCATCATCCGCTCTTCAAGTAGACGCGCAGAAACCGTGTTTGTTGCACGCAGTAAGCGATCGGTCAGGGTCGTTTTGCCGTGATCGATATGCGCGATAATGCTGAAGTTTCGAACATTTCTTGAGGAAATCATGAGAGTGTATTGTACCAGGTTCTTGTAGGATTCTATACCAAACCTAGTCCACACTCGCTTCCGCACTCACTGTTTCTATCGCCTCGCCAGATTTTGCCAAGTTCTTCTGCCACCCCGCCATGCGGCCCCACAAATTCTTCACAATATACAACTCCTCCAGTTTAAACAACCAAACAAGAAGCAAATAAACTGTCATACCAATCACCGACACAACCCCCGTCAATACCAAAAGTCCAATGGTGTGTGTCGTATCGATGATCGCGATATCCAACACCTTTAGCGGAAAGTACAGTCCACACGCCATGAGGACTGACGCAATCATCATCTTGACTTGCGGTACGAGAACATCGTGCAGAGAAAATCGAATCTTTACAAACAACATCGCTGTTAAAACCGCAGCTTCTATCCATCCGGAAATACTCACAGTAGCGGCTAACCCTAACATTGAGAATGAGGTGAAGTATGTGATGTACCAACCGGAAATAACTCCTACAACCATAGACGCCAGTGAAACGACAAACGGCCCCTTTGTGTCGTGCAACGCATACAGTCCCCGCACTAAAACGTGCGTAACCGCCTGGGCTGCTACCGATAACGCGAGGATTGCGACAATTTTCCCTGTAAGTACCGTGTCCGCCCATGGGAAGTTTTTTGCTCCAAACGCAAAACGGACAATTGGAATACGCAAAATCAACAAAAGTACAGAGGCTGGCCATGCAAAAAACATTACCTGATGAATCGACTGAACGAGCAATTTGCGAAACCGATCCTCATCCCCTTTTCCTGATTCTTGCGATAAAAACGGAAGTGCCGCCTGTCCGATAGGCACACCAAAAATGCGAATAGGGATCGACATGAGCCGTTGCGCGAATCGCATAATAGTCAAGTTTGCACCACTAATTGAAGTGATAAAAAATGTCAAAAAGTATGGCTGAATTAAGTCAATTGCCGTTCCAATCGCCCTCGGAATAGTGAGGCGAAACGTTTCCCGCACACCTGGATGGTTCCACAGTACAATAGGTCGATAATGGAATCCCAATTTCCACGCGAGCGGCAACTGCAATGCCATGTGCAAAAACGCCCCGATTAACGTTCCGTACACCGGACCAAAAATCCCAAAATATTTACTGAGTACAACTGTTCCAAAAATAATGCCCAAGTTATACACAACGGGAGAGATTGCGTGAATGATAAACCGCTGATATGACTGAATCATTCCAGATAAAAAGTTCGAGATCGCAAAAAAGAATTGTGAAAACAACATTGTACGCGTCATGTTTGCAGCAAGAGCTATCTGCGACGCTGAAAACTGTGTTCCCGTCATTCCACGTATAATCTGTTCTGCAAAAATTATGACCGTTATCGATACAACACAAAAAAGAATCAATACAACATTCATAACACTGGATGCAATAGCAAATGCATCATCCTCACTTTTCTGCTTGTACTTGGTAAATACGGGAATAAATGCCGCAGAAAGAGCGCCAATCACTAAGAGTTGAAACACGAGATCCGATGGTTGGAACGCCACCCAATAGGCATCAAGCTGTTCCTGTGTTTTTGTCGATGGGTTATAGAATGTTGAGGCTAAAAGTCTATAACTCAATAACCCCGTCAATGAAGAAAGAAGCACTGATGCTGTAATAATCACCGCAGCTGAAAGAATCGATGTTTGTTGTTTTTCAAGCCATTGCGTGCCGTTTTGAAAGTTTTTGAGTATGGAAAGGACCATATAGGTGCATTTAACCACAAGGTTGATGTTTTCGGTATCCGGCAGAAATTGAGATTGTTTATGTTCGTCTTCGTATTCTCTTCGCCTTGCGCAATCTCTGGCAGTTCTATACACTCATTTCATAGCCTGAATAAGGCAGATTTTTGTACTGGAAAAGATCGAGAGATTGAGGAAAAATAAAACAACAGTAAAGCCTGCCAACTATGAATGTAAAAGAATTTTTTTCTAAACGCATTCCAACAATACTCGGAATATTATTCCTTGTCGGTGGTTTGGGTGTGGGAATTTTTATTGTGAACCAAGGAACTGGCGGATTTTTGCCAAAAGCAAGTCCTGAAACAACACCAAAAAACGTCAAGATTACCAATATTACTGACAACACATTTACCGTTTCATTCATCACCGATACCGCAGTCCCCAGCTACGTAAAGTACGGGACGGAAACAAACAAACTTTCCAGTCAGACAAGCGACGACCGCGATCAATTAAGTGGAAGTGTTGGCCAATTCACCACACATCACATTACACTCCGCAGTCTTTCTCCATCCACAACGTATTACTTTGCCATCGGCACTGCTTCGAGAGAAATTTATACAGACAACGGAAAACCATATCAAGTTGCCACCGCACCAAAAATTGGCGCAGCACCAGAAGCGTTTACCGCCTACGGAAGTGTGGTAACCAAAGCCTCAACTCCAGCAAGTGACAGCATCGTCTATGTTTCGCTGGACGGGGCAAGTCCTCTCTCCACTCTCGTGAAGTCGTCGGGGAGCTGGGCCATCCCACTCTCTACTGCGCGTACTAAAAATCTTTCCTCGTACGCACAAACAACACCGGATACACAGGTCGACATTTTTGTACAAGGAAAGGAGGCGGCAACTGTTTCTAAAGGACAGGTAACCGTTGCAAAAACACAACCCGTGCCGACCATAACATTGGGGCAGTCTTTATCTGTTGAAACAACTGCGTCAACCGCGACTCCAGCAACAGAATCGGCACAAGCAAGTTCTATGGAAGCTTCCGGAAGTTCAAAGTTCTCTGCCGCACAATTGAGTCCGGCAGTTGAAAGTACTGCAGGCGCAGTGCAAGCGCTCGGCATCACGTTTTATAATCCATCGAAAAATGGCGAGGAACTCAACACATTGAAACCTGCTTTACAAGGAAAAGGGCCTGCAAAAACAAAGCTTACCATCGAGATTCATTCTGATCCCGTATATAAGGGTACCGTAACAACCGACGCCAATGGCGAGTGGACATATACACCAACCGGCAATCTTACTCCCGGCGAACATACAATCACTGTAAGTTATAAAGACGCGAATGGACAAACCGTCACCGAACAACGTACGTTCAAGGTGCTTGCACAAGGCAAAAGCGTGAATCCAGCCTTCACCTCTACTCCGTCGGCAACAACGACAGGCAGTGCGACAACGCGAACAACCACAGTCGCAAGTGGGTCAGCAGTTCCAAAGTCAGGAAGCGTGGAGCAAACGTTTGTCTTACTTTTCGCCGGCCTTTTGAGTGTGTTTGCCGGTCTGTACCTATGGCATCGGTCATCGCAATACAGTCTTGACGCGCTAGAGGAATATACCGTACTGTAAGAGAGAGTCACATGGACGATACACAAAAGACCCTGCCACCATCTTCCCCCACTCCGAATCCTTCAAAAGACCCGCAGAGCACATTGGACGATATTCTGTCGCAGTTGGAAGAACAGTATAAGAAGGCAATGGATCGTGGTACTGTGCAGGAAAAAGTTATTGAAGAGAAAAAAGAACACGTTTCCGTTCCCGTTATTACCCCTCCACCACCATCTTCATCAACTGTTTTAGAGAAACCAGCAGACGCCATTTTGTCTGCTCCAAAGACTGAGACTATAAAAACAGAACTCTCTGGGGCAAATCTATCCGTTGCACATTCCCCAATATCTCACGCTGAAGAACATACCCTCCCCCATTCCTCAGCTATCGATGCGGCACAAAAAAAGGTTACTGTTGAACCTATTGGAAGTGTTGTAAAACCGACCACAATCATCGAGCCAAACGTGATGAAAACTATGCAAGAGGATGGAATTCCACCGAAAAAAGTTGAACCATTGCCAGCTTCAGCTCAGTCAACGACACAGGAACCTACTTCTCCTTTTGCTCGCGTCGTAAAAAAAATGGGCAAGACTAGAACATTGGTGGGGAGTTTGCTTATTGTATTGACAATAGGTGGGCTTATAGGCGCATCATATCTAGTAAAAAAATCACAGGATACACGAAAACATGCGGCTGGATTTTGTGAAGTGAAAACAGAAAGTGGAGAAACTGCGGGATTTGTTATTTGTGATACACCGGGGGAAACACTTACTGGTACTTGGGATGATGTAAATAAAAATCGAAATGTTGATAATGCCGCTGTAACAGATAGTCAAATTAACTATAGTAATAGTACAGTTACTTCAGACCAACCTTTAGTTACTGTACAAACCGATAATAACAATAATATTGTTGATAATGGCGGGGGGGGTGGCAACAATAATAATGGTGGAAATAACGATGGTGGAAACAATGGAGGGGGCAACACTACTCCACCCACCACTGCTGGTGGAGTTGCCATTGGTGGCGCTGACACGAAATGCACAGCAGCAGAACAAAAAGACTGCGGTGGAGCCAACCAAGGATACTGTGTCTGTGGATCCTCGCAAGAAAAACTCTGTAAAGGCAACTACACCCCTATGGGTGGAGACTGTGTTCCTGCAGGAACGAAGGAGGCAGTCGCCGGCAAACCAGGAGATACTGGAACACAGTGTCAATCTAATAGTGGATGTGCAGATGGCCTAGAGTGCTCTAGCCACGTTTGTCAGGAGAAACCAAAAACACAGCCAACATCTGTTGCAGATACCGGAGTTGGTCGTGGAGCACAAGGCGCATGTTGGTGTCAAGAAAAAGGTCTTGTGTGTACGAATAACGGAAAAGCACAATGGATGGGACCTGTTGGAGAATGTACTGATGCAAAAAACGATGGAAAAAGTGCGGGTAAAATTTTAGATTTTTCATCGAGTAATGCTGTCAATGAGCGTGTTGGTATCAATGAAGCAAAATACGGAACAGGCAGTCTTGAAATTATTACTCCAGGAGGGGGACCGAGCGGTTACCAGGTAAAAGATCTCGTTGCTGGACAAACGATCGGTAATATGTGTGATAACGCTGATTATGCAAAAGCAAAACCGTGTAACACTCATGCGGATTGGGAGCGCGGATATTATGATGCAAAAAAACCGGAGAACTTTGGGAAAAAGGCCACACAACCAGAGTACACTGATGCTGTTGGTCATGATTTAGACGGAAATTCGGCAAATGGATATCAAATTGGGAAAATTGAGTGGGATCCTGTCACAAAGCAATTCGTTATAAAAACAGCATTTACATTAAATACATCTGCGATGAAAATTGATCCTTCTTCTGTGTTTACCGTTTCGCAAAATGCTGATGGAACTGCAAGTTTGACACGTATTTCATCGAGTGCGAGCGGAGGATCTTCTGGGACTCTCCCTCCCGATTGGTTTGATCGAGCAAAAAATGGGAAATGCAACTCACCAGCAGTCGTTCCAAATGATAATCCTAATGTATTGAATACCTATGATTTAGTAGATCCTACCTTCTCAAAACATGATTTATTATGTGAACCTGTAAATGGTATGGCGGCATTCTGTGTACCAAATGGATGGTTGGGCAGTAAAGGATGTGATCAGTACGTTCTCGAGGGTGGTGGTGCATTGAGATACGGTGGAAATGCTGTGTTTGTTGCACAAGCATGTTCTGGTGTTCAAGATGAGCATGGAATTATTACTTGTTCGAAAGACAGTAAGTATTGGCAATGCAGTCCATATGAGTATTCAACGCTTGGATCTGGAAATGTCGTATCTGTAACTGAAGTTGGCTTCAAATGCTATGAAAAGGATCCAGCAAAAAGACTGAGTGCCCCAGCAGCCGCACCGTTTACGGTCAATGGTGACTGTATTTCTTCCAAAAACGGGGGCACCATTGCGGGATATTATTGTCAAGGATCTGCCGAGGCAGGAAGAAGTCTTGGATGTAATGATCCATCTCCTCTAAATGTCTCTCCTCGAACAAGTGGGCAGATTTGTGTGAATGATATCGTGGCAGCATCGGATATTTGCGGCGTCGTACAGGTAGATGGAGATGGTATTGGCACTGATGGACAGTATTATCACTACTCCATTAATGTTGCTTCAACAAACGGGTGTGGATCTGGTCCAAGAATACCAACTCCACCAATAGTTCAGGTGAGTTGTCTGCCGGGGCAATGTGGCGGAACAACATCAATCTGTACAGAAAATTGTGGCGGCACCACCCCATCTCCTCCACCTCCAGGCTCCCCGGTGTGTGTAGACATCACAACATCAATTGCGGCACCCACAATCGGACAGGCCCCAGTCTTCACCTGCTCCCCCGCCGCCGAGGCAACACGATATGAGTTCCGGTACAAAATTGGTTCCGGCGCATATTCCGCGATTACACCAGCCTCAACAAACAGCAATGTTTCCACACCGCTTACCGTGAATGCGAGTGGTGTCTATACTGTGCAATGTCGACCATGTAATGCAAACGGATGCGCAAATTGGGATAATCTATGAGCTTCAACGTCATACAAAAACACCGGCTGAAAACATACCTCATTGTTGGAGGTACGATCTTGACACTTGTTCTTGCGGGTGCGGTTGTATTTATTGCCGGTAAAATCGAGAAAAAAGGAAGCACCTCTATTGCTCCAAACGTGCCCACTTCCAGACCGAAAGCGGCGAATGCGGGCACATGTTCCCTTCAATTTACTGTTACTGGCTCCTCGCCAAGTCCTTCGCCGTCTACGACGCCGAGTCCATCACCAAGCGTTTCACCGTCACCATCGGTTTCGCCTTCTCCAACACCTCCGATTTCATGCAACTCAAGTTGTACGACCAATGCGAACTGTCAGTCTGGTCTTGTGTGTTCCGGCGCATCTCCTGGACAAGCCGGTTCATGCCGCAATCCCCTGTGTACAGGTTCATCGAGCTGTCTCTGCCCAACTCCCTCTCCAACCCCACCAAACGGGTGTAATAACGGCTGTGTCACGAACAACGACTGTGCCGCAGGACTTGTGTGCTCAAACAACCTTTGTCGAACAGCCGCATGCTTAAGCAGTGCAAACTGTCTTTGTTCTTCATCACCAACACCGACAACAACGACAGGGACATCACGCCCCACACCAACGCCAACCTCAACGTTACCAAAGGCAGGGTCTGTTTTAGGCACAACAACAGTCTTTGGACTGGGAACAATCTTGACTATTCTTGGAATTATTGGATTCTTCGCGCTTTAGTTTTGCATCAAAAATTTAGTGATCTGCCCGACGAATTGTTTTTTTCAGTCGTATTCCCTCATATCGTTTTTCCTCGCCAGTATGTGTGTTTCGCGCGGTTAACACATATGCCTCATGTTCCTTGAGTTCCGTATCTGCGAGTTGTTCGATCTGAAAAAACTGCTTCCAAAAACGCTGATGTTCGATTTCCTGAAATGGGTGTTTGAAGAAAAGATGTTTTGGTTTTTTCATGTGGGCGCGCCTGGATTCGAACCAGGAACCTTGAAGGTATAAGCTTCCTGCGCTAACCGTTGCGCCACGCGCCCGCTATGGGAGGATTGTAGCATATTACTTCTTGACATCAGAGTCTCATCATGTTAGTATGCGTTATAACAATGGAGGCATATGCAAACACAAAAGATTAAGACACAAAAACTCATCAAGGTCGGAAATAGTTACGCTGTAACTTTGGATCGGGAGTTTGTTTCTCAGTCAGGTCTAGACAAGAAAAAAGATGTAACTGTTCAATATAATATTTCCGAACCATCCGTTCATCTTCTCCTCCGAGATAAACCAGAGGTTGGATATACAACATCGGAGAGGAAACTTACAAAATCTGAAAAATCGGCATATCTCGCGTCTGAAATAACGCCAGAATTTAAGAAATGGGTCGATAAAACACTAGAAGAAGACCGTAAATCAATGAAGGCACTCGCACATCTATGACGGATTATTCTTCTCTTTCCATCGAGAAAGTACTCTATCTTCATGATAGAATCATTCAACTTGCTGGAGGAAAAGAGGGTATTCGAGACTTCACTCTTCTCCATTCTGGGTTAGAACGATGTAAAGCCACATTTGCTGGAGAGGATCATTACCCCACACTCTTTGATAAAGCATCTGCTCTTCTCCATTCGATGGTCATGAATCATCCTTTTCTTGACGCGAATAAAAGAACGGCATATCAAGTGATGAAGCGTTTTCTCTATACAAATGGATATCTCATGCAGGTCGATCAGGACGAAATCGTCCGCTTCTGTATTTCTGTTGATAATGAAGGGATAAAAGGAAAACAAATTGTTGCTTGGTTGAAAAAACACACCGGTCACGAACAATAAGTAAAAAGTTATCGCTCCACCCGTACATCATGAAGCCAAATTTTTTGCGGTTGTGAAAGCATAAAAACAACAACTTCCGCTAAATCATATGGCTCGGTGAACTCCACTGTTGAAAATTCCTCGCCAGCTTTTTGAAACATAGTTGTGTTGATTCCCCCTTGATACACTCCCGCAACGCGTACTGATGTCCCCTTCAAATCTTCCTTTAATACCTCGGTAAATCCATGGACACCCCATTTTGCCGCAGAATATATCGACTGGCCCATTTGTGCGGTGGTTCCAGATCTCGAGGAAATATTAATAATTGCCGCCTCTGGTTGTTTGAGTAAATGCGGAAGCGTTAAGCGTGTGCAGTGGATAACTGCGGTAAGATCAATCCCAATGACCTGATCTACCACCTCCTGAGAAATGGTGTCCAATCTCCCCTTTTTCTGCCAAATGCCGGCGTTATTGATCAAAATATCAAGTACCCCAAAATCATGAATGATCGAGGAAATTGCCCTGCTAAGCTTTTTTGTATCTACAACATCACATGGATATATTCGAGCCTCAGCTGCCCCCAACTTTTTCGCCTCATCCGCAACCTTTTGAAGCGCATCCGCACGACGTGCCAGCAAGGCCAACTTTACCCTACGAACAGCCAGCCGTAACGCAATTTGTTTTCCGATCCCATCACTCGCACCAGTGATCAACACTACCTTACCCTGAAGATTCATATCTCCTCCGCTACAACTTCGCCCGTACCGCCATCTCGGCTTCGATAATATCGCGCGGAATACCGTACTTCAACATAGAAAGTTCCTTTATCATCTCAGCCACTTTGGGATTCATCATCGCCCGCTCTTTATCCACATCACGTGTGAGGTCCATGCTAAACGCCGGCACAGGCTCATTCCCCACAATAGTCTTGACGTAGACGTGGAATCGTTCAATATTCGTTAAATCTCCCTCGGTGAAAATTGGCGCAAATTCGTGCTGTAAAAAGTTTGCGTCTGGTACACCGACGCGGAAGGTAACTAATGTACCAACGTTTCCAAACACAGCATTCTTGACGTCTTCCTCGATCTGCGCGACAAACTGGTTTGCCACCACAAGATTGAGTTTGTACTTTCGCGCCTCGGACAAGATCGTTGCAAAATCTTGCGTCGCAAAGTTCTGGAACTCGTCAACGTATAAGTAGAAATCTCGGCGTTGCTCCATCGGAACGTTCACGCGTGACATTGCGGCAGCCAAGATTTTTGGAACCATGATCAACCCAAGAAACTTTGCGTCTTCCTCACCCAATGAACCTTTGGACAAATTCACCAATAAAATCTTTCCATTGTCCATCACCTCACGGAGATTAAACGCAGACTTAGACTGGCCGATGATATTACGCATTGTTTTATTCGTGATGAATCGGCCGAATTTAGAGACGATGTAGTCCAACACCTCGGACTTATGGAAATCGCTCGTCTGCGCGATTTGGTCTGTCCAATACCGGCGAACAATCGGATCTTTCACTTGCGGCAACAGTTCCTGGAGAAACTTTTGATCGGTCAACACGCGAACAAGCTCGATAAATGTGCTTCCCGGCGTTGCCATAATCGTCAACATGGCGTTGCGAATTGCGTGTTCAAACCGCGGCCCAATGATACCGGTTTTGTGTGGATCGTACAGTTTGTACATGAGTCCAATAATCGAACCTGCAACAAAATGCATCTGCTCTTCTGTCTCTGCCTCCATCATGTTGAGACCCATGGGGCGTTCTGTGTATGATGGGTTGAAGTAAATCACTTCCTCGGCACGATCCGGAGGCATCATCTGGAGCAGATCTTCCACAAGCTCACCGTGAGGATCAATAACCGCCATTCCCTTCCCTGCACGAATATCCTGCAAAATCATGTCCTTCAAAAACTCAGATTTTCCAGTGCCGGTTTTTCCTACGATATACATGTGCCGCTGCCGATCTTTTTCTGAGATATAAATGGGCTTTGACACACCACGATAGAGACTTTTCCCTATGTACAAGCCAGAAGTTGGAATGGAGGCCGGTGCCGGCGAACTTTTTGCCTTGAGCCAATGAATGTGATGTGTTTCTACTGTTTTGTTTGGAAAGTGAATCATTGTTGCCAACTCCTCACTGTTAAAAATGGAGGTGCGCCATCCAAAAAGCGGCATGTATCGATAAATAAAGTCAATCATGAAAAGCTGTTTCAGCCAAATACGCGGTTTTTCTAGACTGTTCTGAGGTGAGGTGAATTGGCCGAACGATCCAACGATATTAGTTAGATGTGAGTTTGCGGACTGCTCGTTTGTTGAGTTGACCACAATACGAATGATCGTGCGGAATCCAGGTTTGCTTACCTTTCCATCAATAGAGTCGAGTTTTTTTGGATCATTGGAATAACTTGCCTTTTGCGGATCTGCTTCGCGTTTTTTCGTTGATGCCAAATAACTTCTTCCTTTATTTTGCCACCCCTCACTCTCCGGTTCTATGACAAACTGGACAACCGCCCCTTCCCCTTCCTGCATTTTAGAAAGTGCGGAAGTTAAAAGAGAAAGACTGTCCGTTGGCAAATCTTTGTACGTTTTTATGGGAAAATATTCACTGTCTTTTTCTTTGAGCGTTGCGAAGGTAACCTTCCCACCTTCGCTAAAAATATTAGGCTCATCTACGACTTGAATTTCCGCTCCTGGATACGCGCCATTGACTTGTTTTTCAATAAAATCGCGAAGATGTTCGGAACATGAGATGTAAAATTTGATGTCTTCATGGAGCGCAACAACCTCTATTGCAAAGTGGTCCTCGTGTTTGAGGAACGCGAACCATCCGTCGTTTTTTAACGAATGAAGACCGGCAAACATCTGTTCCGCCGCGTCAACTTTTATCTCATTATCTTTTGGCAACGCAACAAGAAGATGAACAAATTTTAAACTGTACTCTTCACGATCACGATGCTTCCACCATTGGAGTAAAAGGTATAACACCATAAAAAGTGCAACACCGCCAATGCACAGCAACACAAGACCTGTAAGAAGTGTCGTTGCCCGAACAATCACAGTATCTATTGGATTCATGACCGATCCCCCTGCGACTCCTCCCTATACACCACCATGCCATGAAATTTTTTGATTACACGCAAACACCACTCCGCAAGCCACCGAATACTTTCCGCTACACTTTTTTTCATTCCTGTTTGCACTTTTTGATGTGAAATCGGAAGGATGATGACGGGATCAGATGCGTAGTGCCCGGTGGGCTGTGCTGATGTTTGGTCCGCGACCACCACTTCTTTTGGCGCGGCAATTTCATGGTGGTCCACCTTCTCCATCCAACTCTCTACCTCCGGAGGAATCTCTGCTGATTTCTCCGTTTCAATGACCTGCGCTCCGGGGACTTCCTGAACAAGCGTGTCTAAACCACTAGACACACGCTCCTTTACTCCAAGCCCTGGCTTGCCACCAGCGTGCGGTGGATTGAGTGGATCATATGCTTGGGCGGCTTGAAGAACTGATGTCGTTACCACCGCATCAACCGGAGTAATTGGATCTTGTTGTAGAGTGGACTGCTGAGACCACGCACCTTTTCCATCATCAGATTGCGATGATAAAACAGGCTGAGCACTATCGTCATGTACCGGAGGTTGAACGGGCAGATCAGACATGTCTTTATAATAGCATGGAAAAGGAAACGTTGACTAAAAATCTAACCCCTTAATCGCGAGCTTCCCACTATCAAATGGATGTTTAATTTTTTTGATATCACTCACCAAATCTGCTTTCTTTATGATCGCCTGCGTTGCGTTTCTTCCGGTTAGTACAAGATGAACACCTTGTCTTTTTTCCACAATACGCATGACATCTTTTTCATCCACCAATTCGTCATGTATTGCGTTGCATACCTCATCCAACACTAAAACATCAACTGCAGACAAAAGATTTTCTGCCTTTTGTAAAGCACTATTTGCAACAATACGATGACTGTCAGCACTGTCGTCATCAACGATAACCGCGCTGTTCGCACGCACAATTTTTACCTTTCCTACATGTTGTGACATTATTCCATTCTGAAGGTAAAACCCCTTTCCCATAGGAAAGAAAAAAAGTCTTTTTTTTGCCTCATCACTTAAAATTGTATCGAGTTTGTGTTCGCTGATTCCCCAACTCGCTTCCTTGTACCAACTGACCCATCCCACGCTCCACCCATGTGTTAAGGCGCGCAAGACTATACCAAGCGCAGCACTCGTTTTCCCTTTTCCATCACCAGTAAATACATACACCAACCCGCGATCAGACATGGAGATATTGTACCGCACTCTTATTTTTTAGCGAAAAATGGAAAAAATCGAAACATCTCGCTCAACCAAGTTGTTACCATTGATACGATATTTTTCTTCTGTACAAGAACTTCAACATTCATTGGAGGTTTTGTAAGAAGATCTTTTCCTTTTACGTCAACGACCCCAGTTTTCGAGGTGCTCCCTTTCTCATATACATATGAAATCTTCGCCATTCCTTCTTTTTTTGCTCGAAAATATACCGTTCCAAATAAGCCGGTCGCCGAGACAGGTTTGCTCACACTCGCGGAACCGGACAAAACAATGAGTCCTTTTGCCGCTTGAACACGTTGTGTCTCAACCGGATTGTACGTTGCATAACTCGTACCCTGCGTAACACGCATAGGCTCAAGAAGATCTTTATCATATTGGAGAATGACGTCTGTTCCTATTGTTTTTTCCCCGCCACTCAGCGTCATTGCGACAGGAAACTCATCTCCAATATACACTTTCTTTTGCACAGAAAATCCAAGATCTGCGGCATATCCATTCGTGGGAAAAAACAACGTAAAAGCAATACATCCAATAATAACGTACTTCATGATTACTCCTATTGTACCGGCGCTCTGTTCACCGGCGTTAACTCTTCACCACCGCCCCCGCCAGAAATCGGAGGTTCTGGTGGAATAAATCCGCCATCTAAATCCCAGTCTGTTGGAGGTGTTTTCACTACTCCTGGTGGAAACTGCGCACCTTGTTTACCAAAGTTATTCATAAGAAGTGCGTAATCGCGGTTGTTTACAATACCATCGCCATTGAGATCCGCTGACTGGTACTTCCTGAAACACGCTCCCGTATCACTGCCTACACACTCGGTCTTTGGATCACCCCATTGCGTAAACATCTCCGCGACGTCAAACGTGTTGATCGTGTTGTCCTTTGCTGAACTCGTCGAGTCCGCATACACATTTCCTGCCGCTAAGGTTCCAAAATTCAGTTTTGTATTTGTCGTCAGCATATAGGCGATCGGTTTTCCGTAGTATGTTCGGAGATGTGCTGGAGTATCGACGTACAAATAGACCGGTCTCGACATCGTTTTTATGACCGATGCATCAACAATCTCAAAAACCCCCGACGGAATACTATTTTCATTTCTCTGTAGCGGCACCGTTCCAACTGCTTGAAGTGTTTCTGTAGAAGAGACGCTCATTCTCAAATCTTGTGGAGCTGTCGCTATATAGAGGGTGAGCGACGGCAATACGGCGGGATTCCCTTCCAATCCAACCTCCACTGGTATACGCAGTGTTGTTGCTGGTTTTGGAGTACTTGAGGGAACTGGAGTTGCAATAAGTATGGGTGATGGAGTTGGTGTTGGCGGGAGCGGGGATGGAGCTATCGTTGGCCTTGGAAAAGGCGTTGGACCAACACTTACCGACGGGAACGTAAAGGTATTTGTCAGTGCGTTATAACACAACGGACTGTCCATGGTCGCAACGAGGACATCATTGTTCGGATTTCCACTCAATACCGTCAATCCTTTCAACCATTTCATGATCATATACTTTCCATCCTTAGGATAGATGTAATACCACCCCTCATTGGTAGACGAATCAGGAAGAAAAGTGCTATCAACGAACCATTTTTCCTGTAATCCACCCCAATTTACATAGATGCCGTTTACGTGAATACGTAATGGGGCCACATATGCCAAAGCCTGTACAACATCAAGACAGGCCTTTTCTTGTACAGGCGGCGACGGAAATGGTTGAGTGCCAAGAACACACATACCGGGAGCACTTCCGTCTGCATTCATACCAGCCTCGTCAATAATTTTGCAGTACATGTTGGCGGGACACGTCATGTTTCTACTCGAACAACCTGAGGATGGCGGCGTTGTTGTAGAAGATGGTGTTGAGGTTTTCCCCTCACATATCAACATTTTTTCACACGGATCCTTAAAACACTGAACACTTTCATATCGACAACCCTCTGGAGGAGCCGGATAGTCTACAACTGCCGGTCTACAGTATGCAGGCTGCATCTTTTCTGTGCATCCCTCACCGTTTATTGTCACGGGACAGAGCGGCTGTGGTGGTTGATAGCATATTTCACCCTTCGCACAATCGAGGTCTTTTACACACGTTTTGCTTGGTGGTGGCGTAGGGGTTGGAGAAGGAACTGCAGTTCCTATCTCCGCTTCAAATGTGGGAGGAGCACTCAAAAGACGTTCTTGTGGTTTCTGCACACTTGCCGCAAGAAGGGTGGAAAAACCGTTTATGTTTGTATCGTCTGTTGTGGTTGCTCCCCTATACACGTACTGTATACGAAGTTTTCCAGGATTTTTTGGTGCGATAAAATGCAAGGTGCCAAATACACCCTTTCCAGAAAATCCTTTAAAATGACCTTGATCGTCCACGGCATACGCCTTTACACCGGACAAGGCGATGGTGTTTTGATTGGAGATGATCGTTCCCCTATTTGCCGTTGGATATTCGTCAAAAAGAGACCCTTGTTTCAAATCGGTCAACACGAGTTGGTCCTGCGTGTTTGAAAGCGCCGCATCCACAGTATTGTCAGGAGGGACTGGATTAATAACCATCTCGATTGGCTTTATGTCCATTCCAGGGAGATATGGGACACCCTCACCAGGTGGAATTGGCAACGGTCCATCTTCCCTTGGCATACAGTATGAGGAAGGAAATACCTGAATACACGCTTGTCCCTCCGGACACAACGGCATCGGCGGCTGATAACATCTCCCCCCTCCACAATCATCATCTGTTGTACAGCCCTTTTGTGAACTTTGTGAGGTTGGGGTAAATGAGTATGAGACAATCGCGTCCACACCGGATATTGAATAATTCTCATCTTCCACTGTATTAAGGACCAGATCAACTGTAAATGGTTGTCCTGGAGAAATTGGTGAGACATTCATGGCGAGAAAACTTTGAGGTTCTCCGCCCGCTTTACTCCTATTATCGGTTGTAGTGTTTTTCACCATAAGATAGGCTCCTCCGGACAATGCGGCGAGCATAATACCCAATCCCAAACTTACATCGAAAATCGTTCGTTTTGCCTTTTGCGAGATATGAACTGTGGGTGTACCAGACGGAGACGTATCGTCATCTGGACGATCAAAAAAATCCTGAGGTTGGACATGAAGCATACTGCCATGCTGAACTACATCATGGAGAATGTCAAATATGTTTGGTTTTTCTTTGGTAAGGTTATGTGCGCATTCCAGTTTTTTCAAATGCACTACGTTCTATGTCAACCTCAATCGGAACACCAAGTTCCTCTAACATGTTCCGAACTGTTACCAGCGGAAATCCCACAACGTTCAACTCACTTCCTTGTACTTCTTGAATGAATCGCTTCGCGAAGCCTTGAAGTGCATATCCGCCTGCTTTGTCGTATGGCTCGCTCGTTTCAATGTATTGGTTTATCATCTCGTCACTAAAAGGAAAAAATGTAACGAGACTTTTCACAACCTCTGTCTTTTTCTCGCCGGTTTCACCATCAATCATGACAACTGCAGTAAAAACTGTATGTTGCTTTCCGCGTAAGGTTTTCAGCATAGCTCGGGCGTCATACAAATCTTTCGGTTTCCCATAGATCTTTTCATCAAGATAAACCGTTGTGTCCGATGCAATAATAAGTGCTTCCGGAAATTGGTCTGCAACAACAAGCGCTTTTCCCATCGCAATGGCCGACACATACTCTTCCGGATTGTTGAAATCTTCAAATTTTATTTGTTCTTCCAGAAAATTGCTCACATGTATTTCAAAAGGGATGCCCAACCATTTCATGAGTTCTTGACGTCGAAATGAGCTTGAGGCGAGAACAATCTTTTTCATAACCGCTATGATACACTGTTCTGTAGTGAGATTATAAAGGAGGTATATGAGAAAGATCATCTATATATCTGCGTTACTAACGCTCATTCTTCTTGTCGCAACTCCCGCTTCCGTACTCGCTGTGGAAACCTCGCCCTCACTTCGTCAAGAGATTAAAACTATAAAACAGGAAAAAAGACAGGTTGTTGCCGCAAGAAAGGCCGATCGATTGGAGAAATATTGTACTGTCGTTGAACAACGTATTATGAATCTCCTTCGTCGCATAGAGTCAAGAATGGCAAAACAGAAAGCCGATGGAAAAGATGTCACTGCGGTTGAGGCAGCTGTTACTGAAGCAAAAACACACATCAATACGGCAACCTCCATGTGTCAACAGGCAGTTGCAAAATATGATGCGGTACCAACCGACAAATGGTCTGCTCAACATCCTTTTGTTGTTGAGGCAAGAGGATTCGCAAAACAAGCACATGATGCATTTGTGAATGCGAGAAAGGCAGTTTCCCAAGCTCTCAAATCTCTCGCAGCGAATAATAATAAAGAAACACCTACGATAAAAATCACACAATAAAAGGAGAGATATGACAAAGCAACAAGTATTTCTTTTCCTTGCAGGGATCGTTGTCGTGTTTGGAGGATACATACTTCTTCTCCAGAAGAAAAATGTTGTACCCCGCGCTCCTTCTTCAACTCAAACACTGTCTCCTGCACCTATGCAAGCAACTCCATCAACAACACAGATGGATAGTCCTTCATATAAACTCGAAGGAACAACCGAAAGTGGTATGAGCGATAAGGATGATACAGCTGCGATACAAAAAGACTTGGACAGTACCGTCATTGACGAGAATTTCAGTGTGCTCGTTGAATGAAAAGGCACGGTGTTTTACAGTTTGCACTTACTGTACGCGCAGTTCGGGCAGAGGTTGCACCCCTCTTGGTTTTGCATTACAGTTCCACATTCCGGACATTTTTCTTCATCTGTGGTAATGTCGACGACATCTCCATGTTTGATTTCCTGCCGAATAACGGTAGAAAAATCGTTACGATCGGCAAGCGGAGTTACTCTATGCTGGCTTTGCATGATCTGCACTGATTTTTTATCCTTTTTCTTATCACTTCCCTGAGACATCACTGAAAGCACCTGAACGCTCTTGGATCTGTCACGATAAATTGTGATTCCTTTTAGACCTAATTTCCAAGCCAAAATGTAGGCTCCTCGAATTTCCTCAACCGTAGCGTTTGACGGAAAGTTAATTGTTTTACTCACAGCATTGTCGGTGTGTTTTTGAAATGCGGCCTGCATACGAACGTGCCATTCCCATGAAATATCGTGCGCTGTAACAAAGATGCGCCGGAGTTCATGCGGAACACTATCGCTATGCTGCACACTTCCCGTTTGTGATACCTCAGCGATAATCGCGTTATACTCACCATTACTTCCAACATATTCTTTCAATGCATGCTCAAAGTGCGCGTTTACATATGTTAATCCTGATGTATCAACAACATTCTTGTTATAACTCAACGCGAAAATCGGCTCAATACCGCTACTGCAATCCGCAGTCATAGAAATTGTTCCTGTTGGTGCGATTGTTGTGATTGCGACATTTCTAAATTTTCTTGGAGAATGTTTGTGTGTATAGCTATGGGTCACCGGGTCGTATCCACGGGCAAACCAACTCTCCTTCCATCGAGGAAACGATCCCTTTTCCCTTGCCAGTTGCTCCGATGAAATCCAGCTGTTTTCTTGCACATGTCGCATCACTTTTTCCGCAAGCTTAACCCCTTCTTCCGAGTTGTATGGAATTCCAAGCTGCACAAGCATATCCGCCCATCCCATGACGCCCAGGCCTATGCGTCTATTTTTTTTCACCGTTTCTGTAATTTGAGGTAATGGATATTTACACGCGTCAATAACGTTATCTAACATACGTGTTGCAATACGTGCGACTTCACCCAACCGTTCCCAATTCACAACACCTTTTCCCTTTGAGTCCATCTTCACAAACGCGGCGAGATTAATCGATCCCAAGTTACACGAGTCAAAACCATGAAGGGGTTGTTCACCGCATGGATTTGTTGCATAAATAGGTCCGACGCTATCGCAGAGCGGGTTGTTGCGATTGATCGCATCCCAATAGATCATCCCCGGATCGCCCGTTCTCCATGCTAAAGAAACAATTTGATCCATAAGCAGTCGTGCAGAGATTTTTTGTATTGGCTCCATAGTGCGTGGATTGCGTAACGCAAACTCCGTATCTTTTTCTACCGCTTTCATAAACTCATCTGTCGCACCAACGGAAATATTGAAGTTGCTGATTTCTCCCTCTTCACTTTTACACGTAATAAACTCGAGAATATCGGGGTGCCAAGCGGCCAAAATTCCCATGTTCGCACCGCGTTGCTTTCCACCTTGCATAACCTGACGCGTCGCGATATCAAATACCTTCATAAATGAAACCGGTCCTGTGGAAAAGCCGCCGGATGATTTGGTGACTGCATCACCGCGGGGACGAAGAGGAGTGAAATCAAAACCCGTACCGCCGCCCGTCCTATGGACAAGTGCGGTCCACTTTACTGCATCAAAAATGCCTTCCATGCTATCTTCTACTGGTAAGACGAAACAATTTGCGAGTTGATTTTGTGGTGTCCCAGCATTATTGAGTGTTCTTCCACCGGGCAAAAACTCAAATTTTGTCATGACTTCATAAAACACTTCTCCCCATTTTTTCTGAACTGCTTTTTTTTCTACTCCCGCAAGTGTTCGCGCAACACGACGGAACATTTCTGCTGGAGTCTCTGTGGGTTTTCCCTGCTGATCATGAAGGAGATAGCGACGCTCAATAACTTTAAGTTGATTGATGGAAAGATTGAGGTCATTCTCAACACCAAGAACCGTTTCTGCTTTACGGATTTTTGCGTGTTCTGCTCGATACAAAATGTATGCTTTCGCGGTTGAAAAATGACCTGCTGCCATGAGAACTTGTTCAACGGTGTCCTGAATCTGTTCAACAGTAACAGGAGATTTTTTTACACCAACAACCTTTTCCAAAATTCCACGCACTATGCCAGCCAATCGTACCGCATCCTGCTCTCCAAACTCACGCGTCTGAACTCCCGCCTTCTCAATAGCAGTCCCTATTTTTTTCTCTTCAAATGAAACTTTTGATCCATCTCTCTTTACCACCGTCTTCAACGCAGTCATTTCTTCTCCTTCTCTTGCTCCGGTTCATACAGTGGATGACCGCCTCGAGTTGCTGCTTTTATTTTGTAATAGGCCCGATCTTTTTCTTCCTGTGTCATGGTGGGGGAAAAAAGTGATTCTGGATATTTCTTCTCATTTTTTTCCATTTTTCTCTCAAATGCTTGTGCGACATCGATTCCAAGTCGATCGCCCAAGTTCACGAGCCACCACAACACATCACTCATTTCTTCACTAATTGCGTCCTTAATTTTTTGATTGTTCAGTACTTCATCACCAGTGAGCCACTGAAAATGCTCAAGAAGCTCGGACCCCTCAAGAATCAAGGAAAGTGCTATATCCTTAGGATCCTCATTTGTCCATCCTCGCTTTTTTCGAAATATTCGAATAAGCTCTTTTATTTGTGAGAGTGATGTCGTCTGGTCATTCATTTGTTTTTCTCCCTCTGTGGCGCAGTGTCCCTTTTTACAACGTTTTTGCGTAATCATCAAGCATTGTTCTATGATCAAAAGCAACGTTTTCTGGTAATTGATGAAGTGGGAACCATTGGATATCGGTTGCTTCTTCCTCATTTGCCGTCAACACTCCTTGGTACGTTGCAATAAAACAATGTCCTATGTTCTGTCTTCCATCCAAATCTCTTGCGGGATTATCGTAGAGTCTGAAGAACGTGATCGTGCTGACGTCCAAACCAGTCTCTTCTTTTACTTCCCTCTTGGCTGTTTGCTCCAACCGCTCTCCCCAATCAACATATCCTCCAGGAAGTGACCACCACCCTTGTTGTGGCATCGCAGCGCGCCGAATAAATAAGACCTCTTTTCTTTCATTGAGCATGATCACCTCAACCGTACTACACCGAACGTTATATCGAGCACAGGATGGACAAAACGTCCCAGTTGGAATCTTTCCATTTGGATACTTTGTCCATGTTATAGTGATTTGATCTTTAGTCATGCGTTCTCTCTTTCATTAATGCAACGTCAAGATAATCGAGAAAAACATGTTCGTTCATCTCAATCGCACCACTTAATTCTTGAAAAAGTGTGTCACCAAAGTCGTATGAAAACTTTTCTTCTACAGCTCTACCATAAACAAAACCAAATACCCCCAGGCCCATACTTAATAAAAACAAGCTAACTCCTAGCCCCTCATCAATTGAAGTTAATCTTTCACTAAAAATGTTTACCAGCCATGTTGTTAATAACGTTGGAGTTAACGCCAGTGTTGTGATAAGTGCTCTTTTCTCAAATATTTTTCTCCGATGTTCCAGTTCATGCGCAAGCGTCCAGGACATTTCAGATTTCAACGCACGAACAAGCTGTCTTTTTATAAATTCCTTTGCACGCGTCTGTTGTTCTTCCGCTGGAAGTGTATTTGAAAGAGTTCCTTGTTTTGAAGCCTTGAGATACTTTGATCTCCTCTTCATATTTCCTTTTAAAAGACTTCTATGAAAATCTGTCCCTAATGTTTTCATTGCCATATATGGCCAATTTGTGGGAAAAAAAGGAGAGGTTACTACTTTTGTTACAAGATCATCTTCATTCATTTTCTCTTTTGTGAGATATCCATACACATAGCATAATGCTTTCATAAAACTTTGTTGATAAATAAGAATTCTCTTTTTTGATAGTTCATATCTTGCCAGACTCCCCGGGTCTTCTTCATTTGTAAGCACAACAGAAGAAAGTAGGTTCTCAGGAAAACCAGCCCGCAACAAAACTTCGCGCACTTTGTGCATATCAATTGAGAAAATTGCTTCTTGTGGAGACATTTTCTCCAACTGAAATGTAAAATCTTCGACTAATTCTGTGGGAACTTCTGCTGTATCAAGATTTTTATTTACCATATGTTGTTTCATTTACATCGTACACTTGCTCCACCCACAATCTGGACAGCTCACACACCCACTTTCATACTTCAATGAAGCCGCCGCACATTCCGGACACACGTGTTTTTCCCCACTCGCCGGCTTGTTCGAATGTGTGTGCGCATACTCTACTTCACTCTTTTTCATCTTGGAGACAGCATCTTTTGATAAGGCGCTTTCTTTGCCTGCAACATTCAATACCTGATCCACTTTGCTTCCATCTCGGTAAATCGTAATTCCTTTCAACCCCAATTTCCACCCCAAAAGATACGCTTTTTTCACATCCTCAATCGTTGCATTATTTGGAAAATTAATCGTTTTACTTACTGAATTATCGATCCATTTTTGCCAGGCAGCTTGTATACGTACATGCCATTCTGGTGAAATGGTATGCGTTGTCACAAACATACGTTTCTCTTCTCTTGAAAGTTCTTTAACACCATCCAAGTTACCATCGTGTACAACCTGCTTCATGATTTTTTCTCTAGTTTTTTCATCAAATTTTGACCGCAAAAATTCATCAAATATAGGATCTGCAATGGTAAACTCGCGTGTTGGAGCGTTTGCTGTACTGTCCTCATTAAAACTTCGCCGAACTTGCACTAAAGAAAATACCGGCTCTATACCAGAACTTGTGTTTGCAAACAATGAAATGGTGCCCGTGGGTGCAATCATCATCACCGCACAGTTTCGATATCGCTCGGATGTTCCAGCATATATGGAAACATCAAAATTTGGAAATGCGCCACGCTCCTTCCCAAGTTCGATCGATGCTTCCTCTGCTTTTTTCCGCATAAATTTTGCGATGCGTTCCGCGAGCCGCACGGCTTCCTCGGAATTATATGGTATTCGCATGCGGTACAACATGTGCGCATATCCCATAACGCCGATGCCAATACGCCGGTTTCCCTCCTTTACCATCTGTCGAATTTCGTCCAGTGCATAGGTATTAACCTCGATCATGTCGTCTAAAAATCGCACGCCTAGTTTTACGGATTTCTCGAGGTCATCCCAATCAATCTCCCACTCGCCTTTCTTGTTTTTTATGAGATGACGATTGAGATCAATTGATGTTAAATTACATGATTCATAGGGCAATAATGGTATCTCTCCGCAGTTATGGACAACAAAGCCGTTGGCAATAAAAGAGTGTGTGTCAGGTTCGGTTACATCAAATACGGGTTCCTCTTCGCCTTCTGTAATCGAAAAAATTTGATCTTCAAACTTCTGTTTATAATATGTTTTTAAAAAGAGTTTATCTATTTTTTCATGATGAAGTGGTCCAATAAATCCGATTTGTCGAATAAATTCTTGCACTTGATCTTTAGATATCTCCAATTCCCACAAGACCCCATCACTCCCATACCTCACTTTAGTTCCATTCGCTTTTGTGTATTCAGGAAAAATAGCAACACGCGCTTTCCTTGATCGATTATATATTTTACTAAAAATTCCAAAGTTAAGGAGTAAAGTCTGTACATCACGTAAAAGCTCTTTTGACTTTGAGGTTAAACGAACATATGACGACTTATTTTTTACAAAATTTACAGTACCATCAGCACTAAATAGACCACGCAAAAACCCTGAAACCGCTGCTTTATGCATTTTATAAATGCATTCGGGAACACGTTTGAATTCGGAGCGAACAGGAAGAACTCCCAGATCTACTAAGAAATGCGCAAATATTTTATTATGCATCCATAATTGATTCGAACGATTATTTGGACTACGATTTGTGATATGAAGACCCCATCCAGAAAGACATTCCTCAAAATATTCTTGAATTTCTTGTCGTGATTTTCCAAAAGTCACATAGACATAATTATCTTTTGCGTCTGAACGTAATGATCCATCACCAACCAAATACCCTAGAAATTCTCCGAATCGTTCTGTAGAAACTTTTGGATATGAATCGGGATATTTTTGTGAAAATTCAATAAATGATTCAAGTTTTTTTTCCGCTGACCATAATCCTCTTCCCGATTGAATAAGCATAGTATCTTTTAGATTTAAATCTTTTACCTCAATCCAGCCGCGCGTTGTCATAAATTTATGTTCTGCGGTCGCTCGAATAGTGAAGCCATATACAGTTTTTATTTCATAAATTTTCTTCATTCCTGTGCATTGAAAATTGTGAGCTTTTCTTGATGAGACTCCATCTTTACTTTTCTCAGCAAGCCTTGAATCAATCGCCATCAAGACATGCTTTTCTCCATATTTCTTTACAACTTCATCAAACCGTAATAACCCATATTCTGTTGGAATTCGTGCATCACCGGTAATACAAGGATTTGTTGCATTTAACACGCCCAAAGAAGGTGTGGGATTATCTTCTTGAAGTCGGTCCAAAAACGCAAGTCCAGGGTCACCTGTTGCCCATGCGTGTTCTGCAATCAAATCAAAGACCTCACGAGCTTTTACGGTTTTCCACACTTCTCCATTTCGCGGATTCATTAAATCCCACTCCTTATCCGCCTGTACCGCCTCCATAAATTCGTTTGAAACACCAACGGATATATTGAAATTTTTGATTGTGCCATCCTGATCTTTCAACGTAATAAACTCAACGATGTCCGGGTGGTCGGCATTCAAAATCGCGATGTTTGCTCCCTGTCGTTTCGCTCCCTGTAAAATTTGTGAGAGTGCTGCAGAATAGGCTTTCAAAAAATCAACGGGCCCTGATGACGCCTTAGGTACATTCTTAACTTTGTCACCATGCGGCCGAATTTTCGAGAAATTAAATCCTGTTCCACCGTTGTTTTTATGAACAACAGCAGCATCGCCTAACGTTTTAAATATTTTTTGGATACTGTCATCGATAGGCAAAACAAAGCAACTTGACAACTGCCCTGTGCCTCCGGGATTCCCAGCCTCAAACATTGCTTTTCCCGCACAGACAAACTTGAGATTCACCATGCGTTCGTAAAATGCGCGTGCCGTCTCATCAACAATTCCATTCTCGCCCCATTGAATCTCCGCTTTTGCCATGTGTCGCGCAACGCGCCACAACATCTCGCCTGGAGTTTCGATCACAACTCCATTCATATCTGTGCGGAGATACCGCTTCTTAACAATTTCGAGTGCCGTGGGGCTAAGTTCTGGTTCCTGAACGTGAATAGCTTTATTGGCCTTCTGTTGCTTTTTTTCGCCATACAAAATGTAGTATTTTGCCGTCGCAAAATATCCCGCCTCGGCAATCGTAGGCTCTACAACATCCCGAATCTGTTGCACCGTCACTGCGTCATGCTGTGTGCGGACAGACGCAAGTTTTACCTCGACCTTACGGACAATACGATCCGCATCTTTTTCCTCATACTCTCCAGTGTCTTTTCCTGCATGAATGATGGATGAAGAAATTTTTTCCATTGAAAACGGAACTTTTTTTCCATCACGCTTGATCACAAAAACAATAGATACACCCATCAAAACCCCCTATATACTACATTTGCTATACGCACAACTCGGACACACAAAACACCCCTCCTGAATAACAAGCGTGGTACTACATTCGGGACATGCCTCATCACCAGGCCTCACTTTTATTAGCGGCGCGCCAACAAACGCCTCGTTGTTAAATGTCTTTCCATCTTCTTCTCGTTTGCGTTTTGTATCACCGGTCTCCAACACAACCTTGCTTCTGCTTCCCGTAACATACACCGTCATTCCTTTTAATCCTAATTTCCATCCTTTGAAGTATGCTTTCCAGACTTCGTCTTCTGTTGCTTCTGCTGGAAAATTAATTGTTTTGGAAATGGCATTGTCGACAAACCGTTGCAGTGCCGCCTCCATCTCAACGTGTTCGCTCACAGGAATGTCACCCGATACAACAAACACTTCACGAATCTCTTTTGGCACATCGTCAAGATCTTGGCATGTTCCGTGTTGTCTGATCTCCTCAAAAATGGTTTCAATGCGTTTTTCGTCGAGCTTTGCGCGTTCAAGTGATTCTTTAAATAAACGACTCTCATAATACAACTCACGAAAATCTTGGCCGAGTTTTTCTGCTCCTTCATGTGTTCGCATCACGTAACTCAACGCAAAGACTGGTTCACATCCGTATCCCTCCAAACCAGAAATCGTGGCAATTGCTCCAGTAGGCTGAATGGTGTTTTGACAGCTGTGACGCACTCCATGTGTTTTGATAT
This sequence comes from Minisyncoccota bacterium, assembly GCA_016211945.1. Lineage (GTDB taxonomy): Bacteria > Patescibacteriota > Microgenomatia > UBA1400 > UBA12028 > JACRHV01. The sequence goes on from JACRHV010000006.1 coordinate 27,764, forward strand.
TTTTTTCGAGTAACTCCCAGTCTAATTTTGGCATTCCAACGTGGTGTTTGTAGTCGTGTAATGGTTTTGGACGACTCCAAACTTTGATTCCTTTTACCTTGAGTGTTGCAATATTCTGTTCAGAATAGTCATACCGACTTCCTTTTATTCCTGGAAATGCGCCGCGTTCTTGTGCAAGCGCGTTTGATGCGCGTAGTGTGTGGAAACGAATATATTCCATGATTTGGCCGGCAAAATCGATGCCTTTTTCGCTCCCATATCGGACTCCAACAGCGTAAAGCATGTCTGCTAATCCCATAATAGAAATACCAATACGTCTATTGCGTTTTGCAGCCTCTTCCAACTCCGGAACCGCAGAAACATATTTATTCGCATCAACGACATCATCGAGCCAACGCACGGTATACTCGACAGTTTCCGCTAATTTTCCCCAGTCAACGCTGTACGGGAACATACCTTTTTTCTTCTCGTCAAGTTTTACGTGTTCCGCAAGATTGATTGAGGCCATACAACAGTTTTCGTACGGAAGGAGGAATTGTTCTCCGCAAGGATTTGTCGCTTCAAGATCTCCTTGTGATGGGGTTGGATTTTCTCGATTTGCCTCATCCAAAAACAACACCCCTGGCTCCCCATTGTGATGCGCAAAATGAACAATGTCATGGAACAACTCCCGCGCCTTAACACGCTCCCACACTTCCCCATTCCGTGGATTTATTAACGGAAAATCAGTATCTTTTTCCACCGCCTCCATAAACGCATCGGTAATACCAACAGAAATATTAAAATGCTCGATGACACCCTCCCGCTCCTTACAATGAATAAATTCACGAATATCTGGATGGTGGACAGGGAGAACTGCCATACAGGCCGACCTACGTCCCCCACCCTGACCAATGACCCAAAACGCTGTGTCATAGACCTTCAAGAAGGACACCGCTCCCGTTGCCTTTCCTTTTGATGAACCAATAGAGTCTCCTTTGGGTCGAATACGCCCAAAGCTAAATCCAACACCCCCACCCGATTGCAGTACGAGCACGGCATCACGTAGTGTTGTAAATATCCCATCCTGCGTACGACCCATATCATCGCTGATAGGAAGAACAAAACAGTTCGCGAGCTGCCCCCATCCCGTTCCTGCATTTGCTAAAGTTCGTCCGTTTGGCATAAATCGAAAATCTTGTAAAAGATCTAAAAATTTCTTCTCGATTTCCTGAGGTGTTGAACCATCTCTGTAGTTATGCTCTGCCTGTGCAACAACTCGCGCAGTGCGAGACAAAATATCTTTCACTGTCTCTTTTGGATTGCCATCATCATCGCGAAGCGCATAGCGGTTAATCATGACTTCTTGTGCGTTCGGCGTTAATTTTTTCATGCTTAGCGGCCTTTCTCTCTCTCCATCTCACTTTTTACTTTTCGAATTTCGCTCTCAAAGTCCTCAAGTGTTTGAAAATCTCTGTACACACTTGCGAATAGAAGATACGAAACGGGATCTACCTTACGTAATCGATTCATCACGAGCTTTCCAATCTCCCAACTTTTAATTTCATTCGTATGTTTAATACGGAGTTTCCGTTCTATTTCCTCGATAAGCGCCTCAATGTCCTCGACTGAAATAGGCCGTTTCCATGTTGCCTTCATCACACCCTTTTTTACTTTTTCTCGATCAAAAGGTTCTCGTTCCCCATTTTTCTTCACCACTGTGAGATCGACTCCCTCAACACGCTCGTAGGTGGTAAATCTCTTTTCGCATTTCTCACATTGGCGGCGGCGGCGCATCGTCGCTTGATCCGGCACAATACGACTTTCAAGAACGATAGAGTCATCGTGTGAACAATATGGACATTGCATATCTCGTGTATTCCTCCAAAACATCTCGCAATAAATCACTAGATATAGTGTGCGAATATTCAGTGAAACACTACCACTAGTGTTCGTCAACTGTTCAGAAACGATCAAACTCGATCATTATGTACAATCCAGATTCAAATATATTCCAGCAGTTTTTGAGGAGATAACCGAACACGTTTTATATGCAAGAATATCAAAAAGAGGCCCGTACAAAGCCATAAAGTGTTTGTTGTAATGCGAGATTGTAGCTTATCAGTTTATCAAGCTCCGTTTTCTGCGTATCGGAAAGTGCATCATGAATCTCGCGCATATACTGCTCGTGGATGGTGAGGGCGGTAAACAACTGATTAATTTGATGTTGATCAATAGTTTGTTCTGGATGATATTTCAATAGTGTTTCAACAGCCAATCCAAGATATACCTCCGCTTTTGCGAGCGTCGTAATCCCCAAGGATACCTCGTCGTATCGTATGAGTTCCTGCGCAGCTAGAAGCCTTGAACGCGCATACTCGACAAGGAGGAGATACCGTTCCTGTGGACGATGTTCTGTGATAAAACGGATACGATCTCTCGCCATGTAAAACAGATAGAGCGGATTGCCCGGAATTATTTTCCCTCCAAGTAATTTTGCTAAAGGACGGGTGGCATAAAGATCGGAAGGCTGTTTTGTTAACGAGTCCGAGGATCGGAGAGAAAGAAAGAGAATAATGCATGCAAAAAGGCCGACAAAAAGAGAGAGTATAAGATACCTCCATGTTAAGGGAGGATGTACGTTACGGTGTGCCATAAATCATGAGTACCATCCCCCACAATGCGTGGGAGATCACAATCGAATACAAACTCTTGGTTCGTAAAAACAGTATCGCTTGTCCCGCGGCAAAGATCCCCAAAAGCGTGAGCTGCGCTACAGCAACGGAACCAAAACCCTCAAGCATAAAACGGAGCGGGGCGTGGAACGCGACAAACACAATACATGCGGCGACAACCGCAAATACTTCTGGTAGTTTGTATTCATCCTTCATCGCATTCATGATGTATCCGAAAAAGAACACGCTTTCCCACCAACCCGTCATCATCGCCAAGAAAAACGTGTACCAAAACTGTGATGATGCAAACAACATTCCAGGCTCAACGTGTGTTCCAGAAGACAAGGAACGAAATGCCCCCACAAATCCATAAATACCTCCAACGAGCAGTCCCATGTACATGCCGCACCAAAACCGATCCGGGGACAACCCAAGTTTTTCCCTCACACGAAGCGCGTTCCGTGCGTAAAGAAGTGATGGGAGACCAAACACGATTCCCTTTGCAAAAATCTCGTCAAACCAATCTGGAAATACAAACAATGAACGATACAACGCCCAGAGAACAAAAAGGCCAATTATCTGAAAAAACACCGGAATATGTTTTGGTGTAGACACTTTCTTACGAGCCGAGCGCACGAAGGACTGTTTCAAGTGTTTCCTCTCGCGAGTTTGAGTATGTATCGATAACTACATCGTAGAGGGATGGGAGCCAAAAATCAATTGCGTCGTTTTTCTTGACTTTACCTGGCTGAACAACCCACTCATTCCATTCTTTTGCATATACCCGAGACCACTTCTCAACATTTTTTTTCTTCCTCTCTAAGATGTGCTGTTTTGCTTCTAGAATGCTGATGTCGTCTCTGTTCACGATACGGTCGATACGAACCGCATCATCTTTGCACACAAGGAGTACCTTCAACACTCCGGGTACTCCCTGCGCCATAAAGCCGGAAAGCCACGATTCCAATATCCATTTCTCTTCATGTTCTAACCTTGATCGCATACCGTAGTCCACCTCACGATCAAACTCCTCACCGTACACCGTAGCATCGTGGTGAAATTTGTTTGTTTTTGCATCAAAAAGGCCTTTGTCTGCCGCATACATCCGCATGAACTCACCGCCAGAAAACCCCTTCCATCCCTTCGATTCCAACGTATCCTTGAGTAATTTTAGGAGCGTTGTTGATCCGTTTCCAGGAAGTCCTGATATGGTGATGTTGCGGTACTGCATAGATCGATCCTTTCTTGGTAGAATAGCATTCTACCTATGTATCTTTCACGTCGCAATACTTTCATCCGCCTTCTCTCTATGGTACGCCATCGTAAACGTCTTGTACTTGGAGTCGTAAGTGGATGCACCATCATCTTCTTTCTTTTTCTTCTACTCAAGGATATTCCATCGCCGACAAAATTAAAACGCGCGCAAGATTTTGCAATTAGCACAAAAATCTTTGATCGCAATGGATTGCTGCTGTATGAAATTTACTCGGATAAAAATCGAACTCCTGTGGCACTCAATGATCTCCCCCCATACGTTTATCAAGCATCCATTGCGATAGAGGATCAGCGCTTTTATCAACATTTTGGATTCGATGCATCCGGTATTATTCGGGCACTAAAAAATATGGTGTTTCGACAACAAATACAGGGGGGTTCAACGATAACACAACAGTTGATAAAAACAGCGTTGTTAACAAGAGAGAAAACATTGATAAGAAAAATGAAAGAGGCGATTCTCACAATAGCAGCAGAGATTATGTACTCGAAAAACGAAATTCTTGAGATGTATCTCAATCACATTCCATACGGCGGAACTTCTTGGGGGGTTGAGGCAGCAGCAGAGACATTTTTTAACAAACACGCAAAAGAGTTAGATATCGCGGAGGCGGCGTTTCTCGCCGGATTGCCGCAGTCTCCTTCCAGATACTCTCCTTTTGGCATAAATCCGGACCTAGCAAAAAACAGACAAAAGGATGTGCTTCGCCGTATGGCGGAAGATAAGTACATTACAAAAGAACAAGCGCTAAAAGCGGAACAAGAAACTTTGCATTTTGCGCAATCAAAAACGCAGATTGCCGCACCGCATTTTGTGTTTCATGTTCGCGATATTTTGGAAGAGAAATATGGACAAGCACTCGTAGAAAGTGGCGGGTTGCGTGTATACACCACACTTGATTTAAAACTGCAGAATGACGCTCAGGCCTCTCTGTCTTCTGAGATAAACACCCTGAAACGGTATCGTGTGGGAAATGGAGCAGCACTTATCACAAAACCAAGTACCGGTGAGATATTGGCGATGATTGGATCGAGAAATTTCTTTGACGCAACGCACGACGGTCAAGTGAATGTTGTACTTCGCCAAAGACAGCCAGGAAGTTCGATAAAACCCATCAACATCGTCACAGCGTTACAACTAAAAAAAATCACACCGGCAACAATGTTGTTGGATATTCCGACGTGTTTTCAAGTCGGCGGTCAAAAAGCGTACTGCCCTAAAAATTATGACGGAACATTCCATGGTCCAGTTCAAACACGCTTTTTCCTGGGAAATTCATACAACATTCCGGAAATCAAGGTTATCGGGCTCAATACCGTTGAAAACTTCATTGCAACGGCTTCTGCAATGGGGATCACTACCTGGAAAGACACATCACAGTATGGTCTATCGTTGACGTTGGGTGGCGGTGAAGTAACGATGTATGACATGGCAACGGCATTTGGAACACTCGCAAATCAGGGGGTAAAGGTTCCGCTTCAGTCAATTCTTCGGATAGAGGATTACAAAGGAAAAATATTGGAAGAATATGCACCAGACCAAACAAAAAAAACTGTAGAAAAAATGACAAAAGATCAGGACATTCCCGAGCTTGAAGGAATTCATCGCGTGTTGAATAGAGAACCATCGTATCTCGTTTCACACATGCTTCTCGATAACAGTGCGCGTGTCGGGGCGTTTGGTCCGAATTCAAAGCTCGTGATACCAAATCAAGTGGTAAGCGCAAAAACTGGAACAACAAATGATCTCAGGGACAACTGGACGATCGGATACACCCCGGAGTACTTGACCGCAGTGTGGGTGGGCAATAACGACAATACACCGATGAATCAAGCGCTTGTTTCTGGTGTTACCGGCGCCGCACCAATTTGGCATGACATTATGTCGCGTGTGCTCAAAGGTCAAAAATCATTATGGCCGGAAAAACCGTCGGGTGTGATTGATAAGGAAGTCTGTGCTCTATCAGGCCTTCTTCCAAACCCGGAGGCTCCATGTCAAACGAGAGTTGAATACTTTTGGGAAGGGACAGAGCCCATAGACCTTGATCCCCTCCCACGCGACACGTGGATTGTATCGACAACTGGACTTCCACCAAAAGAAGGAGATTCTATTGACGGCCTTCAGTTACAGAAAAAACTTCTTCTTTCCGATCCATTTACGCGTGATTTTTGTGTTGACTGTGTTCGGCCAATTGATGAAAAAGGTCATGTTGTGTACGAACAGCATGATGTCGATATGCAGCAGTTCTATGCACACTATGATGAACGACCAACACCAAGAACAACTCAATAGCATTGCCCGTCATAATGGAAGTGTACTCAAAAAATTTATGACACTTCTCCTTTTGGGATTCGGGGCCGCTTGTTTTGTTTTTGGAATAAAATTCGTCAATGAATATGACAAACCAATCCTCCTTTCTCCGATAGACTTCAATACTTTTGTATCGCCAACAGCAGGTACTTCGTCTGCTAGAGTTCAACCACAGTCCGTGCAACAAAAAGTAATCTATGGATTTCTCCCCTACTGGACAATAAAAAATGCAACATTCGATTCATCATTGACACACATTGGGTATTTTTCATTACCAATAGATAAGAATGGCAATTTTGTTACATCAACGGATGATGCCGCAACAGGATGGAAAACGTTCCGCACAGATGCTGTTGAACGAGTGCGACAAGAAACAACAAAAAACAATCAGAAATTTGAAGTTCTTATTACCATGATGGATGCAGATGACATTGCGTCGTTTTTACATAATGCAAAAGCACAGGATACTTTTATAAAAAACGTGAAGATGTTCATCAAAAGTCAACCAGTTGATGGCATTAATCTTGACATAGAGTATGCGGGTGAAGTTGATGACAAACTTCGTAACGAATACACCACATTTATCTCAAAATTCTCCAAAAGTATGCGCGCGTCTTTTCCGTCACTTCATATTTCACTCGATATCTTTGCAGACAGTGCGCTGAAATATCGCATCTGGAATTTACCACAGCTCGCGCCTTTCGTTGACCATATTGTCGTGATGACCTACGATTTTTTCCGTAGTTCCTCTTCACAATCCGGTCCCGTTGCTCCTCTTTTTGGAAGTGAAAAAAACAGATGGGATGTGGATATTGTAAAGACACTCAAGCCGATGCTTGATCAGGTTCCGTCAGAGAAAATTTTACTAGGTATCCCCTTCTACGGATATGAGTGGCAAACCGTTGGTTCGGCGCCGGGATCAAACACCTTCCCCCAAACGGGTGGTCTTGCAACATACAAGCGCGTAAAAAAATTACTCGAGGAAAAAAACATAAAAGAGCAATGGGATGCTGATGCCTTTTCACCGTATCTTACCTATATAGACAAGGGAAAAATTCAAACCATTTTTTATGAAAATGCGCTTTCTCTCTCGTATAAACTAGACCTCGTTCGCGAGACAAACATGGGTGGAATTGCTATTTGGGCGCTCGGGTATGAAGGAAGCGGACCCGAACTTTGGCATGTCATCCGACAAAAATTGCGATAAACCAAGAACTTTGATAGTGCAATCAAATGAATTCTCTGTTGTTTAGTCTGGAACTTCTTGGTAAAATCCCGCCAGATGCGCCGCAAGATACACCATCCCGCTGTCCGTGAGTCTCTTCACCTATTTTTGCTGAGGATGTTTTGGTCGTTCTGTGTACTGTGCGGAAAACCGTTGTATTACATCACATCTTTTCTTTTCGTTATCATTCCATTTCTTTTTCTTACAATAACTATTCCTCGATTTTTTCGTGCGGTCACTTCCAGCCTCTTTCCTCTTATTTCCTCTATAAAAACATACGTCGTATACAAAGGAACACATCTCGGAATTTTTGTGTCCGTTGTTCTCATGATCATGGGGATTACCTTGTATTCATTTATACTCCGAGACCTTCCTTCTCCACGCGAACTCATTACGCGCAAACAAATCGTGACAACCAAAATATATGACCGCAATGGCGAGGTGCTTTATAAAATTTACAAAGATGAAAATCGCACTCTCGTTCCACTCTCCTCCATTCCTCTCCCATTAAAACAGGCAACACTTGCTATTGAAGATAAAGATTTTTACCGACACAACGGATTTTCTTTTGCTGGAATTGCCCGCGCAATCAGAGCAAATATCGAGCGTAAAAAAATACAAGGTGGATCAACGATTACTCAGCAATTAGTCAAAAACACACTTCTTACGCCGGAAAAAACATTGAGAAGAAAAATGCGCGAGATCGTGCTCTCCATGATGGTTGAGGCAACACTGAATAAAGACGAAATTCTTGAAATGTATTTCAATGAGGTTTCGTATGGCGGTTCTGTCTACGGAGCCGAGGAGGCGAGTCGCCGATATTTTAATAAAAGTGTGCGTGAACTCACTCTGGCTGAAAGCGCGTATTTAGCTGGTCTTCCTCAAGCTCCAACCGCCTATTCCCCTTTTGGTCCAACGCCAGAATATGGATTTATGCGCCAACATCAAGTTCTGCAGCGGATGGTTGAGGATCGGTACATCACTGAAGAACAAGCGCAATACGCACGAGAGGAAAAAATCACGTTCCAACCAGATTTGAATAACATTAAAGCACCTCATTTTGTCATGTATGTGCGGGATTTACTCGCAAAGGAATACGGCGAAGAGGTTGTCGCACAAGGAGGACTTGAGGTTGTCACATCGCTTGATTATTCGATTCAATCTCTTGCACAGCAGTCCATTGAAAAAGAGTTGCAACGTCTGCAGAGACTCAACGTGTCTAATGCCGCAGCACTCGTAACCAATCCGCAAACCGGTGAAATTCTCGCAATGGTTGGAAGTAAAGACTACTTTGATGTGAAGCATGACGGTCAAGTTAATGTTACGATCCGTCCACGTCAGCCAGGAAGCTCGATTAAACCACTGACCTATGCAACAGCATTTGAAAGGGGTATGACGCCTGCCTCTATGATCGAGGATGCGCCAATCACCTACAAAATGATCGGTTCTCCTCCCTACTCGCCAAGAAATTATGACGGAAACTACCATGGAAAGGTAACAATCCGCACTGCGCTTGCAAACTCGTATAACATTCCCGCAGTAAAGACGCTCGCGACAGTAGGAGTTTCTACGGTGGTACAGCAGGGCCGAAAGATGGGAATAACAACATGGGGAGATGAAGAGGCATCACGTTTTGGTTTGTCACTCACACTTGGAGGGGGTGAGATCCTCATGACCGACATGGCAACGCTGTATGGTACCTTCCCCAATGAAGGAATCACCGTTCCACTCTCCCCCATTATTTCTGTAAAGAATTACAAAGGGGAAACATTGTACGCAAATCCATGTATTCATCAGACAACGCCATGCCATGGTACACGCACACTTGATCCTCGCGTCTCGTACCAAATCACCGATATTTTATCTGATACCATAGCACGTGCTCCGGCTTTTGGAATGAACTCTGTGCTTACTATTCCAAAACAGCAGGTCGCGGTAAAAACTGGGACAACCAATAGTTTGCGCGACAACTGGACGTTCGGATATATCTCGAATCGCGTGATTGGCGCTTGGGTTGGGAATAATGACAACACACCAATGAGCCACATCGCCTCTGGAATCACGGGGGCCTCTCCCATTTGGAATGCAATTATGCGTGGTTTGCTTGACGAACATGAGCCACATCGCTTTGCGTCACCATCCGGTTTGTTGAAGCTACGTACTTGTGCTGTGACAGGAACGCTCTCATGTAAAGCCTGTCCTCTTCAAAAAGACGAGTATTTCATCCCAGGAACGGAACCAAAACAAGCGTGTACAGATGAAATGTTCATTCCAAAAGATGATCAACAGAATGGCGAAAAAAGAGACGGCATACTTGAGGGAGTTCGCACGCCTTGATTACGCGTTACCTCTGCCAAAACGCGTAACCGAAAAACAATGTTAAAAGAAATATAAGAATGGTAATCCACCTACCACGTTTCGCTTTTTCCTCTGGTGCAACAATAATCTTCCGCACGCGCGGCTTTATCTCTTCTTTTTTATTCTTCTTCGAATTTTTCTCTGCGCGATCATTCATACCGCTCCCAATTCTTTTGCTTTTGTGGCAATAAGCTCAACAACATCCTCAATTGTAAGATTTGTCGTATCAAGCACCCAAGATCCCTCGACTACATGGAGTGGGTCAACCTTGCGACCCATGTCACGGGCGTCACGATCTTCGATGTCTTTATACACCTGTTCATATGCTGTATCCACGCCCCTCGACAATAATTCTTGGTGCCGGCGTTTCGCACGCGTTTCCACCGAGGCATCTAAATATATTTTCATCTGTGCATCTGGAAGTACACGAAAAGTGATGTCGCGGCCTTCCATAACAACGTGTGTCGTTTGTGCAATCCGTTGCTGTTTTTTGACCAACTCTTTCCGTACCTCTGCGTACTGAGCAACAATCGAGGCTCCCCTGCTCATTTCTTCTGTGCGGATCATCCATGACACATCCTCGCCGTTGAGTAACACTGTAATTTGGCGACCATCTTGCTCAGAAAGGAGTGGATTGCGAAGCATCATCTCACTGTGTGAGATTTCTTGAGACAGCGCTGCTTCGTTATTAAGATCTATCCCTTTTTGTTTTCCCAAAAGCGCAGAGGCACGATACATAGCACCGGTATCAACATAGAGAAAACCCAACCTAGACGCGACAAGGCGCGCTACAGTTCCCTTGCCCGCGGCAACGGGACCGTCAATGGCAATTTGAAATGACATGATTATTTCTTCGATTTTTTCTTTGCTGTTTTCTTTACACCCGAGTCCATTCGGCATTCATCACAGCTCCCGGAAAGACCAATAAGTCCAACAACGACCAATACAACAGGCCAAAACTTCCAAAGAACCATTGGTAAAACACCAATATTCAACATCATGACCAAAGTTCCCACAAAAATGAGGGTCAACGGCCAAAAAAGTTTATGATTATATCCACATTGTCCGCACATACATCCTCCTTCGCCCAGTGTGTAATGATGGGGGCAGAACAATATGTAGTGTAGCAGAAAGTAGAAAGAAGAAACAGGTTGTTCTTACGTTCCCTCTTCCCAACTGGAAAGGTATTTCTTTTGCTCTTTTGTGAGCACATCAATCTTCACGCCCATCGCCCTCAGTTTCAACCGAGCAATTTCCTGATCCATTGTCGGGACAATCGTATAGACTTTTGCTTCGAGTTTTCCTTTATGTTTGACAAAAAATTCTGCCGCAAGCGCCTGATTTGCAAACGACATATCCATCACTTCCGCTGGATGGCCCTCGGCTGCCGCCAAGTTTACTAATCGGCCCTCGGCCAAAACACATACATGCTTTCCATTTTTGAGCGTAAACTCAACAACATTGCCGCGAACCTCTCGTTTTGATTTTGCTCGTTTTTCGAGCTCATCCAACTCTATCTCAACATTAAAATGACCGGAGTTTGCAAGAACTGCACCATCTTTCATGGTAAGCATGTGGGCATAGGTAATCACATTTTTATCCCCGGTAACCGTCACAAAAAAGTCTCCGATTTTTGCCGCCGTTTTGATCGGCATCACTTGGAAACCATCCATGACTGCCTCCAACGCTTTTATCGGATCAACCTCTGTCACAACAACATGCGACCCTAATCCACGTGCACGTGAGGCCAAACCACGACCGCACCATCCATACCCACACACCACAAATGTTTTACCCGCTAATAACATATTTGTTGCACGTAAAATTCCATCAATCGTGGACTGTCCAGTCCCATATCTATTGTCAAACATATGTTTTGTGTTGCTCTCGTTTACCGCAAAAACCGGAATTTTAAGTGCCTTGTCATTTGCCATTGCTCGCAATCGAATTACGCCTGTTGTTGTCTCCTCGCTTGACCCTAAAATTTCCTTGAGTTGTGACTGCCTCTCTTTGTGAAGAAGCGACACAAGATCCGCACCATCATCCATAGTAATGTGAGGATGTGTATCGAGTACGTCGTTGAGGTGTTTGTAGTACGACGTCGTGTTCTCACCTTTTATCGCATATGTCGGGATACCAAAATCTTTTACGAGTGAAGCCGCGACATCATCTTGCGTAGAAAGTGGATTGCTTGCACAAAGACTCACATTCGCCCCACCGGCCTTCAGCGTTTTCATAAGATTTGCGGTTTCTGCGGTGACATGAAGACAGGCCGCGAGGGTGAGACCTTTGAGTGGTTTTGTTTTTTTAAACCGCTCCTCTATGAGTTTCAATACTGGCATCGATTTGGCCGCCCATTCAATGCGCAATTTTCCTTTTGCAGCAAGTGTAAGATCTTTGACGTCATAGTTTTGTGTTGACATGAAGGCTCCTTTTAGTCTTTTAGATCAAAAATAACTTTTAATAAGGCATAGCGAAAACCATCTCCCACTCCTCTGGCAACGATGAGTTTTTCTTTTGAAATATTTTTCATTTCACTAATATTCATATTAATTCCTGCTCTCAAAAGGGAATTCCATGTTAGATTTAGTTGTGTTTTTTCTAGTGGTGATAAAGTATTAAAAAAAGCCATCCAAATTTCAATGTCCCCACGAACCAACTCTCGTATTGTGGTATTTGGAGGCAATAAGTCTATTGTTGTCTTTACCTTATTGGCAAATTCCTCTGTAATCACTTGCTCTGGCCTTGTAAACATTTCTCCCTCCTCCAAAAACAATTTTCTTCGATTTATCCATACATTATACCTAAATCTTAGGTAAAACAATATTGAAACAATCGGTGTACCTTTTTGAAAACTCTTCTTTTGTATAGGTGTGCGTGACGGTTCCGTACATTTCTACCGTATACGCCGCGGCAACCGCCCCCATTCTTCCGCAGGTTTCCAAATCAAAATCGCGTAAATATCCTGCTAAAAAGCCACCGCGGTAGGCATCGCCAGCGCCGGTGGGATCCAAAATAGAGGTTGGCGGAGCAATGGGAATTTCTAGTGTTTTCCCATCAGATTCAATGCGTGACCCCTGTGCTCCAAGTGTCGTAATCAAGATCGGTGTCATTTTCTTCAAATCATCATGCGACAGAGCAAGTTTTTGTTCGATCAACGCGATCTCATAGTCATTTCCGATCAATATTTTCGCACCACCAATTCCCTCCTTTAATTCTTCTGCAGAAAAATCTGCAATTTGAAAGGCTGGATCGTAGATATATGGAGCTTTATCTTCGATACATTCTTTGACGTATTTTTTCATCGCCTGAGGTTCGGTTGGCGAGATCACCACAATATCCGCTGGCAAACACGTTTCTATAGACAATTGATCCGCATACGCAATAGCCCCTTTGTAAAAGGATCCTATTTGGTTATCCTCTTGATCGGTTACGACAAAATAACTTCCCATCGTCACATCATCATGTACTGAGATATGTTCTGTAGAAATTCCATTCTTTTCTAAAAATTCACGATATGATGCAAAATCATTTCCGGCCGGCGCGAGCAAGGATGGTTCAACTCCCAATAGTTTTAATGTGTATGCAATATTTCCCGCCGTTCCACCAAACTGTTTCTTTAGACTATCAACTAAAAAACTCAGTGAAATTTTATGCGCTTTTTCTGGCATGATACGATCCGCGAACTTGCCTGAAAAATCCATGATATAGTCGTAGCCCAAACTACCAGTGACAATGACATTCATAGTGATCGCAGCAATCCCGTTTTTGCTCCCATACTGCGAATGACAGAACCCGCATTCTTCTTACCATATTCGATACACTGAGTAATTTCTTTATTCGTCAATTGCCCCCCAAGAAATCCAACTGCAAACGCATCTCCGGCGCCGGTTTCTTGTACTGTTTCTACGCGTTCTCCCTCGTACCAAAAACACTTGCCTCCAATACAGTACCGGCCACCATGTTCTCCATCGGTAACCACGGTTATTTTGGGTCCAACAAAGCACCACTCGCTCCTCCACGCATCACCCTCCAACGACACTCCACTCAACTTTTCCATTTCCTCTTTATTCACAAATAACACTTCAACAGCAGACCAGTTGGGTTTTAACACTCCAGAAACAATGGCTTCTATCTCCCAATTCCCAGGATTCCAACTCAATCGAATATGACGTTCCTTACAATACGAAAAAATACGAGAAATGACATCGGTATTCCCAATAGACGAAAGGTGTATCCAGTTCGTCTGAAGAAGGTCTGAATGAAGATCGCTCACCGTGATCATCTGTGCCGCACCTCGAAACACCAATGCCGTTCTCGCACCATCTTGCGAAATGAGCAATCCGGAAATTCCCGTTGCCTCGCTCTTTTCTTGTACCAACAACTCTGTTGATACGCCTTCACGCTCCAGATCGTGAACGATAACACTCCCAGCAAAATCTTTTCCTATCTCCGCCAAACATGCAACGTGAAATCCAAGTCGCGCTAATCCCACAGCCACATTGGTTCCCGCTCCTCCACTGGAAATCATCGCTTGTTCCACCTCAATTTTTTCATTAAATGTCTCGCACAGTGCCAAAGATCCGTCCTTTTTCACCAGTTGAAACTGAGATGACTTAAAAAATACATCGAGTATCGCTGATCCTATGGTGATAGCGTCAAACATGCGCCTCCTCAAGTTCTGTCTCTCCAGGTTCCGCTCGTTTTTGCTTCAAACATACTTCACATGTTGAATGATCTATGTTCCCCATTTCTTCATCAAACGCCCAAATTGCCGCTAACGCTTCTTCTGGTGTTGTGGCAACGCGCAGTACTTCACGCTCATTTCCGCGCATCATCATGCGTTCACCTATAACATCCAACAACTCGTTCCAAAACTCGCCATACAAAATAAACGGCTTGTGATGACCAAAGTAGAGACGCGCCAACACCCATGCCGTGCCAAACTCGGAGAGTGTTCCTGTTCCGCCATTAAAAATAATATAGGCATCCGCGTGTTCCATGAGCTTGAACATACGCTCAATATAGTTTTGTGTAATCACCTCTGTGTCTGCAACATTTCCAACATACCGCCCCTCAAATCCCGGAGCATCTTTGGGATAAAACGTCACCGCGATTGTCTCGCCACCGACTGAGGCCGCCCCCTTTGTTGCGGCATCCATAACACCAGGTCCACCGCCATCAACAATCGTAAGACCCTGTTTTGCAACGAGCTGCGCGGTTTTAAAGGCTTCTTTGTATAGCTCGGTTTCTGGCTCTGCATCCGCGTATCCAAAAAATGCCACATTTTTAATGTGTCGCATGAGTTGATATTTCTGTTCGCTCGATGTTTTTGAGGTGTCGTGAATAACGGTTTTTGCTCCGCTATGCTCTTCTTGTAGAGGTTGCGTATTCATACATACACTATACAAGTTTTTTCAGCGACTCTGCAATGTTTTGTGATGCCCATAAATAATGCCCCGGCGTATAATGCGTCGCGCCAGCATCCTTACACAACCGAAACGTTTCCGGAGTAATTCCGCCATCAACAAAGAGATCACAGGTCAAATGCCTTTCATCAAGATGTTTTCGCACTTCATGTATTTTCTGTACTGCGATCAGCTCAAATTTCTGTCCCTGAAAGCCAGCGTGAATCGTCATCACTTGAATGACTTGCAGTCGCTTCCATTGATCTTCCTCTATTGCTGATACAGGCGTGTAAAGATCGAGTGAGAGACCAGCACTCCATCCACAACTTGCAACGTGATCAATAAAATCTTTTTGCGAGGACATCCGTTCTACTTGCCCAATAATTGCTCGAAGATTCTGTACACGCTCACATTCCACAACATAATCAATTGGTTCTATCGTTTGCAAGTGTAGATCTATGGACATGTTGTGGGTCGTTAATGAAGTGATATCAACGGGATGAAATGTGATGTTATCCGCAAACTCCCCATCAATGATATCGATTTGAACACCAGAAACAAGTCCTTGAACAAGGTTGAGTTGTTCTTGGGCAAGCTCGAGTGAGTCAGTAAGAATTGAAGGAAAAATGTCGTTACGCATAGTGTTTTTCGATCTCTTGAACACGTCTGTGATAGCGTTCGTCTTTCCCGTACGGAGTTTCTATAAATGTCTTCACGATTGTTTCTACTTGATCTGGATCGACCCACTGTGCGGATAATGTCATGATATTCGCGTGGTCATCATTTCTTGCCCATCGCACTTCTTCCGACGTCCTGCACTCCACTGCACGAATTCCGGTAAAACGATTTGCCGCAATGGCCATACCACCTCCACTTCTACAAACAAGAATCCCACTATTATTCTCTGGATCTTGAAGCACGCGCGTTGCAACCGATTGTGCGTATGTAGGATAATCGTCATCCGGATTCAATGTAAATGCACCGCAATCTTCAGTTTTTTGCCCCAAAAGCTGCTTTATGTGTTCTTTCAATGCAAAACCGCCATGATCCGCGCCAAGAAAGATCATAGAATTCCTTACTCAATAATCAATGTCCCCTTCATACCCATCATTCTGTGTGCACCGACCGAACAATAATACTCGTACTTTCCTGCAACATCGCTAGAGACAATAATCGCTTGCGATTCTCCTTCTTTGAGCTGTTTTGTTTTGACGCCAAGTTCGTCAATAACAAGATCGTGAAATCCTTCTGTATTTTTTACCTCTAACACAATTTTTTCACCCCTTTTTATCCGAATTTCTTTGAGATCATATGAGAAGTTTGTCGCGTTGATCGTCACCGTTCTTTCTGGAACTGTTTGTGTCGTTTCTTTTTGTGTCTTTGTTCCACTACTCGGAGGCGTTGGTGCTGCTGGTGATTTTGATTGTTTTACGATGAAATATCCAAAAACAAGACCAATAAGAAGAAGAAAACCAATACCGTATTTTTTAGACATAACACTCCTTTGTAAATGATGTATTTCTTTTGCTTATCGTATCACAACCCGAGTTGCGCGCGCGATTCGGGATTCATCATATCAATAACCCATGGCGGATCAAAAGTAAGTTCGATTGTTACATCCTGCTTTGGGTCAATGTCTCCCAATCCCTTCAGTCCATCTTTTACCATTTGATCAAACACACTTGCTAATGGACAGCCTGGGGTAGTTAAGGTCATGAGAATATGAATGTGGATACGTTCACCGCTATCGGTTTGTATTGGCACGAACGAAACATCATAAATCAAACCCAAGTCCACGAGACCGATCCGCAGTTCCGGGTCAAGAATTGTATTGAGTTGTTTGTAGATGTCTGCAATAGTGAACGGTGATTCCATATACGGCATTCTACCAAAAAGCCCTCCTTTCGGAGGGCTTTCCTGTTTCAAACAAAAAGCTTACGCTTTTTTCAAGACTGGCATACCAGTTCTCTTGGTTTCCATAACCTTGTACCCTGATGGTACGGAGTCAAGGGAACCATCGCGCACATCACGCGCGAAGAAATAAATTACTTGAACGCGTCCGTTTTTCAACGTGACTTTGCGAGTGTGCAGATAATACGTCTGCCCCTTGCTGTTCTTGTATGAGAATGCCATGTTTCCCTCCTTTGGTTTAATATGGCTATTTTTCCATTCTATACATTCTCGAGGTGCACTTCAAGTAGAAGTTTACTCTCCCATATTCACAACACCCTCGAGCACTTTTTCCTCAAGTATATTGTCTTTTCTTACCTCCTGAGAAACAACGACCGTCATCACTTCTGGAAGTTGAGAGGGCGATGTGTAGTCAACAACATACCCACCCTTCCCTATTCTCATTGTTCCCATCAATGTCGAGCTCCCGTCAATAATCATCCACGCTTGATACGAGCCTTTTTGGAGTTGTGGAAGATTTGCAAGAACCGTTATTAATCTACGATCCTCCGACCACTGCACAACACCGTATCCTTCTGTGCGTCCAACCGACTTCAGTTGAGCAACACGTTTTTCTGGAATACCAAATCTTTTCAAGAGCGCCTGACTATTATCGTCAACAGAAATTCCTTCTGTTAACACTCCTTGTGGTTTTGGAATATTTGATGTCTGCGCGTTCCACCACTTATATCCGAGTACAACACCAAACGCGAGAACAACGAGGATGGGCAGGAGAAACAATGGATTCCTATTCATGTATCTCCTTTTTCAATGATAGATCAACCATACTCCTATTTAAGATATTTTTCAACTGTCGATTGTAAATCTGCGGTTTGCGTGCGTTGGCCATTCACAAAAAATGTTGGTGTTGAGTTCACTCCAAGCGCTGTACCATCTGCAATATCCTGGGCAACTTTCTGTTCAAACGTTTTCGTCTTCAATGATTGCTCCATGAGATCTGGAGGAATACTGAACTCTTTTGCGAAATCTTTAAAGATATTCAAAACGTTCTCTTGTGTTTCCGTTCCCCATACCTCCTGTTGTTCGAACAGCCTATCATGATATGGCCAAAACTTTCCCATACTGCCAGCTGTTTCTGCCGCAAGCGCCGCGAGTTGTGCATATTTATGCTGCGAAAGCGGGAAATGTCGATAGACAAGTTTTACCTCGTTTGGATTTGCTTCCACAATTTTCTTGACAAGTGGTTGGGCCGCTTTGCATGCCGGACACTGGAGATCGCTAAACTCCACAATTGTGACTTTTGGCTGGGCACTTCCTGTAGCGTTATGTGCGTCACCTAGAAGTCTGGTCTGTTCCACAGGAGCGCCAGCTTTATTGCTAAACATAAATGCAACAACAAATACGAGTAAGAATGTTCCAATAAGTGTTCCCAAAAGAAGTGGAATGTTTTTCATATATGCAAAGGTATCACGAAAATTCGCCTTGGGCAAGATATGTTAACATATTTTTCTTTATCGAGGCCACACCTGTTCTCCAGTTTCTATATTCGTCACAACAATCGCTGCTGTAGGACAACTTTGTGCTGCCAATAACTTAACATCGTCAAGCTCATCTTCGCTTATCACAAATGCTTTTTGATCTTTGTCTAACCCGAATACTTTTGGCGCAATCGCAACACATGATGCAGCGCCGATGCACTTGTCTCGAAGCACCTCAACTTTATATTTCTCCAACGGTTTTTGGTTTGGTTGTTTGTTGTCTTGTGGTGTCGTTTTTTTTATATCTACCATGTTTCTCCTTTGTGATTAACTTTTTGCGAAGAATCATAATAATTAGGCATCGTTAATAAAACTTCTCGTGATGAATATACTCTTTTCCAACTCC
Organism: Minisyncoccota bacterium; assembly: GCA_016211945.1. Taxonomy (GTDB): domain Bacteria; phylum Patescibacteriota; class Microgenomatia; order UBA1400; family UBA12028; genus JACRHV01. The sequence goes on from JACRHV010000006.1 coordinate 46,790, forward strand.
CTTATTCAACAAGAGTGTTTTAACGTCATCAATCATTGCATTGTTCCCACAGACGTAATACCCCGCATCAAGTGGTATCTTGTGAATACTCAGACAGTCTGTCACTCTTCCTCTGCACAATGACCATTCTTCCTGCGATTGCGAGAGAACAAGATGTAAGGAAAAATTTGGAAATGATCGACCAAGATCCTCAAAATCATCAAGCCAGCAGAGATCTGCCTCGTATCGTAGTCCCCAATACAATGTCATTAACCGCTGATCCTTTTTCTGTTGAAGTTGATCCAAAATCATGCTTCGAATTGGGGTAATTCCCGATCCCGTCGCAATAAAAAGGAGAGCTTTTTCATGCGTACCAATCTCCGATTCTTGCGAGGCCACAACAAACTGACCAACTGGAGCCCGAAACGAAATGATATCTCCAGGCTTTAAGTTTTTAATATAGGTTGTTCCGGCGCCTTGTGGAGAAATATCCACAAGTAACTCTATGGCGTGATCCATTGTTGGTGAGGACGCAATAGAGTAACTTTTTTTCTGTTCGGTTCCTGGCACATCCAAAAGGATATACTGCCCCGCCTGAAACTCTATACGATGAGGTTCAACAAGTTCGATATGGAGATAATGAAACTTCGGCGTGAGTTCTAAAGACTCGGAAATTCTTGCGGAAAATTGGAGTATTGCCATGCGGGAAGTATATCAGAAAAGCATCTAGAGTTCTTCGATTTTCATGGTCGATGTATCGAGTGATCCGCCCAAAAATTGAAGATATTTCTCTGTCGTTGTAATGCGCTTGTGTCCCACAAGTTGGCTGACATAGACAAGGGGCGTCCCCGCCGCCAATTGTTCGACAATAAACGTGTGACGAAGATCATTCACTTTTGCTTTTGTGATACCAGCGATTCTAAAATACCGATCGATTGCGGATCGAATATTTCGAATCAAAAAAGGTTTGCATGTTTTTGTGATAAATAGCGTTTTCTCTCGAGTTTTTGGACGAATTGTCAAATATTCTTGGAGTACTCTACTTGCTGCGTTGTTCATAGGAATTGTTCGCATCATCCCAGTCTCCTCATCCTTGATTGTAAGTGTGCGTTTGTCGAGATCGCATCCATCAATTTTTAATCCCGCTAGCTCGCTAATGCGCATGCCTGTTTGCAAAAGAAGCTCGACAACCGCAGACATTCTTTTATCGCCACGACATGCATCACGAAGTGAACGATACTCCGTCTTGGTTAAGATGCGAGGAGCCGATGATTCATATTTTGGTTTTATAACACGAGAGACCGGATTTTTTTCAATGACTCCAGTTTCACGAAGGTAGGTGAAGAATGCTTTGAGCGAGTTTAATTTCCTCACAATAGATTTGTTTGTATATCTCTTTTGTTGAAGATTTTCGCTGAAGCTCTCGACGAGTTCGAGTGATACCTGAGAAGGTAGTTCGTTATTACTTTTCTCTGCTATTTCAATGAATTGGTCAACGTCTTTTCCATATGCAAGAACCGTTGAATGTGCTTTTTTCTGTTTTCGAAGTTCCTCTAAAAAGAGGGTATGATATTCTCGAAGTGTTTGTGCCATAGTATGTAATCGTTTTACGAGCAGTCACGTCCGGCAGGAGATACATGAGTATCCGAGATAATACAATGTATAGGATAGTTTGTCAATGAAAAATCATCGAGTATCCCCAATATATATAGGATTATGGATTATCCTTTGTACTGCAGTTAGTGTATCGCTCATAAAGCATTTGTATGATATTTCTCAAGTGTATCGACGCGTACAAACAATCGAAGAAAAAAACGAGGTAGTACAAAGAGAAAATGCAGAAAAGAAAAAGAAAATTGATGAGTCAAAAACTCCATTTGTTCGAGAACAAATGATCCGAGATGAACTTGGTATGCAAAAACCCAATGAAAAGATTGTGCAGATTATCCAAACGCCCGAGCTCGCACCGTCTCAATCACCCACTGTTATAGCGCAACAAAAGATTTCACTGTGGGACAAAATTTCTCTCGTATTTTCCAAAATTCGAGGTTTCTTTTCCAGACGTTGAGGTGTATACTCCTCCCTATCGCGCGGGGTAGTGTACGGCTGCACGTGAGGCTCAATATGGGCCATCAACCTCTGGTTGATGAATTCTGGCTATATCGGTGAAACCCCTCTGGGGCAATACCGAGGAAAGATCTTCACTTTTGTGAAGAAATCCGTAGAGACTATACGCCAGATCCGTTACAACGGAAAGATATAGTCCGACACTCTTAGTAATAGGAGAAACAGGTGCATAATCTCGCAGACAAGGTTCGACTCCTTGCCCCGCAACACGATAAGACCGCCCGAGAGGGCGGTTTTTAAATTATTAATGCTGTAAAATACTATATCGACCAGCATGCCAGGGTAGCTCAGTGGTAGATGCAATCGTCTCATAAGCGATAGGCCGGGAGTTCGAGTCTCCCCCCTGGCACATTTCTGAACCATAGCATTTTTCTTGCTCGCTCTGTTGTTTTCACCCCTCCATCCCACCAAACCCCACCTCCACTTTTGTAAGCTATTTGTAAGATTCGCACGATACCATATACACATGATCAAATTCCTTTCCTCCCCCAACCCATTACTCGCTAGCATCGCGGTACTTGTCATACCGTGGTTCTCTATTCTGAAGGCGCTCATCACTGCAGCGTACTTCTTCATGCAAGCCTACAGAGGCTAAACCAAAAAAGCCGCTGGATGAGCCAAAAAGCCCCGGACTTGCCGGGGCTTTTTTCTATTTTCGTATGTAAGAAAGCATTACATATCCATGCCGCCCATACCTGGAGCACCACCTCCCATACCAACCTTCTTGTCTTCCTTAATATCGGTAATCAGACAGCGTGTTGTCAAGATCATGCCTGCCACACTTGCCGCATTCTTCAATGCATGCTTTGCAACCTTGGCTGGATCAATCACGCCCATCTTGAGCATGTCGCCAAACTCCAATGTTTGTGCGTTAAATCCATAGGTTGGACTTTCCTGCGAAAGCACTTGGTACAACACCTTTCCGCCGTCAGCTCCGGAGTTTTCCGCAAGTTTGCGCAAAGGCATTGCCAAGACATCGCGGACAATCTTAATACCTGCCACAACATCCTCATCTTTTTCCTTCAAAACATCCAATGCTTTGACTGCGCGCAGGTAGGTCACACCACCACCCGGGATTACCCCTTCCTCAATCGCGGCCTTGGTCGCTTCCTTTGCATCCTTGACGCGCTCTTGAAGCTCCTTTAGTTCAATCTCTGTTGCAGCGCCAACCTTAATGACCGCAACACCACCGGATAGCTTCGCCAACCGCTCCTGCAACTTCTCTTTGTCAAAATCAGAAGTCGTGATATCGATTTCTTTTTTGATCTGCGCGACTCGTCCGTTGATGTCGGCCTTTGTTCCTTTGCCTCCAACAATTGTGGTTGTATCCTTGGTCGAACGTACGCTGTCGGCATGTCCGCAGTCTTCCGGTGTCACCGAGTCCAACTTGCGACCCGTATCACTGGAAATAAATTGGCCACCCGTTAACACTGCGATATCCTGCAACATCGCCTTGCGTCGATCACCAAATCCTGGGGCTTTGACCGCCAACACATTAAACACTCCACGAAGCTTGTTCACGACCAATGTCGCAAGCGCCTCGCCATCAACATCGTCAGCAATCAACACAAAATTCTTGGAAATCTTCATGAGTTTTTCCAAAAATGGGAGGAGATCTTGAATTGAGCTGATCTTTTGATCGGTAATCAAGATGTATGGATTCTCCATAACGGCTTCCATGCTATCTGAGTTCGTCACAAAATACGGAGACACGTAACCTTTATCGAAGGCCATGCCCTCGGTATGCTCGATCTCGATATCCATGGTCTTGCCTTCCTCAACCTCGACCACTCCATTCTTTCCCACGAGTTTTAATGCCTCAGCAATTTTTTCGCCGATCGCGGCATTTTGCGCAGAAATAGTGGCAACCTTCACCCAATCTTCTTCTTTCACCGGCTTCGCCAACTTGCTAATCTGTTCGACCACCGCGGAAACCGCAAGGTCAATGCCTTTTTTCACCATCATTGGGTTTGCACCAGCAGCAATATTCTTCATACCCATAGCGGTTAAATGATGCGCTAATAGTGTGGCCGTGGTTGTTCCATCACCAGCAACATCGTTTGTTTTTGAGGCCGCTTCCTTGACAAGTTGCGCACCCATATTTTCATACGGATCTTCCAAGTTCACTTCTTTTGCAACGCTGACACCATCATGCAGAACCGCTGGGGCTCCCCAAGATTTGTCGATCGCGACATTTCCACCACGCGGACCTAATGTGGTTACCACTGCCGCGGAAAGTTTAGCGATACCTGCAAGCATTTTTTGCTGCGCTTCATCGTTAAACACCATTTGTTTTGCTGTTGCCATAAATCCTCCTTATTTCACTGTCGCTAAAATATCTTCAAATTTTAAAAATTGATACTCTATGTCACCGATCTTGACCTCATTTCCACCCCACTTTTTGTAGATCACCGTATCTTTAGCTTTACACGGAGCCTTGACTGTTGCGCCGTGTTCTGTCACCCAGTCCGCACCAACCGCCAATACCGTCCCATACTGTGGTTTTTCGTCGTGCGAATCGGGGAGATAAATACCGCTTGTTGTTTTTGTTTGCTTTGCCGCCGGCTCAACGAGCACGTATCCCGGCATGGGTTGAAGTTTTGAGACAGAAACTGACATTGCCATAGTTCCTCCTTATTTTTGAATATACATACAAACGAAGTTAGCAGTAACTTATCAGAAGTGCTAATTTGTGTCAAGGGGCAGAGCTGAATAAATTTTCACCCTTCTTTTCTATGCAGTATAATAACTCCTATGTCTTCTCGCCCCACCGTCGCAGTTCTCTTTGGCAGCCGCAGCGTTGAGCATGAAGTATCTGTGGTTACCGCAATGCAGATTCTCGCGAACATTGATCGCAATAAATACAATGTTGTTCCCGTGTATATTGATAAACAGGGACGATGGCTCACAGGAAAAGGACTGGAAAACCTCGAATCATTTAAGTCTCTCGCGCTTCGCGACGCATCCAAGTTTTTGGAAATTTCTCCATCGGCAACGCCAACACGCGCGATGATAGAACCACTCCGCAGTGGACTGCTTTCACCAAAAATTCCAAGAATCGATGTTGTGTTTCCCGCACTCCACGGAACATTCGGCGAGGATGGAACGGTTCAGGGTCTCTTGGAACTCGCAAACATCCCGTATGTGGGATGCGGCGTTACCGCGAGTGCGGTTGGAATGGATAAAGTCCTTCAAAAGGCCATCTTCAAGCAGGTGGGACTAAACGTCGTCAAACACAGTTGGTTTTTCCGCGAAACATATCAACAAAATCCAGAGTCCATTATCAAAAACCTCGAAAAAGAACTCCCCTACCCCATGATCGTCAAACCAGCGAACTTGGGTTCCAGCGTTGGCATTACACTCGCAAAAAATCGAGAAACATTACAGGAGGCCATTGAGGTCGCACAAGCGTTCGATCGAAAGATTCTTGTTGAGGAAGTAGTACAAGATATGATCGAGATCAATTGTTCGGTTCTTGGGTGGAAAACACTTGAGGCCTCTGTGTGTGAGCAGCCGGTTAAACACGACGAGTTTCTCTCGTATAAAGACAAATACATGGGCGGCGGGAAAAAGGCCGGGACAAAAGATGCTCCCGCAAAAGGTTCATCCAAAGGAATGGCAAGTTTGGCGCGCCTTGTTCCAGCACCAATCCCGGAACCACTCGCAAAACAGATTCAAGAAATGGCAAAGGTTGCGTTCCGATCCATTGACGGTTCCGGCATTGCCCGCATTGACTTCATGGTGACCACCACAAGAGGAAAAGTTACACCACAATCTAAAGTCTATATCAACGAGATCAATACGCTCCCTGGTTCGTTCTCGTTTTACCTCTGGGAAGCTACCGGTGTGCAGTTTGTGACATTAATTGACAAACTTATCGATATAGCAATAGAACGGCAGCATGATAAAAATACAACGACGTTTAGTATTGATTCGAAATTGCTCGGATAATCTCCGTTTATTGAAACAACGAATAAAACACGATATAATCCGGCAAATATGAAGATTTTTCAATCATTTTTTTCAATCCTACTCTTCGCCTTTGTTGTCCTCATTTTTGCAACCCAAGTGTATGCAAATCTCAAGTACGGAAGTGGCGAGTATGTAAATATTTGCGGAACAGGTCTTGCGGCAACGGAAAACAAATGTAATAAAGGTTGTGATACGTCCTCTGGGACCTGTTCTGCGAGTGGAAACTATGTCGTGAAGTTTACGTGTAACGGACGAACAAGTGATGGCGAATGCCGAAGCAATGAAACATCTTTCTCCACCTCGCAATCTCTATCTGGAACAACCTGCGGAAAAACCGTACAAATCGATGTCTTTGATCGAACTTGCCGTAATCAATATGGCCAATGGGAAACCTGCGCATTACAAGACTACATTGTGTGGTATTCCGGCGACTGCTCAACAACAACCACACAACGATCGTGCAACGAATCGTGTTCGGCAAATAGCGACTGCGGTTCCGGACTGACGTGTTATTCCGGTTCTTGCCGTAATCCATCATGTGCTTCTCAATCTTCTTGCCAATGCTCTCCGCCCACACCAAGCGCATGCAACGGATCGTGTGCAACAAATAGCGACTGTGCGAGTGGTCTTGTGTGCCGATCCGGATACTGCAGAAACTCAATATGTGATTGGAAAACAAGTTGCCAGTGTGATGGTCCAACGCCAACACCAACCCCAACGCCTGAGTATAAAAGTTCATGTGACTCGCTCCAAGTCGTTGGCGGTAATAACTCCAATGTTCCATCAACTGTGACATTGAGAGCTCGGGCATCGGACAATAAGGGTTCAATTCAACGATATCGTTATTATTTTGGTGACGGAAAACAAGAAGAGATAACAAGTGTCGAGATTCAGCATAAATATGAAACATCCGGAAGTTTCTTAGCGCGCGTTGATGCGCAAGATAGCCGGGGAAATTGGAAAAGCAGTAGTTCGTGTGAGGCCTGGGTGTATGTCAACTCTTCTCCAGTCGAATCATTCAAGTCAGATTGTTCAAACTTATTCGTCAATGGCGGGAATAACAACCAACCACCAACAACCGTTCAATTTACCTTAACGGGGTACGACAACAAGGGCGGGATTAATAAATACAAGCTCGATTTTGGGAATGGCATAGTCAAGGAAACAGATGGCAACACATTCGAACAGCGATATGACATAGCGGGAACATATGTTGCACGTGGATATATCAGAGACAATAAAGGAACCTGGAAGGGTGGAACTGGAAGCTGTTCACAAACGGTGTATGTCAACACGAAGCCACTCACACAACAACCAAAGACCGGTACCCCAACACTTTTGACCCTTGGTGCGATTGGGAGTGGATTCATGGGAGTTCTTCTGCTTACATTGAAAAAGCGATTTGTCGCATAACTCATGAAACACATATCTCGGCCAAATATTCCACGATTTGCATTCTTTATTCTTCCCATTCTTTTTCTTGGGTTTTCACTGTATTGGTTTGCAACAGTATTTTTGCCTGTTGTATTTTTGGAAACACAATACCAATATCGACAGGTTCTGCTTGAGGTTTTTCATACAACATCCCTGCGTGGTATTTTCATTCCAGAATTTCGCGTTGATCTCCGCGGCCGAGCTGCACAACATAATGTGAACGGAATTTATATTCCAAAAGTCCAAGTTGATGCGGAAATTATTTACAATGTTGATCCAAATGATCAGAACGCCTACACTGCGGCACTCAAGAAGGGGATCGCCCACGCCTCCGGGACTGCGTTACCGGATAGTGGCGGACTTGGGTATTATTTTGCACACTCTACCACTCCGAATCTTGTGGCACAATATAATGCCGTGTTTTATTTACTTGGCAAGCTTGAAAAAGGCGACGATGTTTTTGTATGGCATCAAGGAAAACGGTTCATGTATAAGGTAACTGAAAAATCGCTTACCGATCCTAGTGATGTGAGCTTTCTTCAAAAAACATATGAGGAAGAAACCATTGTCCTGCAGACCTGTTGGCCGCCGGGGACGACGGTAAAACGGATGTTGGTGTTTGCGGAAAGAGTAGAAGAGTAAGTAGGATTTTGTGCGATTTGTCAATGATAGTAGAAAGGTTTATACTGCGAATAACCCATACATAAAGAAGGAAACATATGCGACATTTAAGTCCTACGATTGTTATAGAACGCGGTGATTTTAGTGATCTTGGCGTTACCGTCGAGGCTCTTGCGAAAGAAATGATGAGTATTTTAAGCACAGCCGCAACAACCGCCATCAGAGAACATTCTAAAGAAGACCCTAGGGGGCAGGTTATTACTATTATTAAGGTAAATCCAGAACAAGAGATTTCGGTATCTTATAGAAATAACTATACTCCAAATTTAGGAGATGAAGATTTTCTCGATTCCCTTCTTTTGCGTGCTGCCGGCGAAGTAAAGTCACGCACCAATGTTGTTTCGGCTTAAATTAAAAATACTGATCTGTCAAATCATTCTCAAATAATATGGCACTACCGGGTTTTGCTAAAACTCTTAGTTGTTGTTGTACCTCCACCAAATCAGGAACCCAAACCGTCTTCTTTGCTCCACGCGCACCCTCAACCAGTGCTTTCTTATTCTCTTCCCCTACAACAATGATAACGTCGCAGACTTTTGCCGCTTCTTGCGCCGCCTCCCTATTTTCCTTCTCTTGAACAGCTCCAAGCTCTATCATCCCCGGTGTAACGATAATCCGCATTGTTGCTTTCGTATTTTTCAATGTCTGCAGCGCCCGTCGGAATCCAGTCGGATTGGAGTTGTATGCATCGTCGATAATGATAAGTCCATTCACCACACTTACCTCATTGCGGTGTTCAACGCGCGCCAATTGTATCTGAGACAGAGCTACATCAAAATATTTCGCAACTTCTCGCACGCCATCCTCAACTTCTTTAAATTTCTTCATTGATTGGATAGCGACTCCCTTTGGAATCTGAATGTCTTCTTGAATAAAAAAGACTCCCTCCTTCTTCACATATTCTGGCAACTCAAACTGTGCCCGCACCAATGCGTTCATATCATCATGAAATCTTTCGAGGTGCATCGGCCCCACTGCCGTCAATACCCCAACCTCCGGCTGAATCAACTGGCACACTCGTGCTATTTCTCCTCGATAAAATGCGTCCATCTCGCAGATAAAAATTTCAGTACCTACGGGTAATCGCAAAACAGACAACGCCACTCCCATTATTGTATTGATGTTTCCTTCCGTAGTAATGACACGATATTTTGAGTTCAATGTCGCAGCCAATGACATTTTCATGGTCGTCTTCCCCCACGACCCCGCAACACCAATCACGCGCATCTTTGGATGCAATATTCGTCTTACTGCCCAAGCGCATCCATACACAACACTCTTCACAAACACATCAAATGGGGTAAGACAATAAAGACTTACAAATAATGCTTTTTCTTTTGAAACGAACAACGAGATAACAGTAATGAGAACAAAAAGAACTCGAACCTTCATCGTCCACACTAAACGATGTTTTTTTTCTTCCACACCACGACCTGGATTTTTCATAAACCACGTGCGTAAACACGTAACATCATAGTTTTCGAGCTGTGCCAAATACAAAAGTTGACGAGTCGTCATGATAAAAATCTCCGAAGGTGCGCACAACATACCTCCACATCTTCAAGATACGCAAAATGTGATTTTCCGCGAAACACGAAAAGTTCAGACTGAGGAATAAGTGTGTGCATGCGCTCACCGTCTGAGAGAGGGGTATCACGATCCTCACTTCCCCACAATATCAGTGTTGGGCACACAATTTTTACAAGAAGATCAGAAATATCTTCACGCAATATATAGACAAATGTTTTTTGTTTTATGGGATCATTCAACGCCGAATAATCAGATGAGCGCAAAGGACCAAAAGAATAGAGTAATTTTCGTACGTGCGGGAACATCTTCTTGAGTCCCGGAAGTTGAAATATTTCTTTTCCCACTCCAACCGCCCCCTCAAAAACCTGTTGAATTATATGGCGTGTTGGCCGAATTCCAGAAGCGTCAATGAGCACAAGTTTCTCTACATAATCCGGATAGGTTGAGGCGATGACCGCGGAAACAGCCCCGCCAAAAGAGTGACCAACGAACACCGCTTTTTTGATGGCATGCGCCTTCAAAAAAAGAACGATATCTTCTGCATAGTCATGCAGTGTGGAGATACGCTCTAATGGGCTCTCTCCAAATCCCGGCAAATCAATTGCATATCCATAAAACGAGGTTTTAAGGCGCTCAATGACAGGAAGCCAAGAACGCTTGTCCCCACCCCACCCGTGTAAAAAAATCACCGGCGTTTGTCTGCGCTTTTTTACTCCAAATGTCTCGAATGAAAGCATGAGGATAGTATATCAGGCCATAAATACACACATGGGGGCTATCGAGAAAAAGAGCAAAATTTATTTCCTCTTTTTATGCTCACTAAGTTGTCCATCTTTCCATAACACGTAAATAAGAATCGAGCCGGCGAGGGCAAAAATTGCCCCAGTAAGGTAAAACAACATAAAATATTCTGGATGAAAAATCATATCCTCCTTTCATCAAGTATTACGCTCATTATCCAAAGAAATCCTGATGATAGTAGACCAAATCCTATCATAAAAAGATTTCTCGAGTCAAGAAAACCTGGAATTGTAACGGACGCAAAAAAGACTTGAGCAACATCAGAAAAAATTGATGAAATTCTTTGTATTCTTCGTGAAGTAAAAAATCGCTGTCTCCTCATCATATTCACAAGAATACTACGCAAATCTTACAATAACCTTACAAAAAGGGAACTCTTTATTTTTCCACATTTTCTTCGAGGCATTCCAGCGCAATCTGATGTACCTTTCCATAATACGCACCGTAATCGCTCCACCGGAATGGGTTGCCACCGTCACCAATATCAACAATTTCCTTAGGAAGATGTGCGTAACGATCAATCAACTGCTCCATTTCTTCGCGCGAAAAGCGCACGATACCATCAAGGTCATCCGCAGGATGTAATTCCTCGGCTCCAATCTCATACAAAAATAAAAACGTCGTAAATCGTGTTGTGCGTTCCAGCGACGTAATATCCGCCTCAATCACCGCAAGAGGTTTGAGGTATGCGGGATTCACTCGAACCCCCACCTCCTCCTCTACCTCACGCGTAGCCCCAACATCTGCGGGTTCGGCCTCGTCCAAACCACCACCAATAAACCGCACAATTTTATCTGGATAAATGTTTTTTGCTCCCAAAATAAACTTGCCATTCGCATCGCGCAAAACAACCAGCGCGTGGCGACCTCGCTGCAAAACAGGAGGTATGACATCAAACGAAAATGAAAAATGATAGTGGCGAACCATTCTCGCCCCCCAACCTATTCTTTGCGACCCTTGAACACACTAAAAATGGACTTTGCTTCGCCTGATTCCTTCACAATCTTCACCTCAGACAAAAGAACACCCTCACAGTTTAATCCTTTATCATGGAACTGAATGTTAAGTTCGTCTTTTAACTGCTTTTCCAGCTCTGTGCGATGTGACATAACATCGTCCAGCTTAATTGTGGACAGCGCTGCAGAAACGCGAGATCTGGCAAGTGGCCGCACTAGCTTCGACACAAAATGTTCACCAATGTTTTCCCAAAGTTCTGGGGCATTCTGTTTGTCTATTCTGAAGAGAATTGATCCTTCAACACTTATTGCTTTGTTATCACCGGTGGTGGTGTGGATCGGTTCGTCACCAAGTGCCTCTGGATTTAATGAGAGATCGAATCCCTTGCGGATCGTATACTCGAGCATTTGGGCGTTAAACAACTTGGCAATCTGCCAGAAAGGAATCTTGAGGTGGAGACCTGGGCCCCAAACGCGCGGAAGCACCCCGCGGCCGCGGTCATAGACGCAGGCGATATGCCCAGGAGGAACCGAGATAAAAAACCCACCAACAACCTCGTCCGCCAAGAATGAAACAACCAATCTATCGAACTCCATAGCCGATATTGTAACACTTAGAGAAATGAAAGTCGAAGAAGGTACCAGGCTTTACTATTCACGTAATTCTTGCGATTGAGATGATGTGGTTGAAGAAATGGGCTGGTCTATTTTTGCCGGATTTTCCGCCACATTTTCATGTGGTCCAAAAAAGCGCTGGAGCGTTGTGTAAATGAGACGAAGCAAGGAGTACACAATACTGAAACAGAGTGCGGTAATGACAAAAAGCTTCTTCCCTGCTGGGAGAAATATAAAAATGAGAAACGAAAAAATAGGCAGGGTAAACTGCATGCGTACTACTTCACGACGCGTCACTTTGTATGGCGAGGCCAATGAGTTAATAACCTCCAAAATAAAGATTAAAATTGACTGCAGAAGGTTAAGCGACATATGTGGATGTGTCAAGTCGTATTTCCCTAAAAATATGAGGTTAAATGGCTGCTGCACTTTTGGCATCCACGAATAAATTAAATGAAGATCCTCTCCAAGTAGTCCTTTTGCAAAAATGCGCCACAGCATGAGTGCGATGATGACTTGGATAAAAAGATCGAGTAAAGACGAGTTTACAACGCGTTTATTACTTTGTAAAAGTTTCTTAATTTCCTTGTCTTTTTGAATAGGGTCACCTGAAAGTCTCTTCTCTATCTCATCGATTTTTTCCTCAATTTCTCTGCGTTCTTTTTCAGACCGTTCTGCAGAAAACGTAAGTGGGAGCATAAGTAAACGAACAATGATGGTAAAAATAATGACGGCAACACCCATGTCTGCCGGAGGTGGGTGCGCAACCGCTGTTCCCGCGGTTGAGGCTAAAGAAAGCACCCAATAAATTCCAACCAAAATGTTGAGAAATGGCTGGTAAATAATGAGTGTATAAATCTCGGTGATGCTCATGACATGGGTATTGTACTATACGTTTTTACTTCTTTGTTTTTCTTTAAGGCTTCGTGTTGTTGATACATACGGATTGTGCGTGTGCACAACAACTAATTCCCCTCCGTATCTCTTCATAAGTCGTTGCTTGTTTTCTTGATGAAGAGTGTGTGATGAACAAGCATAGATCTGTGGATGCATATACCGCAAGAGATATTCATAGTCTTCCTGCGTATTGAAGTTTTCTGGGAGAATAAACGCAAAGTCTATAAAAGACAGTTCTTTAAGTTTTTTCAATCGAATGTTCTGCGGTTCTTTTGGCCTTCCTTCCCCCTTCAGTTCTCTCGCCCTTTTGTCTGATTCTACTCCAACAACCAGCACATCTCCCGCTCGTTTTGCCGCCATGAGAAAATTTCTATGCTCGTCATGGAGGAGATCAAAAACCCCCGTTGCAAGGACAATTGTCTTTCCGTCTTTTCGCAGTCTTCCTAAACGATCAATCACTTGCTTGATCTTTGGCTGAGTATAAAAATAAGGTATGGGTTGCGCATATCTTTGCATATATGTTTGATACAAACGTAGGACATCATTACTTGTATGCATTGGGTGAAAAAAGGCGAATGATCGAGAAATTTTTTCATGAGTCATTGAGTGTTTCATGTACTGATACTGCATCCAAAAACAAAAATTTTCGATCAAAGATCTTGAAGTTATTTTCTGTTCCGGTAAATTGTTTCTTGGCAAAATCCGAGGTGCAATGTAGTCAGACGCCCATCGATTTTTAGAGAGGAATTCGTCCGCAATGGCGTGACGATCAAATAATGGAACTGCTTGGATGACTTCGTGTGCTGTATATAAATTTCTCTGTTCTTTTGGAACTTCTAATGCAGTTTCGTCGAGCCAAAGATTAAGACACCACGTGTTCGCGTCATGCTGTGTAGACTCGCTCCTCAACACGCGCTTGTGCGTGTACACTCCCAACATTTTACTGAGAAGTACAACGACACACCGCGTTGTCCACAACCACCCAGGTTTTGTGATGATCATGAAATCGATATCATCATTCTCCTGGGCGTTTCCAACCGCCACTCCGCCGGTTAGAAATAGTGCAGAAATTGTCGGAATTTTGCTTAAAAATTGAGCGCCCCTTTTTGCCCTATTCAGTTTTTCTTCATTTGTCTTTTTTCTTTTGAGTCTTTCGTAAACAAGATGTTCTCTCCCGCGAAGAAAAAGATATCCTCCTTGTTCTTGTATCTCGTTTTGAATGTGAATCCGTGAAAGTGGCGTTCCAACAACAATCGCGGACTCTTTTGCTTCCCGTAATGTGAGTGGAAAGTCGAATATATCCGCATAACATACTGCACGGAACAACGAAAAAGGGAGGTTCATACTATGCAGATTGTACGCTACTGTTGGGCAGTTTGAAGTACCTGTTGCACACCGAGTTCTGTCGTCTTGAGTAACTCCTCTAGAGATGTTTGACTCGTGTTTGCACCGTTCACAGCATCCTCGTAATACTTAATAATCTTGTCATTAATCCCGTTATCAAATGTTCTGGAGGCCATAAACCACGACGTCGCTTTTGGTGCATCGGAAAGATACGCACCGGCGTACGGATCGTTCACAAGGAGACTCGCCATATCGGTACGTGGATAGATCTCACCGAAAAGGCGCGGAGATTTGGTGACGGCAGAATCATGCAGTTTCTGTAAAACTTCCTTACTGCTCATGTACTTTACAAGTTTCCACGCAAGATCCTGTTGCTTGCTCGATTTTGATACTCCCTCGGCCCAATACGTTGCCCAAGCCACACTCGTTCCTTGGAGTTGTGGAGTCGGAGCAATCCGAAACTGCACGTTTGGATTAATTGCTTTTACCTCAAATGCTCTCCAAGAGGGGGCGATCATCATCGCAACTTTTTCTGTTGCAAATGCGTACGTTGAGTTAGGTAATGTTTCATCCCAGACCCGAAGTGCCTTATAAAAATTCGTGTAGTACTTCACGCTTTCAAGCACCAATTTTGATGAAGGTTTTGCGGGATCACCGCCATTTTGCAAAATAAGAAGGGCGAGTATGTCGGAGAAATTGTCGACGTTTGTTGTTGTGCCTAACGCTATTCCAGCACGCTCTATTTTTTTGTCTTTTGATCTTACGGTAAGCGCCTTTGCGGCATTTTCAACGTCGGCCCACTGTGTTGGCGGGGTAAGGTTTGCTGTTTGGAAAATAGAGGTGTTGTAGTACAAACCTAGTCCGTCATACATCAGGGGAATACCAACATATCCGTCCGTTGTTTTTAGTTGTTTTGACACAACTGGGTAAAACGTTTTTTCGTAATCTATCGCGGTCATGACTGATGAAGGCATCACTGCTAAAGAGTTCTTCAACACTGGAGTCCATGTTGCGTGGAAGCGGAATAAATCGGGTCCTTGTCCTTTTTTCAATGCATCCTGTAACCGTTCTCTGTATTCCTTTGGAGACTGTTGAACATACTCCACAACAATTCCTGGATTCTGCGATTGAAAATCCTTAAGAACCTGATCCATCACGGGACTTGGTTCCCACAGTCCCCAGTATGTGAGCGTTGTTTGCTTCACTGGCTGTTCTTGTGCTTTTTGCGTCCCCGTTGTTTTCGTGGTCGTTTGTGCTGGAGTTCCTCCTCCAAAAAGTTTTGAAACAATGAGCCACACGATACCCAAAATCGCAAGAGCCCCGACAATAAGCGGGAGAAATCGAAATGGAGACTGCTTAATATCAGACGCGTTTGCGGGTTTCATGAGAGGTTGCTCTTTTTGCGGCGGTTTTGGCGGCGATTGCCCCACATCCGACGTTGGGGTTGGAATCGAGACTGTTTGCGGTTTTTGTGCAAGCGGCGGTATGGTGGGCAGTGGAGTCACAAAGGGTTTTGGAGATGTTGGAGGCGTTGAAGATACGGGAGCCGTTGGGATGTTTCCCTGTGTTTGTCCCATGACAACCGGTTTCATTGGAGTCTGTGGGGGTGGAACAACAGGTTTGATCTGCGGCAACGGCGACTGAGGGGGCAAGGGTTGTGATTGTGGCGCCTGTGTTACTGGGAGAGGAGGAGTAGATCCTGCTGGTTTTGGCAAACTACCCTGTGTGGACGGAGGAAGACTTTGGGGTGCGGACGACGTTGATTGGGTCATAATTTTTTGTTGAGGTAGTTGTGTTTGCGCTACAACTCCGGAAGAAGGCAGCGGCCGTGCTTGTTGCGATGGTTGTGGTACTTGCGGTTTTGGTTGCACGAGTGGCTGAGGGGGTGCTAAAACGACACCCTTGGGCGGTGCGCTCATTGGTGGTTGTGCAGAGGGCTGGGCTGGCGTAACCCCGGGAATGGGTTGAACCGAATCTGCCATATTTCTTCTCTTTCCGTATACTTCACCTTATACTACAACACATGGGACTGCCGAGACAAGCAACGAAGAAAAAAAACAAACTCCAATACGTCTGGATTGTCGCGATTGCAATGGTTGTTCTCCCTTTGCTCTATCGAGATTACCGCACGCACATTCTTCCAAATGTTTTCATTGAGAATGTTTCTGTGAGTGGTCTTTCTTTTGAACAAACAGAAAGGCTCATCCGAGAAAATCTAGATTTTGCTCCCCCAACACTCATCACCCTTTCTCTTGAGGGAAAACAGTACATCCTTCCTACATCAGACATTTCTCTCCACTACTATCCTGATGCTGCTGTAAAGTCCGCATTCACACTCGGAAAAACCGGTTCATTGTGGGAAATGATTCTCACTTTGCGAAAACAGAATTCGCGGTCCGTTGTTTTTCGCATACCAATGACATATGACGAAGGAAGACTACAGACTTGGATTCAGACCATCGCAGATGAACTCGACCGCCCAGGTAAAATCCCAACCGCTACCCTCCGAGCGCAAGGAAATCTTCAATCGCTCGTGATATATCCTGGAAAACTAGGAAGAGTTGTAGATAAAACAGCACTCAAAGAACAGATCGTTGATGCGCTCTCACATCCCCCATTCACATCCGAAATTTCACGAGATATTCCTCTTATTGTTTCCGTTCCACTCACAAAGAATGAAGAACTTGGCGTAAAACAGCGCGTCTCCTCACTTCTTGGACGTGTGGTGCAGTTCTCTGCAAACGGAAAAGTCTTTACATGGAACGATCAGTCTCTTGTTTCCTTTCTCTCTCTCCCTCATGGATACAACCAAGAAGCGGTAAAGAAAGAGGTTGGACGGTGGGTAGAGTCCGTAGATCAACCACTGCAAGAACCAGAGATGCATGTTGAGCAAGGAAGAGTGACCTCATTTGTTCCTCCACAGCAAGAAATAAAGCTTCAACTCGATCAATCACTCCTTTTGGCAAAAGAAGCACTCCATTCACTCGAGGGGTTCGGAGAAAAAAAAGAACACACCCTCATTCAACTCCCCTTCTCTTCTGTTGATCCAAAACAAAAACTCGAAGACATAAATATCTTGGGAATACGAGAGAGGGTTGGGTTTGCAGAATCGTATTTCCATCATTCCATTCCACAACGTGTAGACAATGTTAAGCTCACCGCTCAGCGCATGAATCTTACTCTCATTCCTCCAGGGGGGACGTTTAGTTATAACGCGATAGTTGGCGAGGTATCCGGAAGAACAGGTTTTAAGCCCGCATACATCATTAAAGACGGGAGGACAATTCTTGGCGACGGCGGGGGCCTTTGCCAAGGTTCAACAACAATGTTTCGCGCCGCGCTGAATGCCGGACTTCCTATTATTGAGCGTCGAGGTCATAGTTATCGCGTGAGTTATTATGAGGAGAACGCGCTTCCGGGAATAGATGCAACGGTGTACGCACCGTCTGTTGATTTTAAGTTTAAGAACGACACCCCATCAAATCTCCTTATTACTGTTGATGTTGATCCAAAAAACTATCATATGGTTATCCAATTTTGGGGAACATCTGACGGAAGAAAATCAGAGATACTTAATCATGTTGTTTATGACAAAACTCCCCCACTGCCAACACGGTATGAAGACGATCCAACTCTACCCCCGGGCAAGATGAAACAAATTGATTGGTCTGCCCCAGGAGCAAAAACGAGTTTTGTGTACAAAGTGACACGTGGAAATGAGGTACTTCAGAATCGAGAGTTCAAAACAACATACCAACCATGGGCTGCGGTATATTTGAGAGGGATATGACAACACATCTTCCCCTGGTATAATTCCTCATATGGACAAAGCTTTTCTTCATCAAGAGTACGAACAGAAACTGTACGCGTTGTGGGATAAACACCACACATTCCAACCAAATATGAAGAATAAGAAGCCTCCGTTTTCTATTCTTCTCCCTCCTCCAAACGCAAATGCATCACTCCATGCGGGTCATGCAATGTTTGTTATCGAGGATATTTTAATTCGATGGAAGAGAATGCAGGGGCACCCGACGGTGTGGATTCCCGGAACGGATCACGCAGGATATGAGTCACAGTACGTCTATGAAAAACATTTAGCAAAACAGGGGAAGTCTCGGTTTGATTTTGATCGTGAAACACTCTACAACGACATTTATTCTTTCGTGCAACAAAACTCCGGTTTGATTGAAGAACAACTCAAACTCTTAGGTTTTTCGCTTGATTGGTCGCGTAAAACATTTATGTTGGATGACCACGTTGTTTCCACAGTCTATGATACCTTTGCGAAAATGGTGAAAGATGGACTTGTCTATCGAGACCATTACATTGTGAACTTCTGTCCAAAATGTGGAACAACCTTTGCTGACCTCGAAGTAAAACACGAGGAGCGAAAAGACCCCCTGTACTACATCAAGTACGGCCCATTCGTTGTCGCAACCGTCCGACCAGAAACAAAGTTTCGTGACGCCGCACTTGCTGCGAATCCAAAAGATAAGAGATATAAAGACTGGATTGGAAAAACGATTGAGGTTCAAGGGGTACTGGGTATGGTAAAGATGACTGTCATTGCAGACGAGGAGGTCGATCCTGAGTTTGGAACCGGCATTATGAAGGTGACTCCCGCACATGATGCGCACGATTTTGCGCTAGGCCGTCGATACAATCTTCCAGTTACCCCAATCATTGATACGCATGGAAAAATGGATTTTTCATGGTTTTTACAAAGCGAAAAAACAAAATCAACCGAACCAAAACACCTTGAACGCGTACAAAAATACCACAATAAATCTGTTCGCGATGTTCGCGCGCTTATGGTTGAGGATATGAAAGCGGATGGCCTCATAGAAAAGGTTGATGAGAACTATACACACAATGTAACGGTGTGTTATAAATCTGGCCACGATATTGAGCCGCTCGTACTCCCCAACTGGTTTGTCCGAATGAAACCGCTCGCAAAACCCGCCATCGAAGCAGTAAAGAAAAAACGTATTCAATTTGTGCCAAAACGATTCGAGAAACAATATTACCAATGGATGGAACACATTCTGGATTGGCCGATCTCGCGGCAAATTGTGTGGGGTATTCGAATTCCTGTGTGGTATAGCGTACAAGAAAATCCGAATATTCAGGTAACATTTTTAGATTCTGAACACATTCGAGTCACCGGAACAGTACAAGAAGTACTCAATCAGGGTTACGTTCTCGAAGAAATTCAAAAAGGTCTCCAGTCACTCCGCGCGCCAGTTGATGCGACATACGTTGTGAGCGATAAAGCTCCGGGACCAGATTATCTTCCGGAGACCGATACGTTTGACACTTGGTTTAGTTCCGGTCAATGGCCGCTTACCACACTCCACTATCCAGAGAGCAAAGATTTTAAAATGTTCTACCCCACCGCCGTACTGGACACCATGTGGGATATTCTTTTTTTCTGGGTTGCACGCATGATCATGTTTGGCCTCTATCTAACAAAAGATGTTCCATTCAAAGCAGTCTACCTTCACTCCATGGTCACCGATGAAAAAGGACAAAAAATGAGCAAGTCTAAGGGAAATGTTATTAATCCCATAGACATTGCACATGAATTTGGCGCAGATGCGCTTCGTATCGCGCTTGTCGCCGGATGTGCGCCTGAAAATCCAATCGCACTAAGTAAAGAAAAGGTGAAAGGGTACAGAAATTTTGGAAACAAGTTGTGGAACATTGGGCGGTTTATCGTGATGATGAAGGAGCAGGGCGCAGAAAATTCAACGGATCAGGTCCTTACAAAAGATGATCAATCACTCCTCACTGGCGTCCAATTGCTCACCAAACAAACACAAAAATATCTAGATGAGTATCGTTTCTCCGATGCCGCGCTTGGTCTCTACGATTTTGTTTGGAATACTCTCGCAAATACCTACCTTGAACACACAAAATCACGTGAAGATAAGGATTGTGTATTCTCAACGCTGTTGCTTGCTTTCACATCTTGTCTCAAGCTCATTCATCCATTTATGCCTTTTGTCACAGAGGCAATTTGGCAAGAGTTCGTTAAAGAAAAACTTGTCGATGATCCCCTCCTGATTACCGCAGCTTGGCCACGAGCAGAACATTGAGTTATTTTCCTGCACGCTCAATAATGAACGCGTGAGAACATATCATCGATGTGTCATTGTTGGAAGACGTTTTGCTGAGTTTGCGTTGGCATATATTCTTTTCATCTTTGAAACCGTCGCCCAAGCGCCCTTATACTTTTTTATCTCTCTTACTCTTCTTCTCTCTATCGTTGGAACACTTCTTCGTCCTGATCCTTTTTTTTGGCAAAAGATTGCGTTAGGCGTGCAAAAATATTCAATCTCCACGATTGAAAACGCGCTTCGCGTTGCGCAAGACAATGGTGATCCGATCCTTGCAAAGAATCTTTATCTTCATTCTGTATCATTTGATCAAAATCGAAGACTTTACGCCGTAGCGTTTCCACATGAAAAACTAAAAGAGATGCGCATGTTTTGGGGGGATATACGTGAAAAACAACCAACAAGCCGCGAAGCAATCGCGGCGCTTGCGATCATCGAATATAGTGCGAAACAGGAAGAACTTTTTGCGACGCGCGTGCATGAGTGGAAAATAATTGAGCCAAACGACAAAAGAATTACTTCTCTTCTTTTTTCGACTCGGTCTTCGTCGCCCTATCAGCAACAGTAGCTTCGCCTTCAGCGGTCTCTTTTTCTGCTTTGCCTTGTTTCGTGAGTTCGACCTCAACCGGCTCCACTGTGACTACGGGCTCAACCTCAACCTTTGGCTCTGCAATAAGGACCAAAACTTCTTCGGGCCTAAGAAAGACTTCAACTTTCGATTGATCGTACTTCAAATCAGAAACTTTTAGTTCGTTTCCTATTGCCATAAGCGTTGAAATATCTAACAAAAACTTCTCCGGCAAGTCTGTTGGGAGCGCCTCCACCTCAATCTCGTTATACAGCGTAATAAGTACTCCGCCAGCTTTTACCGCCTCCGACTCTCCAACAACATCCAAAGGAACATGTGCTTTTACCTTTACATTTAAGTTCACCTGACGAAGATCGATGTGTGTAATAACTCCGGAAACAGGATCAACCATATAATCCGCGACAAGCACCGGACGCGAGTCTTTCTCACCCTCAACTTGGACATATAACACGCTTGTCTCACCAGCCTCTTCAAATACAGTAAGAAACTCCTTTTCCTCAAGTTCAATATTGAGTGGTTCGGTGTTTCCGTAAATATGTGCCGGCAAAATGTGGTGCGCTCGAAGCGTTTTCACTTTCTTCCCAAGGACAGTTCTTTTTTTCGCGTGCAAAAGATGTTTCGTCGCGGTCATAACATTCCTTCCTGAGTCAATTCAGAATGCTGATTCTACCATCCGGATCACCGAACTTCAACCGCCAGGTATTGGTGTCGGTCCATCGTCGCGTCAAACTGGATAATGTTCCCCGCAACCGCGCCCTCTGGCGCTAACTTTGTTGTGCGAAGTGGTTTTTGAATGTTCAACGAAAAAGAAACGGAATCCTCCCCTGTTCCAGGCTGTTTTTGCGTAAACAACGCATATGAAAAAGGTGCTTGTTGTGTAAAAAGCGTCACATAGTTTACCTGAACATCAACGGTCTTCCCTACCGGAACTTCCATGACGAACCCAACCTCCCGCTTTCCATATCGAATATCCTGTGCGATACGCATAGATGAAAGCGGTTGTTTATCAATAACAACACTGTTGAGTTGTGTGAAGTCCGGAATGAGGAGACGAACATAGTTTTTATATGTTCCCGCAGGCCACGCTGTTGAGGGAGATGTGTTCGAGTAATGGAGTGTAAGCGCGTGAACTGCGGTTGACGAAGATAAGACGACGTTGTGTTCCGCATATCTTTGCAGATAATAGTTTGCTCTGTTGATGCCAACATTTGAGTCGACTTGATATATCGTGTCAACGACGCATGATGTTTCGGTAAACGCCTGAGGACAAGGCGGCGTCATCACTCCCCCATTGATGCCCAAAAGAGAAAATGTCTGCTCAATCCCCGGATCGCGGAGACTTACGATCATGTTTCCAGAATCAAGCGCTGCATATAATGCGGATCCTACTTTTTTTGCCCCAACAGCATCTTGTTTTTGCAAAGACTGAAAAACCGCGTCCGCAACGCTACTTAAATACCCACGTTTGTGTTGATCCCCAGACTGAAAAAGAGTTTCACTCTTCACAAACATGCGCTCGATCATGTTGTCTGCTGTGATCTCCTCATTTTGTTGTGACTGTAGCGTTACCGGCCCCGTTGCTCGCAATAAGTCTTGAAGAACAAAGGCGTTTATCGCCACCGTCCCGTCCACTTTTCTTCCCATCTCCTTTTCAATAAACCACTCTGCTTGTCTTGCTATTGACGGAAACTGCGGACTCCAGTTACTGTCTCGAAAAAACCATTGTGTTTCACCTAAATAATCCTGGAGGTCTTGCGGTGGATCAACCTTTCCCTTGAGTAAATTATCGGCCTCGGCGACGTCGCGAACCTGCACATCAAGAAGCCTTCCCCGATCAAATGTGA
The DNA here is from genome assembly GCA_016211945.1 of Minisyncoccota bacterium. Classification (GTDB taxonomy): domain Bacteria; phylum Patescibacteriota; class Microgenomatia; order UBA1400; family UBA12028; genus JACRHV01. The sequence continues at coordinate 69,681 of JACRHV010000006.1, forward strand.
GAACTGCAAACGACTCTAAAAATCCACCAGAGGATCGGAGTTCCAGGGGATTTTGAATAAGAATAAGATAATTCTTTTTTTGTTTATCTCCCAAGATATCCGGCAAAACCGACAAGAGGTGTTGGAGTTTGACAAGCGCTTTTCGCGTTCCTCCGACGTTTTTTTCCAGATCGGCAGCGCGTGTTTGCGGCAAAAGCGGAAGATGTTCCCCGCCACGCGCCAGTTCTGAAGAAAAAAGTGCCAGATCTTTGCTTGTTTGCTCGATTTGCGATGATGCTGTGTCCAGTAAAGTGATTGGATCCTCAGACGAGTTCTGTGTTACCGCCGCGTATGTACGTGTCAGGAGCTCTATCATTTTTCTCTCTGACTCAATCGCCGTCATTCCTCGATTCGCCAAACTGACGACGTTTTTTGGCTGTTCCATTTCCGTTGCAAACCCCAAAGGAGAAAGAAATGAGTCGACGACCTGAACTCCAATGGCATAGAAGGAAACTGCTGTTTTTGTGTGAAGGAGGATCGAGTTATCCTGAGATAACGACATCCCCACTCCCCCAGCTTGACCCAGAGACTCATAGAGTTGGCGTGTGTATCTTATAACAGACATCCGAAGAAATCCAAAAATCAGAAATGGAATACAAAGAATGCTCATAAACACCCCACTCCATACAACGATTTTTTTTGTTTTCGCTCCTGGAATTTTTGAGTTTTTCCACGGCTCTTTTACTCGAATTTTTTTCTCTTCTCTCACTTTTTGTGCCGGTTGTGCATGTGATGAAGAAAAGATGTTATTCAACCGTTCCCCCACTCCTTTTTCTTGGTCTGTTCTCTTGTGTGTGTATGGAATATCTTGAAAGATTTTTTCCTCGGGTAAATGAGAGAAGAGGCTTTGCAGTGGCTTACTGCGCTCAAGTATTCTTGTTTGTACTATGGGTTTTACGCGAATGGGTTCGTGGTGTATGACTTCCCTTTTTTTGATTAGTTGCGGTTCTTGTCGACGATCCAGCTCATTTTTGTCCGTGTCATCTTCCTTGTCTTTGAGTTGTCTCGAAAATTCTCCTTCCCTTCCAATATTTCTTTCGACTCCCCCCCTCTTATCTGAAAAGACGTACCGAACAACATCTTTTGCAACATTTTTTTCATCACCAGACTCAGCTTGGATATAGAAAACAGAGGTTTGTGGGTATGTTTTATGAATCTCAAGACCAAGCTCCTTTCCCCTACTCCCAAGTACACAGGCGGTAACGATCACCCCACGCTGTATCCCGTAGATGCATGCCTTCTCCCAATCCTCTTCTCCACTCATCACCCATATTACGCGGTACGGCGTTTCTTCAAATCCCTGCACCATCCTTTCATCCGAAATTCCTATAAATCCGTCGTGGTGGTTTGTTATTTCCTCAATAATCTGCTTTTTTAGAGGTGTTTCGCCTCCAAAAACGACTAGAGGTGTGGGACTCGCAATGACTTCTGTGATAAAACGTCGGCCTTGGGCAGAAGGACTCATATCCCCTATGCTATATCACCCTGGGAAACAGATCAAGTTTTGTTCAATCTACATATACTACAATCACTTCATTTCACGCATGTTCAGATGTAATATTTTCACGTTTTTGCGCAATGTATCTCAATGTTCCAATAATTTCCGCATATTTACCGCATTATTACTGCAAAGGGATGCGAAAAGAGAAGTTCTCACTCTTAAAAAGAATGGAGAAAAGAATCGAGCGCTTGATTGACGAGTGCATCGGCGCGCGCGTTTTCGCTTCGAGGAATGTGCGTGAAGGTAACAGGATAACCCAAAGAGGTGAGCACATCTTGTATCTTCTTCACATATGCAAGAATGTGGGGCTGCTTTATTTTGTACCTTCCATTAAGTTGTTCCACAACGAGCTGAGAGTCCAAACGAAACTCAAGTGTCTGGGGGGTGGGGAAGTGTCCTAACTCTTTTTCTTTCGCTACCCAGGAAAGGGCTCGAAGTACCGCCTCATACTCAGCAACATTATTTGTTGCGATCCCAAGATATACCCCGGACTCAAAAAGAATAGTTTCTCCGTCAAGTACAACAACTCCTGTTGCGGCGTGGCCGGGATTTCCGCGCGATCCGCCATCAGTAAAAATACGCATACTACGCTTCTTCCTGTTGGGGAAGAGATCCTACTGGATACACCGTAAGTCGTCGGTCTCTTCCAATCCCGTCTGATTTTGTCTCAACTCCGGCTTCTTTGAGAAGAGTATGAACGATGCGTCGTTCCTCGCTTGAGAGATAGGGGAGCGTTGTTGGTGCGTTGGTCGCTCGCACTCGCTCCAATGCCTCGTCTGCAATACGTTGAACAACCTCTTGTCTTCGATCAAGATAGTCGTTCACCTCAACCGTCAGGCGTTTATCGGCTAAATCATCTCTGTATGTCAATGTTAGTATCCGCTGTAACGCCTCTAGTGTTTCGCCTCTATGTCCTATGAGCATTCCTGAGTCTTCTTCTGGGACACGAAAAACAACTCGTGTTTCACTATCTTTTTCCTCGATCTCAACAGTAACATTCTGACACCCCATGTGGGCGAGTAACATTGTCACATACTCATGCATTGTCATAGAAACTCCTTATTTCCTGCTTGCCATCCTAGCCGATGGCGAATCCAAGAATACGCTTGTTTTGTATACGACGTAAGTCCTCCCGGACCGGAGAGGAGCCATTGTTGGCCTATGCTAAAAACGGTTGAGATAACCCAGTACATCGCCAGGCCTGCGGGGAAACGTGTTGCAGCGATTCCTGTTACAACAGGCATCATGAACACCATTTGCTTCTGCATTGCCTCTGCCATCTCCTGCACGTTTTCTTCTTTTTTATTCTCTTGTTGAATCTTCTTTGATTTTGCGTTGTTAGGAATCAAGTCGTGTCCCTCAACACCAGGCAAGATCATAACAGAAAGGATGAGTTGTGTGATGCCGGAAAGAATGGGAAGGATGTATGTTCCGTCTGGTTGTGCAAGATTCATCCCAAAAAACTGCGTATTTATCACGATTCCGTTTATTTCATTTGATGTGAGAAAGGTGTTGAGAACTTGATACAGCGCAATGAGCACAACAAATTGAAGAATGTAGGGGAGACACCCAGCGGCCGGGTTGATGTTGTGCTTTTTGTAGAGATTCATCTGCTCTTGCTGGAGAAGTTTTTGATCATGCCCATGCGTTTTTTTGAGCCTATCCAACTCTGGCTTTAATGATTGAATCTTCTTTTGGGACTTGATTGCTGGGACAGAGAGGGGGGCTAAAACTAATCGAAGAATCAGTGTAAAAATGATAATGGCGAGTCCAAAATTCCCAACGGTTGTATAAAGAAAAATAAGAAACTGCAAAAGCGGCGCTGTAAGAAAATTCATATATCCTCATCTACATGAGAGTATCCGTCTCAATCCCATGAATAATCCCCGCATTGTACCATACTTCTCGATACACGAGATTGCATAATCACTACAGGTGGGGGAGTGTTTACACTGTGGAACATACCCAAAAATAGTTTTCTGCATCGCATCAATTCCAGGACGAATGAATTGATAGATACGAATAAGAAGAACGAAGAAGGTTTTCATGATTGAAATACTTGGAACTCTGCGATAAGTTCGCGAATAATTTTTCTTTTGTCTTGTGAATAGAGAACGAGAACAATCTCTTTGTTTTGTTGAGTTGTGAGGAGCGGAAGGAGTGCCGCCCGAATAGCCCTTTTTAATGCGTTTCTTTTTGTGGAAAGAGGGACAACTTGAGAAGAAACAATAATGGCGGCCCGGGAAGTTCCTTCTCTCTCTTTCCAGTACATCTGAAAAGATTCTTTTCTTTTTTTGTGCGCTCCGCGAAAAAAAGAAGACTGTGTTCTGAGTGGAAATCTGTAACGTAAGGGAAGCATTCTTCTATTGTACGCGCGTACTACACCGTTAGTTTTTTGCGGCCTTTTGCTCTTCGGCGGGCGAGAACTTTGCGACCGAGTCGTGTTGCCATGCGTTGGAGAAATCCATGTACGCGTGCGCGTTTTTTCTTTTTTGGTTGCCAAGTTCTGAATGTCTTTGCCATAGTGCGGGGATTGTAGCAGAGGAAAGAATGTATTGCAAATGAGTCTTGCGCAAAAAATAAAAGGTCGTTATGATTGTGGATAAGTCTCTTTCCCCTGCCTGAAAATAAATAAGATATCCACATTTTTCTGTGGACAAAAGGCGCTCTATATGGATCTTGATCGAGAAAAACTTTGGAATACTGCTTTGTCAGATTTAGAAAACTCTTTTTCTCCTGGAACGTTTTCAACCTGGATTAAACCTCTTCGTATTCGCGAAATAAAGGGTGTTGGAGATGATCACCTTATGATAACGTTTGTCTGTCCCAACACATTTCACATCCGCATGATCGAGGATCGATACTATGCGCTCATTAAGGAGGCGCTCGACAGGATTACAAAAAAGAAAAACAATCTCCAATTTGAGATTAAAATTATTAACACAGAACCTCAAAAAGTGGTGGGGGAGAATCGCGACGAAGCCACTATTACACCACAAGAAAAAAAGGCAGTGCCCCAAACGCTTTTCCAGTCTCAACCCTACTCACAACCCATACAGCACCATCAAGATCAAGTGTTTCGCTCCTCTCTCCATAGGGCTGGTCTGCGCGAGGACTACACTTTCGAGACCTTCGCTGTTTCTACGAGTAATGAAATGGCACACGCCGCCGCGATCGCTGTTTCTCAAAATCCAGGAACCGCATACAACCCCCTTTTTCTTTATGGTGGTGTCGGAGTGGGGAAGACCCATCTCATGCAGGCAATTGGAAATAATATTTTGAGGAAAAATGCTGATACATCGATTTACTACACCACAGGAGAACAGTTTACGAATGAAATTGTCGCCGCAATACAACAGAAAAAAACCATACAACTTAAACAGAAGTTTCGCACATACAAAATATTGTTGGTTGACGACATTCAGTTTTTGGCGGGAAAAACATCTGTTCAGGAGGAATTTTTTCACACCTTTAACGCCATTACCCCGGCGGGAGGACAGATTATTCTTACCTCAGATCGTCCTCCGCATGAGATCAATCCACTGGAAGACCGACTAAAATCGCGATTTGAGGCGGGGCTCATTATTGATATTCAGCAACCAACCTTCGAGCTGCGCACCGCAATCATTCTTATTAAGGCAAAAAAACTCGGCCTCCAGGTTCCTATGGATCTCGCACAGAAGATCGCAAGTGAGGTGGAAAGTACAAGAAAACTTGAGGGAATTCTCGTAAAACTTCACTCGGAAATTTCATTGTTCCACAGAGAACTCACTCCCGACCTCGTTTCTACCATGCTCGGCAAAACAGAACAGACAGAGTTTCCGCAAAACACAATTCGCCCCGCTGAGGTTATCAAGACCGTCGCAAACCATTTTCACGTTTCCACCGCCGCACTCAAGGGCCCCTCCAGAGTAAAACACCTAGTTGAGGCGAGACATGTCGCAATGTACATCCTCCATAACCAACTCAAGGTTCAACTCGAGGAGGTTGGAGGGATGTTTGGGGGAAGAGATCACACGAGCATCCTTCACGCCTCAAACAAAATACGAGACCTTATTGGAACAGATGAAACGACGCGGACAAACGTGAATGCCATCAAGACAAGTCTTCTTTTTTCCACAACAGTGTAGGTATTTTTGGGGATAACGAGGGAAAACCTCTCTTCATATTGTGTATATGTGCATATCGCACGAGGAGATATCCACTTATACACATTTTCCGAGAGTTTTCCACAAACTTTTCCACATTTTTACGGCAGTAATCAACACGAAGGTATCCCACACTAGTCGGTTCTCTCTCCAAAAGTTTTCCTCTTTTCCCCAACACTACTACATACTACTACTATCTTAAGATATATATTAGAGAAACAAACTTTGCTTTTTTTCTTTTTCCACATACAATATCGACTATGAAGATAAAGGTACTTCAAGAGAATCTTTTGCGTGCTGCACAGGATGTTGGTAGGGGGATCTCCACAAAACCTCCTCTCCCCATATTATCATGCATTCTTCTCGAGACAAAACAAGGGAAACTCTCATTAAAAGCCACAGATCTCTCCGTGGGGATTCAGGCGGAGGTGGGGTGCAAGGTGGAGGAGGAAGGGATTGTTGCTGTTTCAGGGAGAACGCTTATTGAACTTCTCTCAACATTTTCCGCAGGATCGATGGAGATTGAATCTCAAGAGGGGAAAATGGTTTTACGGTCGCAAAAAACTATGTCTTCAATACAGACAGTTGACTCAAAAGACTTTCCGCCTTTTCCTGAAAGAGACAATGATGGAGTAGTTCTATCGAGCGATCAATTTATTAGCCTTATTGAAAGAGGGGGGGTGGCGGCGGGCGTTGATGAGACGCGCCCCGTTTTTTCCTCAATGCTCTTCGAGTGTTCAATCTCTCATATTGCCGTTGTGGCGACAGACGGCTATAGATTAAGTAAAGAGGTTGTGGATGTTGCAAGTGCAAAAGAGTGTATTGCACTTGTCCCTGCAAAAATTATGAGGGAGGTTGTGCGCATTGCACAAAAACAGGGGGGAGAAGTTTCCATGGTAGTCTCAGGCCAATTGGGGCAGGTGTTTTTCGGCCTTAAAGAGTATGAGATTATAGTTCGTCTTGTTGATGCTGAGTTTCCTCAATACAGCGCCATTGTTCCCCGTGAGACACAGCTCAACATCCAAGCAGAGGCGTCGGAATTGTTGTCTGCCGCAAAAACAGCAATGGTTTTTAGCAAAGAAGTCTCTGGAATTATTCAGATGAAGATAGAAAAAAGTATCCTTATAATCTCCTCTGCCGCCGCAACAGGAGAAAGTTCTGTCGAGGTTGAGACAAAGAAAGTAAGGGGGGTTGAAGGGGAAATTTCATTTAATGGGAAATATCTCATTGAGTTCCTCTCGCTTGTAAAAACAGGAGAGATAGAGTTTGGAATGAATGAGTCGCTCAAACCGGGGATCTTTACAATCCCATCACAGAAGAATTTTTATTATGTTGTTATGCCGTTTCGGGTGCAGAAGTAGGTTGATTTTTTTGTCGATCTAAAATTTCCTGTGGATTGGTTGTAATAAGCTCATGCTCCTCTGGCGACGCAATCACGCGTAGAGCAACGTGATTTTGACCCGCAAAAAAGAGACCCTCCCCAACATCGCTTGCCATGAGGAATCTTTTCTCTCCTTCACTAAGGAAGAACACTTGTGAAAGATAGGGGATTGCGGCGCTGGACTGCTTCATTAAAAATTGTAATGAGGAGTTTGTGACAATAGCCTTTCCAAAATCGTTATTCAAGAAATCCTCAACGTCCTGGGTGATTGTTGTGATGCCTAAGAAATATTTTCGCGCGCGCTTCGCCATGGAATGAAGGAAGTTTGCACTGTCTCGATACTTCATGAAGTACCAGGCCTCATCAACAATGAGAATGCGCTTCTTTAGTTTTTTTCTAATGCGCGTCCAGATGAAATCGAGGATAAGAAACATGGCAATAGGACGAAGCTCCTCCTCCATCTCTTTAACAGAGAACACGGTGAATTGGTTCTTAATATCAAAGCTCGATTTTTGGTCAAAAATGCCGCGGAACGATCCTTTAATATATTTTTCAAGGCGTGCCGCCAGATTTTGTGCATCCTGATTTTCCATACCAATAAGTGATTTATATAAATCCTCCATAAGTGGAGGCTCGTTCGCCTGCGTTGCAGGATCCGGCGTAATCCCTTTTGCTTTGTATGCCGCGATGAGTGCGCGATCAAGCATTGCGTCTTCTGTGGGGGAGAGATCTCCCATCATGATTTTGAGCAGCGTATGAATGGAAATAATCTTCATGCCGAGTTCATTCTCGCCCTCTTCATAGACAGAGCTTAGGTCAAACGGATTGATTTTTTTGGGCGAATCAAAAGTAAAGTTGATGTACTCCCCACCAACAGAGGAACAGAGGTCTTCATACTCGTGTTCAGGGTCAAGAATAATAACCTCTGCGTCAAACATGAGTTGGCGTAGCGCCTCAAGTTTTACGGCGTACGATTTTCCAGCACCGGACTTTGCAAACACCACCATGTTCGCGTTTTCCATACTGAATCGGTCAAACACTACGAGGGATTCGTTGTGTTCATTGATTCCATATAAAATTCCCGTATCACTCGTCAATTCTGCAGAAGTAAATGGAAAGGTTGTTGCGAGAGAGGTGGTGTCCATGTTTCTCGTAATGAGCAACTTGTCTAGACCAATGGGGAGTGTGGTTTTAAATCCATCCTCCATCTGCAACCCAGCGACCTTGCTCACGATAAGGAGAGAGCCAAGAAGTGACCGAATTTGATTAGTAACTTTATTGAGTTCCTCAACAGATTCTGCTGAAAGTGTGATGTAGAGGCCAAATTGATAAAACCGCTCCGCCCCTTTTGCGAGCTGTTCTTGGATGGATCGCGCGTCCTCCAGCTTAATCTCGGTATTAATGTTGCTGAGTTTTCCCTGTTTAATATCAGAACTAATCTCTGCCTCCATCTCGGTAATTTTTCTTCGAAGGTCGTCCAAGATTTTTTTCACCTCCACGGGGAAAATATGCATTGAGATATCAAGCGAGTGTGGAAAGTTAATGAGAGGGGAAAGCCAGTTTGCGGGAACGGTTCGCGGATACCCAGCAACAAAAAGTGTGCGCGTATAAATATCATTGATTTTTTGATATGAAAAATCGACCTCAATAGCTTCTGGAGAGATGATATCTTGAATACTCACAAGGCCGGAAGAAAAAGACTGAAGTTCTTGTGGGGGTTGAGCGGACGAGGCTGACGTGGGAGTGGAGGGATTTCCGCCAGAGTCAGTCTGTTTTTTTTGGAATGGGAATGAAAAGGTGGGCAGTGCGAAAGGCATAGCGTTTTTATCTTAACATAAAAATATAGATGCCTTTTTTCGCAACGAAGGACTACATCACTGCTCACGATGGAGATTGGGATGGTTGGGAATCAGAAAAAACCTCAACGGGAACCTTTGGCTCCGCGGAAGGTTGTTGTGCCGGAGTAAAAGACGCGGATTCTTGAAGAACAGTTTGTGGCAGAGCCTCAGTTTTTACCGGCAATGAAGGCCGTTCCTCTTCGCGCGTGCTGGCAGAGTCTTTTGTAAACTCCTGTAGAGCTGGTTGGTTCATCACGCCACTTAAACTTGCCTCAACCACGGCCGTCGTGTAACTTTTTGTGTCTCCCATTTTTTGCCCCTCATATGAGCCTGGATTGTAAATGGTGTACAAAAGCTGGATGAGCTCTTGTGTGTTCAACTGTCTTGCTTGTAGTCCAATGCGACCAAACTGTGCAGTAAGGTGATCTCTCTTAGGCTCAAGGTCGGTGAGCGCTCTTTCCAGAATGTACGCGCGGTCCAACTGAAAAGAATCTTTCTTTTTAATGGAGGGAATTGCTGACGCTGCCTCAAGAGAGGTTGCTCGAAAAGGAATGACGACATAGAACTTTTTATCTAAGATGCGTCGCTCCTTTACGAGCTCGCCAACAAACTCCCGATATCGGCGAATCTGCGTTTTACGGAGAGGGGAAAGTGTTTTATCTTCCCACTCTTTGACATAGCGAAGATATGTTGTTACGTCTTTTTTTTGAGATCGGACAACTATTTCTATGGGGAAGGTGAGAGAGTTGAGGAGGCCTGCATAGGAATAGATGATCGCATCCTGCTCTTCTTCTGCGAGAAGTCCGAAGTTCAGTGATCCAACAGAAAGAACCATCGCGACAGAACCATCTTTCAAGATAATAATGTCGTTTGTGATGTCGAAAATCTCAAGGTAGTTTTGTGTGGTAGATTGAATATGGTTTGTCATGATCGCGCCCGTATTTATAATGGAGAAACAATTGCTCCATGAAGAGACAGTCTCATTGTATCAAAGGAATACCCATCTTTTTCTACGACAATGTTGTATTCGCCGGAGGGAAGCGGGGTTGAGACGAAAAATTGACCAAGCTTGTTCGATCGCAGTGCGCGAAGAGGCATTCCTAGATGGTCTTGAATTTCTATAATACACTGATCAATCATCTTTCCGGATTGGTCAAGAATCATGCCAACCACAAGATTTGGAGTAGTTGGTGTTTTGGGGAAGGGAAGTGCAGTATTTGTTTGCACTTGAGCAAGATTTTCTCCAACACGAAGTGTGGGTTGCTGAACCGTTATGGGTCGTATAGAAGAAATATTTTCATCGATAAGATGTTGTGGAGCAATACTCTCTTCTTTCTGTAATTCAACATGAATGGGATGTTGTGAGGGAATTGCCACAGGCCCTTCGTATGTTGATTGACCAAACGTTTTTGCGGCATCAAATATTGTTTTGTTTTGTTGTTTGTCTTCGTCAACAGTGATAGAAATTGGTGATTGTGCGAAGGCGTGGAGGTTGTGCATCTCAACATGAAGCGATGGTTTTTCCGGTGCAATTTTTGTAGATGATGGACGAATGTTTGTGGACGCCGGCACAGAATCATACAACGAAATGACCGATGCTGCCTGGTAAAACAGGTCAGTTTCATCTTGAGATGGAAGCGAATTTTGTGTTATAGACTGGAAATACGCGGCCGCTCGCGCGCGTTTCCTCGGAAGCGTTGTTTCTGGTGTGTTTGGAAGTGTAGAAGAAAGCGTTGAATAGGAGAAGGCCTCGGGAATTCTCGCGGTTTTTTTCCAGTAAAATTTTGTTGGATTGTAAATCGCTCGAAGAAAAGCAAGAAACCAATGGTCAAGTGGGCGCTCCTCCAGTGGGATGAACGCAAACGCTACTCCCAAGAGGACGAAGAAGATCGTGAGCGGCCACTTCAATATGCCCGGGAGATTGGAGGAGTATGACATGAATGCGAGAAGGCCTCCGGCACCCAACTCGAAAAACTGCTTGATTGTCATGTTGCCAATAAGGTGAAATTCGTACGAGGTAATATTCTGCGGGACAGGATGCTCTTGCATGATTTTATTGTAGCAGGAAAACGAAGATATCCTTTCTACATAACAAAGAACTGTATTGCCTAAAAAAGAGCAACTTCGTTTTTTCTTCTCATGTCCAAATACAAAAACCTATGGTTGGACCGCGGGAACAATAACCTCCATTGTTGAAGTATAGTTTTGGGGAGTTGTGGCGGTTCCGACAAATCGAAAATACGGGAAATATGTTTGATCAACGCTTCGGTACTCCAAGGATACCTGGGTAAAAATGATTGAGGAGAAATCCTGGACAGAAACATCAATAGGGGTTTGTGCGCGATTATTCACACCAATAGTGAGAAAAGTACCACCCCCACTTTTGATTTCCTGGAGAGCGTTTTCTACTGGACGCGTGGAATATGTTTTCTCAACTTGCGCTTGTGTGTATTGATACGGAAGAAAACGAGCAGCCTCTATCCCACGAGAGGAAAGAGTAATAAGCGCGACAGGAAGAGAAGAATTTTCAGCGTAGAGGGGAAATCCATCGACGGTTAATGTAAAGGGAATAATAATAATGGCGGAGGCGCTCACATTTTGAAGAGGCGCACCATGAAGGTCATTAAAATATAGAACTTGATCCTTTTGTGGTGAGAGGGAAGAAAAACCAAGTGAATCGAGAAAATCTTGTGCGGGAACGAGCGCTGTTTCGTAAGAAAGAGGAGTTTCAACTTCAGGGGAAGCTTGAACAGTATATGTGACGGCCTGCGAAACTTCATCAATGAGGAGGAATGATGTCTTATTTTCTCGCACCCAATATCCCTCAACACCACTTTCTTTTAACTGTAGTTTTTGTGCGAGTTTTGTAGAGAACTCACGTAGATCTGAAGTAAGAGGTGTTGAGGAATAAAGAGGAAGAACTTGTGGGAAACTTGGGAGAGATCCAGAGAATTCAACAGATTGAAAACGCGTTGTTGTTCCAGTCGGACTCGTGAGAACAGAAGGTGATTGTTTTTTTTGTAACGCAAATTGAAGTATAAAAAGGACAAAAACAAGAAGGGCAAGAAAAAGAAGGAAAAATAAAAGAGGATGTTTTTTTATTTTGGAAACAGCAAGAAACATTTTCATGGTGTAGGTCCTCCCGCACATTCTGATTTTACAGGGTCATTAACTTTCGGAAGTGTGGGGAAAATAGGAAGATTTGTGTAAATATGCCCCTTAGCCTTCTGGTTCTGCCTTTCATAGTGTAGGTGTATTCCAAAAGAAAACCCAGTATTTCCCGTTAGACCAAGATGGCTTCCGGGATTCACGCGAACCCTTTGGGAGATGTTTCCGGGATTTAAATTCCCATTGAACGCGGACATATGACCAAAAATAAACACAATTCCTTCGTCTGTATGCAAAACAACATGGTTGCCATAAAGCACGTAAGCAAGCGGAGAAGACGTCATGGGCACAAAGTATGCGTATCCACCAAATGGAGAGTATATGGGGGTTGGCCCGGTGGCCGCGGTACCAATGTCTATCGCGTTTCCAGACAGATCCCAAGTTGCGTGACCGGGATCAGCAAGTTGTGTAATAACACCCGTCGTTGGCCAGCAGCCCTTATGAGCCACGCCATCCAACCCCTCAACGTTCACGTTATTTACACTGCTTATATTTGCCACAGCATCTCGGTTGGTCACAAATGGCCCCAAATTCAGAATATTCGCAACTCCCCCTATCGTTAACGCCCCCATCGCTGTCCAGGCGATTGTTGTTCCGCTAATAGTGGTACTTGCTAAGGTACTCAGTGATTGAATCCCGTTCGAGAGAACAGCAGATCCTGCGCGTAAACCGCTTATTATCTGCTGTCCAACTCCTTTGGCAAGCAGCTTTATTCCAGATAAAGCGGAAGAAAATGCGTGTGAGAAAAAAGAAAAAACACCCTGAAAAGATTGAAAGAGTTTAAAAATTTGCACAAGAGATGCGATAAGTGACGCAAAACCCGCAAGTAGGGAGAGGATCCCGAGTCCGATGAGAAAGTTGACAAACTTACCAAGATACTCGATTCCTTTGAGGTTTTGTTCGATAATTCCATCAAGAAAACCTCCAATAATGGGAATACTTGCGATCCATGACTTAATCGCCATCGCGGTGTCGAACGCGACGTCCCAAGCCTGTCCAGCTTCGGGGCCGGCAAATAACGTTAATAATGCGCCAATTGCTTGTTTTCCTCGTTCGATATCGGCAGACCTGTCGGAGTTTCCTAAAAACTGTTGATGTTGAGCTTCGCCGCTGAACTCAGATATCTCGAGAATATATGATGGGGCCGTAAAAAGAAGTTCGAACTCATCTGTTCCAAATCCGCGCATCATGTACTCGAAAAAAACAGCCTCATTACCCCACGCATCAGCATTACCATGAATAAAGTCTTGAATTTCTCCTGCGCTCCAAATCTGTGAGGCAAGGTATTGAAAAAATCCCCGTTTCGCATGAATCCTTCGGGCAGTTTGTTGCGCCTCATTTTTCTGATCAAGCGCTTTCTGTATAAAAGCAGACTGTTTATGAAGCTCTCCGTCTGTAATCTTTCCGTTTTTATGCTGTTGTTTCAGGACGGCTAACTGGTTTGCGAGCGCAGTTTTTGGCGAAAACAAACTATGAGACATGACCTTGTGACCGTTGATGTGCTGTCCTTGTTCATCAACATCGCTCATATCCTCAAGGAGTTTTTGTAGAAGCGGGTTTACGGATGAAGATTTTAGGCTGAGCGGATCTGCATAGAGGGCTGCAGGATTGTCTGACGCAAGATATGCTTCATATGCCAGCGCATCCATATATTGGGTAAGCAATATGGCAAAAGCGACATTGTCGTTATGGAACGCTCGACGAATACGCTCTTGTGTTTGTGGTTCTGTACGAAATTCGTTGAGGACTGCTTGAGCAAAATCTTCTAAGTCTTTTGAGGTGAGATTGGTGGAGTTTTGTCGCAAAAGCGATTTTGCTTGCAGAGAGAGAAGGAGTTTGTCTATTTGTGAGTAGGTTAGCCCTTCTTTTTGTAAGGACTCGCGAAGAAAATCCTCAAAAGATCGCGAAGATATGTCTTTTATTTGTGAAGCCTCTTGGAGAGAAGAAAGACGTTCTTCTTTTTGTACACCATCTTGCTCAAGGGCATTCCAGTATTGCGCGTCAGCCGCAAGCGCAAGATTATCTGGAGTAATCCCATGCTTCTCACTGAACGCACGGAGATTCTCAAGAGATTCTCCTTTTTTGATGAGCCTATTGGAGATGAGGTGTTGTTCGAGCGCCGCCTGAAAAGATGGATTGTGCTGTAGACTGATAAGAGTACTAATATAAAGATTTATTCTTGCAGAGCCTTCACCCCCAGTTGAAGTTAAAAATGCGGAAAGACGCGTAGAATCAAGCCTTTGGAGTTCGTAAAGAATGGTAGGAGTGATGTGTCGAGAAATTTGTGACTCAAGCGCTTGGAATCCTTTTGGATTTTTATCAGGATTGATTCCGGCTTGGGCGGCAACAGCGTAAAGAATGGCGTGTCGAATCCGCGCGACTTCATCGCTTAATGCGCGATCCTGAACAACAAGTTTTTCGATGGAGATTTGCTGATCTACAGGTTTTTTTGTCTCTATTTTCTCTTTTTCTTCACGAAGAACTTCTTCTGCGGCGTCAGAGTCAGTTTCTTGCGTTGATGAAGTAGAGAATGTGGCTCCGGCTGTTTGTTTTGGAGCGGAAGCCGCCTTTTCCTGCGGTATTGGCTCTGGCTCTTCTGCTTTTTTTGTTGCTGTAACCTCTTGTTTTACTCCGTATGAGCTAAACTCCAACAAGATTTCCGTTAGAGTAAGTGCGGCCTCAATAGACTCAATGACTCTAGATTTTTTGTCCGCCCTGTTTATGCCGAAAAAATATTCGCGTTGGATATAGTCCCAAAGATGTGTATTGTATGATGTTTCATCTCGATGAAGAAAAAGAAACTCATCAACTGTAGCAAGCCAAATGATTAATGCATGGAATTCCACCTCTTCTTTTCTTGGATGAGGATTGAGATGGGGGTAGAGGTGATAAATAACCGCACTTTTTGTGAGTCCTACAAGCGTTTTTCCTTCAGATTCTGAAACAAAGCTATCGGCGCTGTATGTTCCGTCACTAAAAAGATAGAAAAAAACGGTATCATTGCGATACCGCTCAAGCATCTCAAGAACATCTCTTCCTTTGATCGCGTATTGGCGGTCTATGGCGTTTTTTAGAGCATCAGATATCGTGTGTTCCGTCTGGATATGAGCCATGAATGTATTGTACATGAAAACTACGACACAAGCCGCGCAGGACTTCCAACGAGCGCTGAATATGTCATTTCAAATACACCAAATCGCATGCCACCCGCATATGCGATTGAAAGCCAGGAGGGTAGATGTTCAGTATCGTGCGTGTAAGAAGTTGGTTTTTCTGATGACGCATTTTTTTCTTCAGAATGGCGCACAAGCGATTTTAAGGTATCTTTTGCTTCACAAAAATAACAAATTCCGCACTCGCCAACCCAATCGCCAACATGTTTTCCCGCATGTTTTTTTTCACGTTTACGCTCACACAGAGGATTTTTACACCCCTCATCAGAGAACTTCCACGCTGTGTCAAATCGGTGCGCACCAATGAAGGAACGGAGCTGTTCTTGCGTAAAATCTTGACTACGAAAAAATGAAAGAAGTGCATCAGAAGTTCCAAAAGATTGTAGGTCTGGGATGCCTAAAGAGGAGGCAAATGAAGGTTGTGATAACACCGTTCGTATGCCGCCGAACGGAGTTCCCGCTGCGCAGTCGACGACTGACAAAAAGTCAAACTGTAGAGAACCCATGGTTGGTGCTTTTTTAATAATGTGGGACAAAAATGTTTCTCGTACTTCCGGAAGTTTTTCTGAAGCAAGAGTTTTTCGCCGTTTTGGATGCAGAAATTGTTTGTATGCATCCCACACCGCATTTGAATTAAAATCGCCATCGTCAAATCCAAGACCATTCATAGCAACCTCGTTTGCGATGCTCAGCGCAGCTTCTGAATACGCGTCGTGGTGAAGATATTCTTCAATCAGAACAGAGGTCATGGTCTCCACAACCCTCCTCATTCTTTTTTCGCGAGTATTGAATCGCGCAATTGCTGTTTGGTGTTCTGTAAGAATAGTTTGAATCTGAGGGGAATCAAGAGAAGCTTTGTGGAGAAGCGCCGTGAAGAATGATTGTGTGTCCAAATGTTGAAACATGAAATCAACAGGAAGAATCTGTTGCATTAGTTCCGGTTCTGTTTGGGGGAGAGGGGGTTGGGAGGTATGGAGAGATGCATGTTCCATGAGATGTGAGAGCTCAGACAAAGGAAGAGCGGCCTTGTACTGATGAAGAAACACAAAGAATTGGTGGCCTTCCGGTAAATAGGGGTTGTATGCGAGCTGGACGGCCTCAAGAAATGATTCTCTGTCTGGATGATATACTTGGTGATCTGGCATCGCAAAAATATATTTTTGACCAACAGATGTCGCCCTATCAGCTTCTTTTCGCATGTGCGGAGGAATAGTCTTTCGGATGTCCTGAGGAAGAGAACCTGAATATGAAATAAATCCTTCAGGAGGAGTGTGTGCGATGTGTTCAATAAGCATGTGTGGCGCTGTATGAGAAAGTTCGGAGCTCATAAGAGTCATCACTTCCTTAAGTTGAGCTGCTTCTCTTGCATACCGCTGTGCTCGTTCTAGGTCATGATTCTTCATGGCAAGCATCATCGCTTTGCGCTGCTGATCCATAAGACCTTGGTGTGCGTATTGAACTCCCACCAAATCGTCGATATGCAATGTTTGTGCTGTATGCCACAGAGGAGTGACGACGTTGCAGTAAAAACGAAAACGCATTTCTTCTTGGAGATACGTCGCGTACTCTTTGTGTAAAAGTTCCGAAACGTGCGGTCGAACGCGCTTTTTTGTAATGAATGAAGGAGTGTTTCCGTAGTGCTGAAAAAGAGATTCAATGGGACCACGGAGTGTGTGGTAGAGATTGAATCGAGGAACAGGTATGCCAGTGCGTTGTTGAATATATTCTTTGGTTGGAGAACGTCTGGTACGAGTTTCGGCTGCAACGGCCATATAATGTCCTTACTCGTTCCTGACTTTCTCCATGGAGGAGTTCACAGTTGCGGCACAGTCCACGATTTCCACGTGGTTCCGAGTTGGATTATGGTAGCAGAGAATATGATGGTTGTGAAGATTGAATGTGGAGTGTGGGTGGCGAATACATTATTGATGGATCATTGCGTTTTTATAGAGTGGTAGGTAGGATGGAGCATATGGGATTTGATACATCAATGCTCGGTGTGGAAGGGGTGGAGGCATTTACTTCTCAGCCCGCTTCAGCTCATACGACAGCTGATGCAGTAGCAGATGAAGGTGTTGTAGATGGTGGAGCCGCAACGTGGATGCCAACCGCAGACGCCGCCACTAAAAACGTGGCCCCAGAAGATGAGAAAAAACAAAAGAAAGAGTTAAAGGAAGAAGACTACGATCTACTTGCCGCACTCGTTCGACAGCTCAACGAAGCAAATACCGCCTTTTATATAGAGGAGGCGAAAGCTCCAGAAAATCTCGAGGAGCTTAGAAAAGAACATAAAAAGAACATGCAAACACTTCATGAGCCCATTCTCCTTACGTTAGGAAATTCCGAGCAAAAAGTAGCCCACATTCTTACTAGAGATTTATTTGATCTTTCCCAATCTGCAAAAGTTTTTTTTGAGATTACTCGCGTGCTTCAGGATTCTCCCTCAGAGGAGAAACTTACATATAGACTGGAGTTGGAGCATGTAGTTTCTGAGGGACTTACTCGAGAAATCGTGCGAAAAACACAAGAAAGTCAGAGAGCTTCTAAAGAAGAACCGCAAACAGAGGAAGAGATAAAAAAGGAAGATGCTAGTAAGGTTCTTGACAAGATTATTGAGAATCCAAATTTGGACGAAGAAAAGAAAAGCCATTTTCGAAAGCTAAAAGAGGCTTTGTTAGCCCTGCCCGGTGAGTTCTCAGAACACGTTATACAGGGGACCCATATTGATCAACTTATCGAATTTCTTCTAGTGGGAGGATCGTACGGATCATCCTCTGGAAGTTTTGAACATATGAAGAAAAAAGGGGAGGATTGGTTGGTTGGACACACACATATCGTAGAAGTTTTTGGCCAGCCACCAGAAGGAAATAATCGATGTTTCCACGCCATGGAGGAAACACTGTTAGAAATTGGCGACACCGATGTTCAAAACAATATACAGAATAAAAATACAGCAAAAGAATTTCTCGATGAAGAAAAAAAGTTTGATTTTAGCAAATATAAAATGTGGCTTATCTCAAAATATAAACTCTTTTTTGCCATACAGCGCGATGCTGTGGTGAAAAAACTGAAAGAACAGTTATGTGATGGTCTGGAAGGAAGAAGAGGGATAAAGGTGAAGGTTAAAGATGAACAAAAAGAAGTAGATGAACGAGAATCAAAAGAACTCAGACTCTCGCAAGACGCTCTAGATTTATTTTTAGAGATGGCGATGGATGCTACGGAGAAGGAAAAATAATCGCTTACTTTTGTAGTAAGACAACTCGATGCCTCTCAGACCAGTAAATCTCTGGTAATAGAAATGTAAAAATAAAGACAACGCTCCCGCCAATCTCGTGTTAAAATAAGTACCATGGTTACTAGATTAGAAACGCCAGCACAAGTAATAGAGGAAGTTTCAGAGGAGAGGGTTGGGCCACAAGAAATAAAAAATTTCCCGGAATTTTATGCATTCAATAGAGCACGGGGGACATTATATGACAAAATGCGCGCTGTTCGTGGAGCTCCCCCAGCAACACCAATTCTTTTGGAGGAACACGCAGCCCTAAGAGTTTTTTTGGACGACATTGAAGCATATACAGACGCGAGCATCTCTCTTTATGAGAGATTGAAACGTGATGGATATGTCCGTGCAGACGAACTTATGAAGGCGGTGCGTGACGAACTTCGTGTGAAAACGGAATCATTATTTGAGCGGCCGAATTGTCAAATAGAAATAACCGGTACACAATATCCAGCTGAACAAGTGAAATTAGGATTGTACGCTGCGTCTCGGCTTAAGTTAAGACAGATATTATCTCAAGGACTTACCCCATCAAATCTCCGTGAAGCACGGGTGTTGTATCGCGCAATGTTTACTTCGCCCGCCGGGCAAATATCGCTCCAGTCTCATACCTTTTTTTCTCAAGAACTTCAAGGGGTTTTACAAGCATATCCAGAATTAATGATGGAAGAACCAGAACCAGTAGACATGAAGGATATTACTGATGCAACAGTAGAAAATAATGTAAGACTAGAAATTGAACAAATATTGGGACAGTTGGGTATAAGAGTAAGCGTTGATCAAGTGCTCCAAACGATAAATGATTGGCAACAACGACTTATAGCGTACGATGATAGTCCTTCTGAAAGGGGAGTTATAAATAACGTTCCAATGCTTTCTAGCCTCGAAGGTGAATTGAGAAAAAAGGGAGATGCCTTAACCGCCTTTGATCGAGTAAACAAGGTAGGATTAAAACTAAGATCAATAGCAGATGTATTAGCACAAATCATTCAAGACTCACAAACATTAGACAACATCGATGAACGAAGAAGAATGGATGTGTGGGTTGATGCGGAGTTGCGCAATTTAGAAAACTCTATAATCACAAGAACTGGAATAGACTTTAAAACATACATTGAGATGATTTTGGATCCAAATTTTGATCCAAACGCAGCAGATGATGATGCGGACACAAATCTTCAAGATATTATTACGAAACTTGAGGCAGAAAGAAATAGACTTCTTCAACGAAGAGGAAACAGTCCTGTTGCAAGTAGAGTAGCAAATCAACTCAATGAAGATACTTTAGCGAAGATAGTTGGAGAGTGGATTGTAAAGGCGCGCGATGCGAAAAGAAAAGTGGGGACGCGGACACCCGCAATACCCCTCGTTGATGAGGATGCGCCTCCTAATGTAGCAAAACCCGACATTATAAGAATGTATGAAAAAAGAGGATTATCTCAAAATGAACTTATGATGGAGGCAGATAAATACTTATCTGCATTAGAAAGTTCTGAAGAGGGAACAGGAAACATAAAAAATAGAGAAACCGTTGTATATCTTGACGCACTACAAGAACTACTTCAAGGAGAAAAGCGTGAATATGTAAGAAGGCGCATAAGATTGTATGATGCAGCATCATATGCTGGTGCAAGTAAATCAATGATTGTATCCTATGATGTCCTAATAAAAGGACAAGATAAAAGTGGGGACATATGGGGGGGGAATGGATCAAATAAATTTGACGAAAAGGACTATGATTTCTTTTTAAGAGAATGGGACAAACGTGATCAAGTATCTAGAGTTCTTGATGCATTTGCTTATCTTTTCAGTACCAAACAAATAAATAATGCACCAAATGAATTTTATGCTCCTAATTATCGAGAAGATGAACCTACAAGGAATAAGTTGTGGGCTGAGGCTGGGAGAATTTCTGGAGTACAGGGAGACGCACTCACGATAGGAATTTATTTAGCAATCTGTTTGGATATGCGAAGGTATTTTGCTATGGCAGAGTATGCAAGAGGATGGTCTCCTAGGCATGATTTTGCCGCAACAATTGAATGTGTTCAAAAACATAATCCTAATGTTTCGGCGGCATATAAAATTTCTGGAAAAGGAGAAGAACCTGTTAATTTTGCATTAACATTTGCAGCGATGCCCCCACAATGGACCAGGCTAGCAGAATTCGATATAGGAGCTCATACATCTCAGGACGTGGCTAGACGAAAATTAGATAACCTGCTTTTAGCAGATCGCGCAACGAAATTATACTTAGATACCTATGCCCCCATAAGGCAAAAGAGATATCAATTAATAGACGGGAAAAACCCATGTCCAACTCTTTATGAATTTTTTGTATTAAGACAAGCGGATAGGCTAAGGGGCAAACCCATGACTCTTAAAGACTATTTCAAGGGATATGACTCATTTGGGAAACTTTATGAAGAATGTGCAAAAACTATTTCGTTTACCGGTGACGCAAAAAAGGACATGGATATTATTTTAAAAGATGTGAGAAATATTCGTGAGAATTTGTTTTCAGGAACAAAAGCGCTTCCAATGATTGATGCAGAGTATAGAGCACAGATGATTTTATCCCATATATTTATGTTATTTAAAGAATATAATTTGAAACATCCAGATGGAGCGAATCTTGACAGTTTGAAAGTTGCTGTAAGAAAACTTCTTGAAGAAGGTGCAACATTTTCCACAGGAGGCTTCGAAGATGAAGACGGACAACAAGTAAATACACAACAGTTTTTTGTAAGAAGATTTCCAGATTACGTTGCACCGGGACTTGCTGGAAGGGGAACTATTGTTACCTATGCATTTCCCGGTACTCTTGCGCGAAAGTATGCGCCCATTTTATCTCCACACAGTTTAGATAGAACTTGGGCGAGAACAACCTGGGCCGAATTTAGAAGACAAAATGCGCAGATCGAGCTTCCTGAAGCCCCAATGGAAGAGAAGAAAAAATAAAAAATCAAAGGGAAATTAACTCTTCTTTGTGGCGTCTTTCTTATCTGCGAAAGTTGTATCTCCAACTTTATTTGCAGCCCAATGACCGCCTTTTTTAAATTCTTCTTGGATAGGAACAAACGGGTCCGTTCCTGTTCCGCGAACAAAGTTTCCAGCGCTAATAAATGCACCTTTGCCAGCATCTGCAGCGGCACCAACTCCAACAGCCCCCTTCTTCAAAATATTCTCTCCAGAAACTCCGCCATATGGCAACTTTGTTGTATCTGTCCAGTCCAACCCATCCACCAACTTGCCACCCTTCCACCCTTTTTGCAAGTTGGCACTGATCTTTGGTATATACTGGTCGAATGGGCTCTTCGGATTCCCCAACATCTTGAGAGATATATCGATCGCTTCTGGCATGAGCATGAGGATGCCAATAGCAATGAGGCCTTGGATAGCACCAATGCCCTTAGAGTCAGCCCAAAATGTACTAATTTGTGGAGCTTGAAATCCCGCAGCCTGACTTGAGTCTGTACCATCAATCCATTTATATCCAACCCCCTTTGTTTCGCTTTGACCCCCTAAAACCATGGCGAGAAATATCATTGTGATAACAACGGGAAACGGTAGAAGTGTGGCAAAAAGACTGCGCAGCCACTCACTAAAATCAAGTTTTCCGGTAAAAAGGTTTAACAAAAGTAATATTGGTGAAAAAATAACACTGATAATAAACTTGACATAACTCATGAGCAGTTTAAAAAATGTTTGTGTGACAGAGAAGAAAATAACAATGGCAAAAACAAGCTCTGCAATGATAGCACCCGAAACATTCGCAATTTTCCCAAGTCCTTGAAGATAAATATTGCTGTCTTTGCTGGAGAAAAACCCTTCAACAAGTTTCCCAACAGACAGTGCAGCTCCAGCCGTTGGATTTCCACTTCCTCCACCGAATATGAGTTGTAGTCCATTTGAAAAAATATTGTTCGAAAGTGCAATTTTTTCAAGCGTAATTGGTTGTCCAAGTGGATCGGTAAGCGTTGGAGGAAGCAAATTTTGTAACTTAAAGATGCCTATGATGAGATATATCATCAAATACATGATATCGATAAGAAAACCACTAATTGCAAACGAAAAAGTAATAGCAAGCGCGGTCCAGAGAAAATTTGGGATAGCACTCGTTATGGTTACCGCTGTCTGTCCTCCCCATTTTTGCCGGAACATAATCATAAACCCGATGTACATAAATGCCAGAACAAAGAAGATATACGCAATGTCGCGAAATGCCTTCCATACTTGAAGAATAGGGCTCAAACTTTTAAACCCAATACCTTGTGCATACGCTTGAGGAACAAAAGGAGAATGTTCTAAAAGATCTGCAATCCAAACACCAGTATTTGCCGGAGGATGTGTGATCATGGCGGCCATCATATTTCCCATTTGTGGGACAACCCCCTGAATAACACTCTCTCCATCAGTCGAACGACCTCCAATAAGGATATCGGTCCACGAATGACTATTTCGCACCCAAGTTCCCAGATTATATGCCTCATTGTTAATATTACCCGTATCTTGTGTGTGTTTGACCGCGTCATTAAATTCTTCATTGCTTGGGGTTACGAGCGATCTTCGCAAGTCTTCTGAAGGCCTTTCTGCAACAGCAAACACGGTATGGGGAGTAAAAAAAAGCACAATGATCACAAGAAAAGAGAAAACGCGTTTCATGTCTTCGTATTGTACAGAACAATCGAGAGAACAACAAGCATTTTCCTGGTACAATACCAGAGATATGGTTCCTCGATTTTCTCTCTTTATTACCTCTGTTATTTCCATTTTTGTTTTTCTGGCATTTCCTTCCGGTATTCGAGCGGTAGAGTTGGGAACGCATGTTGCCCATTTTGATCGTGGAGCGGAGATCGGTGTTTTAGGCCTTATTCGAAGCAAGTTGAGCAAACAAGATGGATATCCCGTTACCATCAACATTGATCCGCAATGGTCAACAGCAGAGATCCAAGAACTTGCCGACAAGGCAGAAGGCTTTCGTGTTGCTCTTCGTATTATTAGCGTTTCAAGCAAAGCAACCCCAGAAGAAATGCAAACGCTTGTTCAACAACTCAATGGTGTGCGTTGGAAGACTACAGGAAAACCTGTTGTTGTGTTGGGAAACGAACTGAATAACTTAGTAGATGAATGGAAAAGTATTGCTGTTTCAGTTGAGGCTGCGGGAGCTGCGTACACACCACTTCATGATGTGATATGGTCAGGGTCGCCAAAATTAGACATGGGAAGGTACGACCTTGCTGCTGCAACCATTGACCCATACCATCCGAACAACTGGAAACTTTTTGTGTCAGGGGCGGGGAGGGCATATACACAGCACAATACAATCTTTGTAGCAAACATCTATGAAAACAGTGCAGAGGACACAAAAAAACGGATTGAAGAAATCAAATCGGGAATTTCCGGAGTACCGTCAAAAACAATACTCACAGAGTATGGACCAAAAGACCCCAAATCGCCGCTTGCTGAGTACATGCGGTTCTATAAAGAGAACGCTCCGCCATCCAATGTGGAATATGCGACCGCACTACTCGCTAATTATTGTAAGAAAGATAAGGCAGTTTTTGGATATTTCTACTATATAGAAGGAAAAGTGTACACGATTGATGGTGATGAGGTGGACCCACAAACCTGTCTCGGGGCAAAATCACTCACTGATGAATCAAAAACCCCAGATGATGAGGTAGACGGCATCTATGTCTACAAAGATATCTATAAAAATGTGCTGTTAAATGGGGAAAAAGGAGGGAAGGAAAGTGCGTCAAGATACGTCATGATGTGTGCTCCGCAATTTTGGACAGACGCTGAGATTCAAGACCAAGATAAAAAAATCTATTGGGAAAAACTTGGCGACAAGGCAAAAACACTCAGCGAGTACTGCACAAGTGAGATAGGATCAAATACGAACGAACCAAACTGCGTATTCGATCCTGTCACTGCAAACTTTACTGTTATTAATGATAATCTTACGGTTCCGTTGTATAGGAAGGCGACCTTTAATGATAAAGGTCAGCAAATGGACAATAACAGGGCAGAAAGCATTGAGTCGTTTTTTGGAACGAACACAAAAGAGGGAAGAAAAACAGGGGATCCGCTTTTATATTCACCCAACGTCAAACTTCTTTCAAAGGCGCAGTACTGCACTCAAACAGTTCGATACTTAAAGGCAATTGAGATGATGTGCCAAGAACCGCAAGCACAGCAATCAACAACAGACAAAGAAATAGTGCCTAGGGGAAAATGCACATTGAACAATGAATTCGAGAACAGTCGAAAACAAAAAGTGCGCTATTTGGATATTCTCAAACAAGTAAAAGACAACGCGGCTGCTCAGGGGCTACAGACACCAGAAGACTATTGTGATCTTGTAGTAAAAAAACAAGACCCCAATCTCATGAAGGACCTTGCCCAAGTCCAACCGCTCACAAAAAATGCGTTTAAAATTGGATACCTTGTCTATTACAATACCGGGAGGTATAAAAAAGACTCAAATGATCCGGAAGACAAAGCCGCTTTTCAGGATAGCTCAGAATATTTCCACCCGGTCTACAGAACATTGCGCGATTACTATGCCAATGTGACATTCCAAGTAATTCCCTTCTTAGTTCCTGCAAATGTATTTAGCACCTCGTCACAGGAAGACGTTGTTGGAAATTCGTTCGCCTCGTTTGATAGTCCGTACACAACAGTATTTCAAACACTCATGCCGCAAGCAAAGATAAACCAATTGGCAGAAAGTGAACAAAAAAGAAGAGTGATGATTGAGTCTCAACTCGATCAACCATGGAATGCATTCAATGACGCTAGTCAGGAAAAACCGTACATTCAATGTCCTGTTTGCGATGACAGTTATAACAAGAGAGGATATGTTCCGTCGGTGGGGTCTTTAGCGGCAAACAAAACGTATCTCGCTTTTGCAAAAACGATATGGAGACGCATCAATGCGGGAATCTACACAAAAGAATTTGTGCAAAATTTGGATGTAAAACAGGGAAATGAACTCGTGGCCCAACCTCCTGATATTTGGAATAGTTGCAATGTGGCGCCGGAACTCGTCCGCGGTGAGTCTGCGCAAGCACTCCATTCACAGGGTGGCATTTCCTTGATAAAGGATGGAAAAGAAACGTTGTGGGGGAAGGTGAAGCAGTCGGCGACAGAGATTACATCGCTCATCCGTGCTCCTAAGGGTACTCGGAGAGATCCGTATGAATATTACGTTCGGGGATATCTCCTTTTACCGCAAGAATACGGATATCTTCTCTCGACAGAACAGGATTTTCTGCGAGCGTTGATCCCGTACTCTGCACAAAAAAATATTTTAGAGACAGAGCAAAAGAAGAACGACTTTAACGCATTTGGTAATATCGCAGGACTTGATCCGTCTAAAGCAGACTATGATAAACAAGTTCCGCTATGGAATCGTTTTCTTCGCTTAAACGGCCAGGTTTTTGGACTAAACGATCTGACCGCAGACTCTACGGGAAAGCACGGCAAAGATGGGAATCCGGACACATATTACACAGAATCTAAAGATGAATATGAAGCACGCGTCGCAAAAGCAAGACAAGATTGTGCAAATAGAGGGATTTTGCCAAGAGACTGCTCAATTCCGGAGCGGAAGAAAACAGAGATTACAGCAAAGCAAACATCACAAAATCCAGGATATAAAGAGGGAAAAACCGATTTTCGTCCCATCCTTCCGGGAGGATGGTTAGCGCGGGGCATCTTTGAGTTGATGGCACACATTACTTCGAGTAAAGGAAGTGCCAACTTTCAAGATAAATATTGTGGACTGGAAGACTATTTATTGGGGACAAACTGTGCGGGTGCGGGAAGTACAAGTTCGATCAAAAATACAACAACCTCATCTACAAAGGGAGATATCGCGTGTATAAATGTATGGGTTGATGAAGCAACGGCACAGGCACACGCACAAGACATTTTAGCAAGTCTTCCTTCACGCGCAGATTGGGGGAAATATTTTTCTGGTTATTTGAGTGATCCGGTAAGGCAGTGCAAGGATCCAACCACAAACCCAAGTCCGAGTGAATACGATAGCGTGGCAAAGCAATATCTCTTTGAGTCTGTTCCTGAATGCGGTGGAGTGTCGTGCTATTCGTATATTGTTCAGCGCACATTATCTGCAAAGACATCGGACGGTAAGGTTGTTGATCCCTACATCGCAATTTCTATTGCATTAAATGAAAATGGTGGACTAAAAACAGCGAGGAAAGATCGGATGAGTCAACATTTTGGAGTGGTGACTCCTATTACGGGTCACTCAAAAGAATGTCCGGAGGATAACGAGTACATGGGCAGAATTGATGAGAAACTCGACATCATGCTCCAAACGCTCATCGCAGGATATAAGGGAAAGGATACTTTGGGTGCAGATGGTGTTGCGGCATTAGAGCGATATAAATCGGGAAGTAATGCAAGACCGCTTGAAGATCAAACGTATAGTCAGAAAATGATACAACTTACACAGATCATCAGCGGTAACGCATACTCACCACTGTGTACAGGGAAAACTCTTTAACATTATTTATCCGGAAGCTCAATCTGAAATGTTTTTATCGATTCTACGCCGGTAAAACTGGAAATAAAGTTCAGTGCAATAAAGCCGGAAACGGATAACGCGATCCCAATAAAAGCTGCGGTGATTGTTTTTTGTCCCGTTTCGGTTCCTTTGGGATTTCCGCCGGAAGTTGAGTACAAAAGTGCTCCAACAATAAGCATAACAAATGAGGCAACTCCTACGGCAGTGACCGCAATGGCAAGGATGTTCGAAACAACGCACTCTATACCAACAAGCGTTGCGACGTCTTGTTCATTTGTGCCCTTTCCGACACATTTTGGATTAATCGTTGTCCACTCAGAAGTACTCTGAGCGTATACAGGAGAGGTAGAGATGGAAAAAGCAATGAGAAACGAAAAAAGAAGAAACATTGTTCGAGAAAAAATCGAGTGTTTTTGCATAAAAGAATTGTATCACACCAGGGAAAGTAAACAAAAAGCCCCGGTTCCCCGGGGCCTTAACTTCAATAAAAAAAAGATTAATACCCTTTTGGAAGCGTTGCTCCAATATTGAAGACATCAACTCCAAAGAAGTACGCAACAACCTGCATCAATGCATATGACGCTGCAACAATCGCCAAACCAACAAGTGCGGCGGTAATTTTGTTTCGCGCATTCTCTGTTTTTCCTTTATCTCCACCCGATGTAATCCACTCAACGCCACCGAGAACGAGATATGCGAAAACAAGAATAGCAGAAACCAACAACGCGACGTTCAAGACGCGCGAGAAAAGAAGACCGATGTCGGTGATCTTGAACCCATTCGATTGGGGATCAATCGTGATTGGTGGTTTTGCTTGTGCGAGTAGGGCGAGCATATTTCCTCCTTTTGTCCTAGATGTATTCTATATGTTCTTTCTCTGTATATCAAGGGTTTACTATTGTAATGTCGAGTCCAAAGAAATAGTTGATAATGCGGAAGATTGCAAAGACACTCACCATCACAGCCAAACCAATGAGCCCTTGTGTAATCATCTGTTTTGCGTTATCTATTTTTCCTTTATCGCCACTTGCAATAATCCACATGAATCCACCAAGAACCATGTATGCCAAAGCGGCAACTGAAGCAACGGCCAGAGCCAGCCCAGCATATCGTCCAATCAATGTTCCCAAGTCCAGTTGAACTTTTGGTCCCAAATTCGATCGGATATCAACTTTTTGCGCAAGTAGTATTGGTAACGTCATACTATTCCTTTATTTACATCCTCCGCGTCCGTCCGGATTTACCCCAGAGTCGCATGGAGCGTTTCCCGCATTACAGTTACAGGTGTCGCTAATCCCAAATCCACACATACCCTGATTTTTTCCACCGCATGTATTACAAATATTTGGATTATTGAGAGTAATTGGAGTTTTCCCCTGACAATACGGATTCGAAGACCCCGTTCCAGTAGAGGAGGTTCCGCCAAGATCTCCAGAGATGCGTGTGAAATCTGGTGCCAAGAGATCAATTCCAAGTGCGGTGCCAAAGAATGTACTGATGGCCGCGACTGAGAATAATACAGCCAATCCAATAAGACCCTGTGTGATTCTATCTTTTGCTTGCTCGATTTTCCCCTTATCACCTCCCGCAGAAATCCAGGTCAACCCACCCATAATCATGTATGCAACAACCGCCAATCCACCAAGAACGAGGGAAGTTTGCCACAGAATTCCAATATATTTCCCCAAACCTGTACCAGCAACATCGGGATTAGCTGCGTTTTGCAGTCCTGCAGGGAGAGCGGGATTTGAGATGTCGGCCAACATTGTAGATAACGTCATATTATTGCCACAACCCTTCCAACATTTTTACGGGACTGAGAATACTGATTCCCAACACACCACCAACAATACTAATGATAAACTGAGCAAGAATGACAATAATGAGTCCGATCGCAGCGTTCGTCATTTGAGTTCGAGCAGCCTCAACCTTTCCTTTATCCCCACTGGCGGAAAGCCAAGCCAACCCACCGAAAACGAAGTACATAAGAAACATAAGTCCGCCAATAATAGTGAAGAAACCCAGAAAAACAGAGAGAAATTTTTCAATTGCTCCGCCCCCTGCCTCGGCTCCAGTTCCATCTGCTGGTCGGAAATACGGACTCGTTCCCTGGATTGTTCCTTGAAGAGGGTTTTGCGCAAGTAAAGAGAGTACGTTCATCGCGTTCTTCCCCCGTTATTGTTCCGATCTCGTAGTGAATCAGGTAGCGCTTTGAGAATAGCGTCAATGTCTCCATTGGATGAGGAACCGGAGTTTCTTCCCGGACCCCCCTCTGGACCACCGCCAGATGAAGCAGGAGCTCCCGGGCCTTGAATAACAGGACTCACAAAAAAAGTAGCATCCTTGAAGAGGAGAAATCCAGTCAAAGCCATAAGGGCAGGGGCAAGAATCATAATGACCAAACCCCACAGACTCATGTTTAATTTACTCATGACTTTCTCATGTGCTTTTGCATCTCCTGCTGAAGTAAGATAGGTATATCCAGCCATGACAATGTTATACAGAGCAATGAGTCCCCCTACAATAATTGCCATTCTTAACAGATTTGTTGTGAGAGTAATAAGTCCACCACTAGCACCGTAATCTGCAATCGCAGCTGGCGGTGTTATTGTTCCAAAAAATGTTGAGTCTGCCATTATTCTTTTTCCTACATTACTACGGACCACCATTCAATATGGGCTGTCCTATGACAATTTGTACAACTTGGATGATCCAATAAGCAGAAAGGATGACCAAAAAACCAATGACTGCAGTTTGAATAGTCTGCATTCCTTTCTCTGTTCC
The DNA here is from genome assembly GCA_016211945.1 of Minisyncoccota bacterium. Lineage (GTDB taxonomy): Bacteria > Patescibacteriota > Microgenomatia > UBA1400 > UBA12028 > JACRHV01. The sequence goes on from JACRHV010000006.1 coordinate 99,556, forward strand.
CTTAGGATCTCCTCCTGACATAAGTATAGTAAGTCCGCCGCCAATGAGCAAGCCAAAAATGATAATTCCAGCAAACACATACATGTTTGGAAGAACAACTTTATTTAAAAAATCTGCTGGAGTAGCAAAGACGTCTGCAACGGAAGAGGAGCTGTTCAATTTATATTTCTCACCCAAATCAATAGCAATAAGCGTGCCATTCATGATGGAAGTATTGTATCACAGGTTTATTGAGGAGTTGCAGACGATGTTCCGGTTTTTTGTGTCGCACTTTCTGTCGCTGTGCTTTCTTTTTTTGGTGTTCCTGCTTCTGCTGTAACCGCAGTCTTCTTTAATCCCTTTTCATCTGTCTCGGTAATTTCTTTGATAATAGGGAAAGTTGACAGAACTTCATCGGGATACAACTTTCTTTGTCTCAAGTCTTGAAGCGTTTTTATATCAAGTACGGGGGTAAGCGGTTGAACTTGTCGCTGAACTGTTGGCGGAATAGACGATTTGTGAAGAGAAAAATATATTGTCATTCCGATCCAAACTCCAACAGCAACCAAGGATACGACAAAAATCGTCAGGATAATCTGTCTTCTAAAAAGCGATTTGATGAATGGTTGTTCCTGTGCTGCGTTCATGGTGTTTTTTCATCCTTCTTTGCAGAACTTCCTGGAAGTTGTATTGGAGTGCCATAGTATGCAACGCGAAAAGCAATAGTTGTAATGAGTGAGCTGGTTTTCTCAAATTCGTCTCGTTTCGCATTCATTACAAGCGAATCAACCGAAACATACCGATCCATTGCCAACATCTCGGCAATAAACGCGCGGACGAGTGGGTATGGGGCCTTCAGATTGACGCTGATCAAATAACTTGTGAGCTGAGGAGCGGTGCTCGTTGCTTCTTTTGGAACTTGTGTGACCTGCAGCGAGTTAATGAGTACGGTATGTGCCGTTGCGACATACTCAAGACGTCGCATGAATCCATCAAAATTTGGTGTGTTCGGTATTGCTTTATGAAGTAAGCTTACTTCATTCTTTAACGTCGGAAGCTCACTACTTAATGTAGAAAGTGAGGCTATTTTTTTTGAAAGTGCGTCGCTCGTTTTTCTCCGGTCCTCGATATCATGGAGCAGTTGTGACATGGTGAGCAACGTTGGACGAATGGCAAAAAGCGCGAGAAGGATGACCGCGAGAAGTGTTGCAATAAGCTCTGTGGAGACCTTTGCAATCGGTTTTTGATAAAACTGTTGCAGCTGCCTCACCGTTTGGTTGCGTGGTGCGGAGGGTATTGAAGAAAACGGTGAGTGTATCATGACGTTTTCCCTCCCGGTATGGGTTGTATTTGCACGCGAATAGAAAACTCTAGGCCGGCACCACCCTGCGTATTGCTTTTAATTTGATCGACATACAATGCTTTTGTTTGCGGTTGTTTTTGAAGTCTGCGCACAAGAACAGCCAACGATTCAGGAGTAAGTGCGTTCCCAGTAATCTGCACTTCCTGTGCGCGAATCTGAACAAGTGTATAGACCACATCTTTAGGAATGCTTTTTGCGAGAACATCAAGCGCACTCAACGGATCCTGTGTCCCTTTTTGTTGTTGGAGGAACTCCGTTTTTTTCTGGATGAGACGTACATCCGACTCTAATGTTCCGTACGAATCAACAATGTAGGACTTTTGTGTAATGGATGAGTTCAGATCAGTAAGATCGCGGTCGAGTTTAAAACGAGAGGCGAAACTGATAATGACAACAATTTCAGTAAAAATAACAAGGTAGCGACCAACAGTGGAGGCCCACGCCATAATGCGCCCAACGGGAGTCTCAAAAAAAGGATCCTGAGGAAGCAAATTTATCGACAGATGGCGGGGCTGGACGCTGGTCTGCATAAAAATATGATAGCAGAAAAAGAAGATGGGAGGCTGGGAGTTCTGGTGAAAAGCGTAAAATAGAGGGGGTATGAAATATAATTATTCTGAGGCAGACGTTTTACTTCTTCAATCTGGTGATGTTCGTGCTGTAGAACGATGGTTTCGTACGTTTCAAAAACCACTGTTCGCCTTCATTCTTACTCGAGTATCTGATCTGCATGATGCAGAAGAATTGTGTCAAAATACTTTTCTCTCTTGTCTTGAAACACTCCCGTTGTATAGAGGAACATCATCGCTTTTTACTTGGATGTGTGCGGTGGCAAAGCATGAGATTGCGGATTACTTTAGGAAAAAATATGCCAAACGCGCACTACAACTCATTCCATTTGGAGAAACATTGTTGCCCGAACATCTTCATACTATGCACGATGTTTCGGATACGGTTCGTAGGGTACTCAAGAAACTAACGCAAAAGGAGCGAGAACTTCTTTTTCTGAAATACATAGACAACGCAAGTGTAAAATCAATCGCGCATTCATTGGGGATGAGTATGAAAAGTATAGAGTCGATGTTATATAGGGCAAGAAAAGCGTTTCAAAGGATTTATGCAGAACACATCTAGCAAAGATTTTCAATATCAGTTGTATACACTTGCTCGGGAGCAAAAAGAACTGATGGAAACGAGTTTTCTCCCAAGGTGGATGGGGGGTGGTGCGGTATGGTTTGCAACACACGCTTTTTTGAGTATTGTTAGTCTTGTTTTTTTTGTATGCGTCGTTATCATGTCGTTTTGGTTTCCAACATTCTTGCACTGGGCTGACCTGCTCATAGGGAGGCCGCAATGATCTCGATAAAAAACATCTCATGGGCGTTGGTATACACGCTGTTTGAGATTACACAGGGATTTTTCTTGCATCCATATCAAACGATGCGACAAGTTATTCGCGATCGAGTGTTTGTGTGGACTATTGGAATGCCACTTGTGCTCTGGGCAGTACTCATTTTTGTCTGGAGAATAGGATGGAATCTCTTGTTTTCATTAATACCTTTTTCTGTCTTTTGGCTTTTTCTTGCACTGTGGATATCAGGATCAATACTTTTGTATCAACTCCTTCTCCTCTATCTTTTTTATCGATTCCTCCGGGCAAAAGTTGCGTGATTTGTCGGGCAACTTGCGACTACATACATGTGTCGAACGAAGCGAATAGTCCATCGAGATACTGGAGAAACCAGGGACAGGAGAGAAATCCCACAGGGTGGATCTGTCCTTCATGCGGAACTATCGTTTCTACACACAGGCGTTCATGTGTAAAAGAGGGATGTTGTGGAAGGAGAAAGAGTGAAGGATTTATATTATGGCCAACTCAAATAGGGTCACGAATAATAGAACTTATGAAGGAATATGAACAATGAACCACCAACACGATCAAGTTCAATGTGTTGATGAACACAATACTCCGACTAACGTTATGGATAAACTAGAAGCGCATCGAGGCGATGGAAAACGGCATCGTGCAGTTTCCGTATTTTTATTGAATAGTACGGGGGAGTTGCTCATTCAAAAGAGAAGTGCAAAAAAAATTGTCGGCGCCTTACAGTGGGCAAACACATGTTGCGGAAATGTATGGCCGGGAGAGACATATGAGCAATGCGCACAAAGACGTTTAAGAAAAGAACTCGGAATTACTCGGGCAAAAATAATGCCCGCTTATACATTTGAATATCATCTGCGATGTAACGACAAATATAGTGAGTGGGAAATGGATAGAATATTTGTTGGTAGATACCGTGGAAAATTAACGCTGGATCCAGAAGAAGTTTTAGATGCTCTGTACATCTCCCAGGAAAAGTTAGAGATAAACATGCGGAATAATCCCGAAGATTTTAGCCCATGGTTTCACCTCATATTGAGAGATCCACGTTTACGTGAAGCAATAGGATGGAGAAGAGATGCAAAAATTCAGTGAGATGAGTTCACCAGAGCTTCTACGCTATGTAGAGAGAGCCACCAAAAAAAGAGGAGTAGTGGTAAAACTGTTGGTTGTTGGATGCTCAAACGATGTTCTTGTTATTCCTGTTCCTGTGGCAGATAAGGAGATATACGGAGCAGAAAAACACGATGTCGTAGTAAAAAATGGCGCAGTCTGTGTTCGTCAGGGTTTACGCCAAGCGAAATTTGGCACGGTTGGCGGTGGCGTTCATACTGATGAATCTATAAGTTTTGCGGCTACAAGGGAATGTATCGAGGAATTTGTTGAGTTGGGTCTTTCATTGGATGAAATAAAGGCATTTGCACATACGGTATTCTCTGTTTCACGCCCATTAGGTCTTACAGTGTTTCAGTGGATTACAAGTGAGACAGAAGAAGTGTTGCGAGGAGTTTTTGATCTGTACAGTGTAGATGTTCTGCTCAATGGAGAACAATGTGGCATACTTGCAAGGCGTGGCGCGACTTTTCTTCAGGCAGTAGAAACAGAGTCTTTGCGATCATATATGCAGGTTTTACAAAAAGAATGGAGGACGCATGCCAACTAGAGGAGAGGGTGTTTTTATTAATATTCATGGATTACATAATGAAGACCTCAATCGTTTATCAACTTTTCTCGCGCCAGAAGAAGTTGCGCGAGTTTTTCGTTTAATACATGGAGAGAGGTATGAATATTTTTCCTACGCTATGGAAGACACGCCGGCCGTTCTTCGTGCACTTCTTGAAGAAACTCTACAGAGGTACAACAAAGAACAGTATCCTGATTTGGTTTGGGAAATAAAAGAGTCAACGGGGGTTATCGCATGAAATCATCTGTCGTCCTCATAAAGCTGGGTGGGTCGATTATTACAAACAAGGATATTCCACTTTCTCTACGTTCAGATGTATTAAAGCGATTGGTACAAGAGATTGTCGACGCAAAACGTACACTGAGCACAAAACGCCACGCCCCACTTTTTATTGTTGGGCATGGACAGGGGAGTTTTGCGCACGCGCCCGCAATGAAGTATCAAACAATGCAAGGATTTGTGAATAATGAAAGTCGTATGGGAATGGCAATTGTCCAAGATACCGCAGCTCAGCTCAACAGACTTGTTATCCATGAATTTCTTGAGGCAGGAATTCCCGCAGTCTCTCTTTGTCCAAGCAACAGTTTAGTCACGGATAAAAGAAAAGCGACCTCGTACTTTTCTGATGTGTTTGAAGAATATCTTCGCAGAGGTCTTTTCCCAATTACCGGCGGTGATGTCATTGTGGATAAGACACAAGGATGCACGATCTGGTCAACAGAAGAAGTACTCGCTTTTTTTGCGCGTATTTTCGTGAAGCATGGATGGAGGGTTGAACAGATTATCCATGTTGTCGAGGTAGATGGAGTATATGATCTCAAGAAGCAAGTTGTCTCCGTGGTAACGAAAAAAGTGTGGGAAGAGCTCCAACACGCAGTCACCACAACAAAAGGGTTTGATGTTACTGGTGGTATGGCATTAAAAGTTCGAGAATCACTTGATTTAGCAAAACTTGGGATTCATTCGCGCATTCTCTCTGGATTGAAAGAAAATAATTTGTATAACGCACTTACTGGACAGCGGTGGGAAGGAACAGAAATTCAATAAGTTCTGGTACAATACTCGATATGTCTGATGCGTCTTCTTCTTTAGTCACCCTCGCAAAAAATATCAAACATATTGCTATTCTTATGGATGGTAATCGCCGTTGGGCTAAGGCCAAAGGTTTGGGCGCGGTCAATGGACACGAATATGTAGTAAATCATGTTATTGAACCTCTTGTTGACCGTTGTATTGAGTTGGGTATTCCATACCTCACAATGTGGGCGTTTAGTACGGAAAATTGGGATCGCGACAGAAACGAACTCGAAGCAATTATGCAGTTGTTCCGCATGGCCTTTGAAAAAAAAGTGGAGGACCTTCATCGCAAAGGGGTGCGGTTGCGCATTTTGGGTGAAATCGAAAAGTTTCCAAAAGATATTGCGAAGCAGGCAAAACGGTGGGTGGAGATCTCCAAGAACAACACAAAGATTACCGTGAGTTTTGCCTTAAATTACGGGGGGCGCGACGAGATATTGCGGGCGGTGCGGAAGCTGGTGGCGAGTGGGGTAAATGCGGAGCAGGTAACAGAACAGGCAATTTCATTGAACCTTGATACCACAGATGTTCCTGATCCTGATCTTATCATTCGTCCCGGTGGCCAGTTCCGCCTTTCCGGTTTTATGGCGTGGCAGTCGGTTTACAGCGAGCTCTACTTTACGCCGGTCCTCATGCCGGACTTTACGATTACAGAGTTTGATAAAGCCCTTGAAGACTACGGGAACAGGAAAAGAAGGTTTGGGAAGTAGCTAGAAAAGCGCTGTTCGAGTTTTTGGATCGGTTTTTCCACGGGGGTGAATAAGGTTTGGACTTTTTGCAATCTGCGCCCCCTCAAGAGGAAATCGTGTGCAAAGAAGCATGACTGATTGTCCTGCTAATTTTGTTATAGGGGAGAGAGCAAAGAGAGGGATGGAATGTTCTTCATCAAAACCGGGTAATGTAATCTGCGCAACGTCTCTAGAGGTTGTTACAACATCACTTGGCGAAGGAAATGGGACTTGATTATTGAGGAAAACAGCAAACAAACCACTTTGTTTATGGACACGTGAGTATTCGGTGTCATCAAGATGTTGAATGTTCACCACAATACGCGCTTGGTGAGACATCGCTTTTATAAGAGTTGCGTTGGTTAACACACTAAATGTTACCTCAACACTCTTTCCTCGCTCTGGGAGAATTATTGCGCAGTGTATAGGTGTTGTTGGAACAAGCGGCTCTTTTGGTGATAATAAAGCTCTTTGAAGGCCTAGTAGAGTCTTGACGTCTGGAATCGCCGCGACTAATTTTTCGATTGGGAAAAAAACATGTGTAAATCGACCAAGATTCTCGCGAAGTACTTGTTCTGAAATTGTTACAGTATCTCCTGGTCGATCAAACCATGGTCTTGTCATGTGTTCCTATAGTACAGCTCCAACGATCTCGCGAACAAGAGCCTCTGCTTCGCGGGCAATGAAATCATGTTTAAGCAACATCTCTTTTCCACCGGTAATATCAGTTTGTGCTAACCTTAGTGTTTCAATGTCAGCTGATAGTTGACGCAAACGCTCAATAAGGATATTCGCATATTGAATCGAAAGATTGTGTGCAGGATCGTCTGGAGACGTTTCTTTTTTCTCTTTGTCTTCTCGTATCGCCTTTGCAAGTTCACCAATCATGCGCTTTCTCATGTCCACACTAATCTGTTTTTGTGTTGTCGATAAATTTGCCGCGTCTTGAAGAAAAGTTGAGGTCAATGCAACTCCTTTATGTTCATTCAGAGCAGAAAGTTGAAGGGCGATATCAATAGGAATTTGTGCAGTAGGAGTGTGAGCTTGGCCCCTCAACGCCTCAACATCGAGAACAGTAAAAGAAACATTATGCAGAATGTTTTGAGCAATTTGTTGCGAAAATTCTGGAGAAATTTTAGAGTTGGGGGGATCAAGATAATGCAATGTTCCAGATTCTCCAAACCATTCGATTGCAAGATGTCCAACACTATCAAGGATTCCCGTACCGTCATTGTCGGTATGGACGCTCCGTACTCTACATGGAATTCCAGCGTATCGGAGAAGCTCCAAGAGTGGGACAGCGCCAACCTGACAGTTTCCCTTGCCGGACTTTATAAGCGAAATGATACGATCTGCGCCTTCAGGTTGAGGATCATAGAGGCGTCTTTTTTTCCAAAAGAGATAGATGATTGTGACTATTTGGTCCCGACTGAGCGCTGAGCCGCGACTATGAATGAGTTCAAGAACCCCTTTGGTCTCATCATCGAGCTCTTCATATTTGGTTATCGGAGTTTTCAACAACAGTTCATATGATTCTTTTCTATCTTCCAGTTGATGTTCAATAAATTCATTATTGTCCGCATTTGCCTCTTTTTTCTTGAGGTATATGCGTGTGCCTTTGGGAAGAATCGGTAACCTGTTTGCTTTTGCAGAATCCCCGCTACCCTGGAGATCTGGTGGAAATATGATGACGTAATGATTGTGAATAGCGTCAAACATGAGTGTGGGAACACTTGCAGAGTCAGAGCTTTTCCAAGGGAAGGAAATGTAAAGAATGGAGTACTCACCACTTACCGGTAAAATAATCTCACGATTTGTAGGAATGACATCTTTTTCTGTTTCTACAAGACCGTCGTCTTGCACATCCAAATATCCATTTTCATCTTTTGGATTATACGGAAGCCATCCTTGGAATCCAACAAAAGTTGCCGGAACAGGAACAATAGCTTCGCTTTCTAGAAGGATTCCATCAGTTGTCTCTTTTGCCGTATCGTAACAATTTGTTGGGTAGTAGGATGGTGCGTTTGTTCTCCAGTGGGCCTTCCACACCGTATTCCCAAAACTCACACGCTCTCTCCCCTCTTCTTTGGCGATACTTGCATTGTCATAAGATGCTTGGTCAACAAGAAACGGCATGCTACTGTGTGCAAAAGCAGACTCGGTAAACAAAGCTTGAAGAAGTGGTCCTCTCCGTCCTACCCGACGGGACGTGATCCATTCGTTTGAACCGGTGAGATATGTACCTCCCGGCCCACTCATACGTTCTCGCCAGGGGAGTCTTGCCAAGATATCTGAAGATAATGATCTTTGGATTTGTTCTGCCTCTTTTTTTCTTCTCTCACTTTCTTTTATGAATTCATCCAACTTCTCTTTCGCTCTATCTAAATCACGCAGTGCGACTTGACCCTTATCTGCCTGTTCACGCAAGTTTGTGAGAATAAGTTCTAAAGAATCAGCCTCGGTCTTTCTTTTTGACCAATCTGGATTAATAGATTGTGTTTTCTCATCAAGTTTCCCAAGAATTCTCACAAGTTTTTCAACATTTCCTCGGATAACAAGTTTACATTCTACGTGTGGTTTATCACGGTCTTCTTTCCTGTATTCTCGAGGAAAGAATCCGTAAGAATAACTTGCAGTTCCATATGAAAGAAACGGTTGGTTATCATGGACACCAAACTCGGTACACCACTCATTTGCCCACAGCTGCGTTGAAAAACCTAGAGACTTCATCGACTGCATAAAAGAGAGAAACTTGATCGTGCTGTTATCTTCTACTTTTTTACCATGATCAAAAGACCGTTGAAGGGATTGATGTGGGCCTTCGATAGGAACACTTTTCATGGTTATCTCTAAACGGCCATCGTTTGTGATGTAGTATGAAAGCCCTGTTTTTTCGAATGAAAGAGTGGTTAGCATGCAGTCAAGTACCATATCTTCTGGAGGCCTTTTTTCATCCTCTCTCAGGGCGTGTTGTGGGATTTTAATCAGTCGAAGAAAGCCTTCATTTGATTTGATTGTTTGCCCGTTTTTTTTGAGTTCACTCTCAACCAACGATTCAATGGGCAACACTTTTAGTGTGCTGCGGAGATACTCAACGAGAGGTCCTTTTGGAAAAAGAGGACACATGCAATCTTTTCCTGAGAGAAATTGATAGGAATGAATTGCGTCAGCATTGTACGCAAAATGTCGTTCTGCTCGTGGAAAAACTTCGTTAAATGCATAAATTATTGTGTCTATCACTTGAGGCGAGAGAGCTTTATACTTTTCAAACAAGGGAGAAAATTCTGGATATCTTTGCTCATCATCCGTAGAGGTGATCCCATCAGAAGGGGCGTACTCTATATACGCCCGAAATATTTTTGCCCAAACTTTTGAATCACGACAAGAAGCAATACTTGCCCGAATCATGTCTGGAATAGGTCCTGATACTGCCGTACTATTAGATACTCGATTTACCGTTCCAAACGTTTCTGGTCCCACGCTTGCAATATTGTATGAAAAACAAAAAAGCTTCATATCGCGTAAAGCCTGCGGAATCATGTGTGTTCCGCGGAAATATATTTTAGGGGATGATTCTTGCAGGATCTCTATAGACCATGAGCCTATCAAAGGTTTTGCCTCTGTTTTCTCGGATGAGATTGTTGTCATGAGCATGGATTCAGAGCCTTCTTCTGGCTTTACAAGACTTGTTTCACTTGGATATTGCGGATGCACATCCAAAATGTTTTCTTGCGCATGTGAAAAAGCCTCTTGTATTTCTTTTGTTGGATGGTGGAGTGAGGTAATAACTGTATTCTTGTCTTCAGATGCAATTTTTGCGGGATCAAGTTGAACAACAAGGAACTTTAATGTCCAAAGCGGTCTTCTATCAAACTTCAATGATTCACGGTAACAGTACACGCGAAAATAATGCCCATCTTCATCACAGGCCTGAATTGTGGCAAAAAAAGGTGAATCTTCTTGTTGAAAATCTTCTTCTCGTTCGAGTTGTGTCTGATACTGGGACAACTCTCTTTTTTCTTCTTTTGTAAGTCCCGACTTAGGATCATTGAGAATGAGATCAATAACTTCTCGGCGATCTTGCGCGTTCGCTAGGAGTGCACACATCACAATTTTTGTTCCTTGACCATATCCGCCATCACGGACCTCATTGACACTCGCAAGTTCTTCAAACATTCCTGTGGCATTTCCAAACATTGTTACGGTGGCAAGATCGCGGAATCCAAAATTTCGAAATTGAATTTCATCCGCATCAAAAAAATCCTCACGATGTTGAAAACGCGACCCTTCTCCATGTTTGATGATTTCTATAGATGGAGGTTTCCATCCCTTCCGATCCTTACCAATAAATCCAAAATCTCTCAACCCCTGCCAACATTCATAAAACGATCTCGCCATATGTTTAACATGATCAGCCCAGATCATTGTTCGCACAGCCTCATGCGCACCAGTCAGTGCGCTTTCTACCACACGCACTGAATTTGGAATTACCTCTGGAGATCGTGAGATGTGTTCCAATACAACGGGAGGTACGGACTCCCACCCAGAAGGCATGTGTTTTCGTTCCGGAGGGGTAGCTGTTTTTGTCTCGGTATTGAGAAATGAAAAAAATCCCATGCATTTACAATACCAGTTTTTTCTCTATCAGAGTATCTGGATTCCGAAGATGATCTGCACAATTTGAATGACCCAGTACGAAACAAATAAAAGAATAAATCCAATAGCTGCCGAAGTAATTTTTTGTTTTCCAGACTCTTGCGATTTTGGTTCTGTAGCCCCAAACAACATCTCAAAACCACCAACGATAATCATCACAAAAAGAATAATTCCACTTGCGGTGTAAAGGTAGGGAAGGAGAGCGGTGAGGATTGCACCAAAAGTGATTACATTACTACTTGTCAAACCTCCTCCCAAGTTGATACCAATTGCATCATCAATATTCTTCCGAATTTTTTCTGTTGCACCACCGCTGGTTCCTCCACCACTTGACTCTCCACCACGTCCCTGTGCAAAAGCAGGAGACACCATAAAAGGTGACAATGAAACAAGCAACGCAAGACATATAGTAATGACGTATTTCATAGTTAAAATCCCGGTATTTTTAATATATCAATTCCAATACTACGGACAAGAACCATTGAGAAAATGATAAATAATGCTCCTCCGATAGCATTTGTGATCATTGCTTGCGATTCCTCCATCGCCTTTGGATCACCTTTACTCGTTGCAATTTGAAATGCCGCAGAAAGAATGATAAGAAGAACAACTCCGCCACTGACACCGATCGCGAGTCGTACAAATGCGATGACAATAGATTCTCTGTCTGTTGGAATGCATCCGATTGCAGTCCAGATCGCCGCACCATTGTGTTTGTCGTAACACGCCTGACATTCCGCACGTCCCTCACCGGTTTGAATACACAGGTTGAAGACGGCAAGATTTTTGGTTGCATCTTCGGGTGTAAGACAGCGGGTAGAGCCGTCCTTTGTTTCTGTCGCGGTGCCTTGGCCAGGGCGACAGCCTTTGCCTAAAATATTTTGACAGGCAACTTGACCACGACCGCCACAATTAGGGTCGAGAGAGCAAGAACCGACAATAGGATGACGTCCTTCCAAAATTCCGTTACATACAGGTGGAGGAAATAAGTTTAATTTATACCCAAAATTGCAGACAGGAAAACCACCAAAGCATGTGGGTTTTTCATCCGTTTCTTGTCCACTATACAATATTGCTGGGTCATCTTCTGGGTGGAGACACACATAACTACCAATACTATCGACGTATTTCATCGTCAATCCCGTATAAGGACAAAAGAGATTGCTTGGTATTTGTGGAAGTAGAATATTTTTTCTACAGGCTCCTTGTTTGTATCCACCACATGTTGTTGGAATAGTAGAGGAAGTTTCTGAGAGATCTTCTATTGGAGACAAACAAATATTTATTCCGCGACCAGCATCATATTTAAATGTAAGAAATCCATTACATTTGAGATTTCCTGGAATATTTTGAGGAAGCAATCTATTTATTGCACAAGGTTGTTGTCCATATTCCCCGTACCCTACGGGGCAATCAGAAGCAGCGTGTACATATGTTACATTTGTACCAAATAATACAAAAAGGACGAGAAAATCAAAAAGACCACAACCCACAATTTTTTTTACCTGTGCTAGAAGAATCATGTGAATATTTTACATGAAAATAATCATATGCACTACGTCGAGTTTGTTGTATTCTGGATGTACGCATGAGAGTTCGTGTTTTGTTTTCTGTCGCGCTTCTTTCTTTTCTCTTTTTTATGGGGATTTTTCGCAGTTTCGCCATAGAATGTAGCGGTGAGTGCGCCAGCATCCAACAAGAAATCAACAATCTCTCTCGAGACCTCCAGTCCAGCGTCAATGCCACCACAAACCTTGAACAACAGGTGGCGCAACTCGATAAACGAATCAAAGGAATTCAAGCAACGATTACGAAGGCAAAACAGCAGGCAGACTATCTTGCGCGTTCCATAGAGGAGAGAGAAACGCGATTGGCAAAACAATATCTCATCCTAAAACAACGGGTACGGCAGCAGTATAAAAGAAGTCTTACGTTTTCTCCACTCTACGTATTGTTGTCCTCAACAACGGCCTCAAATTTCACAAAGCAACTTATGTACTGGCAGAATCTGCAGCAGCAAGATCAACAACTCATTCATGCTGTGGGGGGTGAGATCCTCACATTAGAAAAAGATAAGAAAGACTTGGAAAGTGAACAAGCGCGGCTTGCAGGACTGCAAAAGCAACTTGACAGCCAAGTGGCATTTTTCAAAAAAGAAATTGCTGGGGCAAAAAAATATCAACAAGAATTATCCGGGAAAATTGCGGCGCTTTCTGCCCGTCAGCAAGCTATTTTGTCGGAAAAATCGGGGACATTTCAAACAACAGTAGGAGATGTTCCCCTTGCAGATGACTTTAATGCCTCGCCTGCATACAATCCAGGCTTCAGTCCTGCGTTTGCAGCATTTTCTTTCGGCGCTCCACACTTTAACGGCCTATCACAATACGGTGCACTGGGCAGGGCAAAAGAGGGGCAAAGCGCAGAGACAATCCTCAAAGCATATTACGGCGATGTTGAGGTGAAGAAAGATTACGACCGCAACGCGCGCATCTGTGTTGGGACGAGCAAAAACAACTGTCAAAGTATGGACATGGAAACATACGCAAAACGCATTTACGAGGTTCCAGGAGTTTGGGGTGATCAGGGTGGAATGGAGGCCTTAAAAGCTCAAGCAGTAGCTGCTCGTTCATATGCCCTTGCGGACATGGCGAGACGTGGGTACATTTGTGCGACGGAGTCTTGTCAGGTGTATAAGTCATCAAATAAAGGAGGGAAGTGGGAGGAGGCAGTGAACGCAACAGCGGGATGGGTTCTCATAAAAAATGGCAAACCATTATGGGCAAAGTATGCCTCTACTGCAGGAGGATATATTGATGCGTACACCGATACCGCATCCTCCGGTCATACAACCCCAAGTTTTTGGGATACAAAGAACGGTCGTGATGGTTGGACGAATCAGGCGTTTGAGAAGATTGCGGGAAGTCCGTGGTTCTATAAAGCATGGTATAAAACGCGTGGTGGCGATACTTGTGGCCGCTCACATCCTTGGCTCAATCAAGAAGAAATGGCCGATATTCTCAATGCATGGCGCGTACTTCAACAAGGCGGCGATACTCGGATTTCGCCGTTGGGCGGATGTTGGGGTGGCAGTCCATACTCGATGAATGAACTACGTGATAAAGCAAGCGGTATGGGTGGCGCATTTACCTCGGTCAACTCAGTTTCGATTGAATATAGTAACTCAGGATATACGGCAAAAGTGAAGTTTAATACAAATCAAGGAGAAGTGAATATTGATGGTCTTGAGTTTAAGAAAGTCTTTAACATTCGCGCACCGGGGAGGATAAGTTTGAAGTCAGGGTTATTTAATTTAGAGAGGCGTTAGGGTATATACACATCTTTATGTGTTCCCATCATATAAAAGTATGCGTCACCGGATGAAGTTATTCGGTAAATCATGCGATATGAACGATCGAGCGAAATACTCCATGAGCTGCGGAGATTTCCCGCAAGTTTATGTGTTCTCAATGAATGGTGTTTTGGATTTTTCTCAAAAAGAATGAGTTGTTTTTCTATTCTCGTATACAGTCTCATGTTTCTTTTTTTTATTTCGCCAATTTTCTTGAGAAGATCCTTATCAAAAAGGATGCGCATATTTAAATACGATCAAGCACTTTTTTCACAGAAAATCCAGTAACATATTGATTATTTTTTTCTGAAACAAGCGATTTTTGATATTGCTTCTCTGTTTGTGAACTTGCTTGAAAGATGGGAATACGCTCTTGTTTCAAATCGCTTACAACAAGATGGCGAATATATTGTGTTGGCTTCATACCAAACATGTGTGCCTTTTGTGTAAGTAGGGAAAGAAGAAGTGGTGGGATGGCAACTTTAAGCTGGGATGATACTTTCATAAAAGTCCTTGATAAAGGTCAAATATAGACTAAAAAAAGGACATTGTCAAGACTATATGTACACGATACAATACCCTCATGCCTTCGTCCTCTCCATCTCCAAGAAAGCCAGAAGACTATTCGCAAGTGCTTGCCGCAGAAGAACCGTGTGACAATCATCTCCATGCTTTTATGGCACGTCCGCAAAACATGCGATATGAAGCGCAACAGGATGGTGAACAGATCTTACTTTTTCTTCGCAGGCATCCCATTACAAACTTGCCTTGGATTCTTCTCGCGATTTTTATGATTTTGGCGCCATTCCTTCTCCTTCCGTTTTTCCCGCCGTTTGCAATACTTCCAGTCAACTTCAAGCTTGTACTGATGCTTGTGTGGTGGCTTTTTACCTCAGGATTTATCATTGAAAAATTATTGGTTTGGTTTTTTGAGTCGTTCATTATTACCGATGAACGAATGATTGATGTGGATTTCTATTCGCTGGTATATAAGCGGGTGAACTACGCACAGCTCGAAAAAATCGAGGACGTTGACACGCAGACAGGAGGAGTGTTGTTTTCACTCATGGACGTTGGTTCTGTCCTTGTACAAACGGCGGCAGAGATTCCACAGTTTGAGATTTCCGGTATTCCTCATCCATCAAAAGTCGCAAAACTTCTCAATGAGTTGGTCCAAGAAGAGCAACAGGAAAAAATTGAGGGGAGGGTTCGATGACACAACCTCCGATTATCGGTTTTCTCGATTCACTTACACGCCTGCAGTTTTCGCCACAAACACCACTCATTGCGTTAAAGTTTGTGCTACTGCTCATGATGACAATGTACGCGCTTTTTGCGCTGGTGATGATTCGGCAGATTGACCTCATGACGAAGACGATAGAAACGCCGTATACCGGCATCATCAAGATGATTGGGTATATTCATATGATCGCCGCGCTCGCAGTATGGTTCATTGTCTTCACCGTGTTATAGTGAAAATATGACGTTTTCCTCAGCTCCGGTTGTAGGGGCGCCGGATAGTCAATACTGGCCACAAGTTTTTCAGTACAGTCCTGAAGAGTCTCGTGTTTTTATCGTCGCATTTTGTGTGCAGGATGGCGAAAACACCAGAGAAAAAGGTCGAGTGTTTATCGAAAAATTGCAAAAACTCTCCTACAGCAGAATCGAAGACCTTTCAACTGCGCTTCAGCGTACATGCACAGAATTTCATAATTATCTCGAATCTTTTACTGCCGCGTATATTGATCACGAACTTCTCTATTTATGGTCAATGGGCAACGGGAAGGTCCATCTTCAGCGCGGACAAAAATATGGATGTGTTGTGGACAGTCAAGAATTTCGGGTTATTGGAGGACGGATACATCAGGGGGACGTACTAATTCTTGGTACTAAGGGGTTTTTCACCGCTGTTCCGCACATAAAGATTCATGATGGAGCAACAGCTGAGGAAATAGCCGATACCGCCGTGATCACACTACAGAAATCAGCCATACAAAGTACAAGTGCAGCGTATGTTTTACAGGTAGTGGGACAGGAAGAGGAGAGGAGTAAGAAAAAAGATGTCATTGAATCGATCGTGCCGATTCACCAAGAAGTTCCTACCACCCCACCCCTTCCTCCACACAAACAGAAAAAATTGCTTTCACGCGACGCCATCATCCTTCTTACAACGAACATTTTTCAGGGGGTGCTGAGACAATCATTTCTTCCGCGCATCTTCGTTCACTCCTTTTCAGAGAAACGGAAAAAGACAGTGATTGCCCTTAGTGCGGGAATACTCTTTGCTGTTCTCGTCCTTGTTATCGCAATAACTCGATACCAAAACAACCAAAGGAAAGCGATTGACCGTGTTGTTACGCCATACCAACAGCGTTTAACTTCTGCACAGGGAAAACAATCAGAGGATATGATCGGTGCGCGACAGGAGACACAACAAGTGGTGAACGATTCAACTGCGGAGCTACATCGATTAAAACCAAGGTCCACAGAATACAACGCACTGCGCCGCTTTGTTACAACTGCAGAACAATACTATGCAACAATCTCTGGCGAGAAAAAACTCGACTCACTCCCGTTATTCTATAATTTCCAACTCGTAAAATCGTCGTTTATCGCAAAAAAATCGGCGACAACCAAAAACACCGCAGTCTTTCTTGACCCAGAAGGGACGGTTATTCAGATGAATCTTCAAACAAAACAACCAACCGTTCTTGAAGCGGGAAGTGTCACTGCCCTACGGGATATAGGGTTACGCGGAAATGTGGTTGTTCTTTTTGGTGTAGGGAACAGTGGCATATTAGGTCTGTACGAGAGCGGGAAGTCTCTTGGTATTGAGGTAGATGATCGTTCCGGTCCCTCATTATTCCGCCTTTTTGGTTTATCGGCGTATGTGTATATGAAGGGCGATGGATCACTCATGAAGTATCCAAGTCAAGGTTCTGGGTATGGAGCTGGAAAGAATTGGCTCAAATCTGCGCCAGGGCTTGATCGTAACGACGTCACTTCACTCGTTATTGATGGCAAGGTATGGATAGGCACGGCAAAAGGCGAGATATTTTCATTTGCGCAGGGGACGAAGTTGTCGTTTTCACCAAAAGGAATGTTGACGCCATTTTCCTCGAGTATTATGCTCTATACAACCCCGGATTTACCCAATCTCTATGTCCTTGAGCCGAATGCGCAACGGCTCGTTGTCCTCGATAAAAATGGTGTGTATCAAAAGCAAATTATCAGCAAAGATATCGCAACCACCACAGACCTTTTTGTTTCCGATGATGGGAAAACAGCATATCTTCTTGCGGGATCGCTCGTCTATTCGGTGAATCTAGAGTAAAATTGCCCCATGAACCTTCTCATAGAGAATCGAAAAGCCCATATGGAGTACACGATGGTGGAAACATTTGAGGCGGGGATTCGGTTGACCGGCAGTGAGGTGAAGATGCTTCGATTAAAACGCGGCAGTCTTGTTGGTGCGCATGTGCGTGTACTCAACGGCGAGGCGGTGTTATTAAATGCGCAGATTTTGCCGTACCCGTTTTCACGCAATGATGATTACGATCCAAAATCAACGCGAAAATTGTTGTTGCACAAACGCGAGATTTTGAAGTTACAGCAGGCGCAGGAGACAAAGGGGTTGGCGCTTATTCCGCTGAGTATTGGAGTGGCACATAATTTTATCAAGGTGCGCGTTGCAATTGCTCGAGGAAAAAAGGTGTATGAACGGAGGGAAGAGTTGAAGAAGAGGGATTTGCAGAGGGAGAGTGAACGGGAGCTGAAGAGGAAGGAGAAAAAGGTGTATAATAACCCGAAAGTAAGAGAAAAAGGAGGAATATGCCATATGAAGTAGAAGGCTATATAGTAGTGGCAAAGCGTAATGATGGAAGAGGTGGTGATGTTCTTGGAAATAGGGGAACGAGTGAAAATTACCCCGCTATGAGTAGAGCATTAGCTGAAAAATTTGCTGCAGAACAACCTCAAATGGATGGCGTTGAATATACGCTTCAATTAATAAATGCGAGATTTGTAGAGCAGCTTACAGGAGTAGTTGTTGATAATAATCTTGGATAAAAGATTGAGAGTAGCTCATCAATAGAGGAAGGAGAAATATGGGAACTGCGACACAAAGAATAGAAGGATATGTGATTATCACAGAATACCAGGGAAAAAGTGGATCTGTTGGATATGAAGGAGAAGAACAATTTAGTCCTGCATTCAGCGAGGAAACAGCAAAAGCACATATAGAATCAATAGCAATAGTACCGGGATTTACGTGCCACCTTCAAGTTATTCAAGAGGCGCGGTATGTAGGGCTTGCCTCGGGGCAAGTTATAGATAATGGTCCTAAAAAACCTCATAGCTCTAGTTAATCTGGACGTGCACAACTCATCTTTTTCTGCTATAATACCTCAAGTTACGGGGATGTATTGATTCGACGTAACGAGCTCTTTACCATCTGCACGCCGTTTTGATTCAACGTAAAAGAATCAAAAAACTATCTGTCACAAAAGTACAGAACTTGTTCGCGAAAATCCGCGATGGAGTGAATAGCTTCGTTGCTGGTTTGACCGTTCAACCTTCTTTGGCATTAGCCTAAGTCGGCATCTCACGCGTCTCTCTCACTGATGGAGCGCACGAGGTGGGAACACAGTCGGTGTGGTAGCAGTCGTCTAAACGTTGCGGCTGTCTAAACTTTTAACGTTTGTGGAAAGGGAGCGGTTGGTCAGCTTCCCGTCCTTTCCTTCAACAAAAGTAACACTACGCGTGTAGACGATGATAAAATTCTCTTACGGACCGCGGTTCGTAGCCGCGCATCTCCACATCTGGGATTTTGGCGGAATTAGAGTGTTTTTTCTACGCTGATATCGATTTCTTCGTATCCATTTTTCTTATAAAATCGTAATGCAGAAACATTTTTCCAGTATGCCGTAATCGATATTTTGTGATAGCCGTGATCTTTGGCCCATTGTTCAGTCGCCTGAAGAAGTTGTGTCCCAACCCCCTGTGACTGAACAGATGGATCAACACCGAGCATATCGAGTTCAAACTCCTTTACCGTACGGAATTTAGCGGAGTCATACAAAAACCCCACACTACAGCCCAAGGTAGTTTCCCCTTCTTTTGCAACAAGAATAACAGAGTTCCCGTCCGACAACACCTCGAGGAGATATACTTTCGCCTCATCTGAGGAATACCAGTCTCTATTAAAATGTGGGTCGTAGTGTGGATGGCTTTGCTGAAAAGCACGATCAAGAACGGTGAGAATTTGCGGGATATCCTGGTGGGTGGCGGGAACAATGGTCATAACGGTGCGTATTGTATCACAAGTATCCTAGAACTTATGCGCGAGTACTATTCCCCAAACAGCTTTTGCGTGAGCTTTTTTGAGGACTTGGCACGCGAGAGACAAAGTAGTGCGAGTTGTTGCAACATCATCAACCAATCCAATAATCTTGTTCTGAACATCTTTTTTATACAAACAAACATAGCCTTGTTCCATGTTATGTTTTCGCTCCTTCAATCGAAGACTTGCCTGAGGTGTTGTTTCCCGAATCTTGATAAGAGTTCGAGTGTTTATGGGTATTTTTGTTTGGATATTGAGGTATTTGGCGAACAGCTCTGCCTGGTTGAAACCTCTAAGTGCGAGTTTCTTCGGATGAAGTGGGATGGGAAGAAAAAGGTCGAATTTTGGGGCAAAGGCAGGCCAGGAAGGCGCGAGTATCCTATAACCCTCGGTTGTTGCTTCTCGAATACGTCCATACTTGACAGCCTTGCTGAAGGAGGCAGATGAGTCCTCGTACTGGACAAAAGCGAGAAATCCGTCAAGTCCGAATGGAGACTGGCAAACGGGGTGTGTTTTTCCATCGTATGTTGGACGGTCACATATTGGGCAGACAGTGAAATTGAAGTGTCGGATATATGTTTGGCATTTTTCGCACAAATATTTCCCGAGTTTTTTGCATGACACACATCGTTTTGGAAAAAGGTAATCGAGAATCATGATACCGCATACTGTATGCCTCAAATCTTACAAAAACCTTACAAAAGGAGAACTGCACTTTTTTACGGAAGCGAATCTGGTAAAATTGCGTAAAGTCATTCGTTTTAAGGAAAAACGTGGAGGGGTGCTCCGAATGGTAAGGAACCAGTCTTGAAAACTGGCGTCCGCAAGGACATGCAGGTTCGACTCCTGTCCCCTCCGCATTATATGATCACCACACTCATCTCAGATTTTTCATACGTCCTCCTTTTTCCCAAAGACTTGAGATACAAAGGAAGACTGAATGATCTGCATAAACAGTTGTCGCAAGGTGGCACATATACGATCCTCGATCATTATCTCTTTAACGATGAGCTATTCACTGCATATAGCGAATGGAAGAAAAAAACTGGTGGAAGCCTTTTTTTGTACACCGATGGTCAGATGCATCGCATACCGGAACTTCGCCAACATCTTGAACCAGTATTTGACGCGTTGTATTGTTCGGACGATGTTGGATATCGAAAAAATAATCCATTGGGCTATACAGCGTTGTTAGCAAAGATAGAGAAAAATCCAGACGAAGTATTGTTTATTGACGACAAAGATCAAAACTTAGAAGCTTCAAAAGAAGCAGGACTCACAACGCTCAAATATATCTCCAACACACAAACGATACAAGCCTTACGCTAAAACCCCCGCACTTGGCGGGGGCTTCGATTTTTATTTCAACTAAAATTTTAGAACTTGAACTGGCTTGCGTACGATC
The DNA here is from genome assembly GCA_016211945.1 of Minisyncoccota bacterium. GTDB lineage: Bacteria > Patescibacteriota > Microgenomatia > UBA1400 > UBA12028 > JACRHV01. Next base: position 120,522 of record JACRHV010000006.1, read on the forward strand.
CAACAACAGGAAGAACTTCTTCCTTGCCATTGAGTGCATTCATCAACCCCTTCACCCAGAGGATAAGAAGAAGAATGCTCACCACAGTTCCGGCAAGTCCACCAACGACCCAACCCAAAACTGGAAGGTATCGGAGGAACTGGCTCGCAATGCTCCATCCAATACTGACAATCAAAAGGACGAGCGATTGTTTGACGTGGAACTTCACGTACGAGTCATTTTTTGCATCGGTCAACAAGGGAATGAAGAACAACACGTAGGCGAGCGCTGCCATTGCGGTATTCTTTTTTACACCACTAGAGCTTGAAACTCGAGTTGTTACTTTGGTAGAACGGACAGTTTTCTTTGCCATGGTACTCCTCTTTCTTTTCTATTATTGATCACTATAGCATGGATAAAATGTTGGGTACAATAGATGAATGTGGGAAGAAAGAATACAAAAAGTTCGGGAATGGATAAAAGAGAAAAAAGCAGACGCCGTTTTGGTTTCTAGCGCGTACAATATCCAGTATTTAACAGGATTTATCGGTCTTTCTCCGTATGAACGAGAGGCATTTTGTTTGGTTGATGGTGAAAAAACAACTTTGGTTGTACCCATGATGTACGAGGAACACGCGCGGTCATTAGGTAAGCAGATTGTGTTGTGTATCGACGGTGAAAGAAAAGGATTACTCCCTTTGGCTTGTTCGTTATTACAAGGAAAGAAGATAGTCTTGATTGAGGAGCATGTTCTCAAACATACAGAGTATGTGCGGCTTCAACAGGATGGTGGTGAGTTTCGTAGCGCCGAATTATATATAGAACATTTGCGCGAAAGAAAAGACGACCATGAGATTGCGTTGTTGAAGATGGCGGACGAGTTAACGAAAACTGTGTTGCAGAAATTCGAATATATGTTGAAAACGGTGGACTATACGCAATTTTCCGAGTTGCAGTGTACAGATATGTTGCGAACTATGGCTATTGAGGTTGGTGGTGATGGGCTCAGTTTTGACCCTATTGTGGCAAGTGGTGTGGGAAACAGTCAACCGCATTACCGGACATCCTCGAAGAAATTAGAAAAAAATGGAGTGATACTGGTGGATGTGGGAGTGAAATATCATGGGTATTGCGGCGATTTGACGCGAACGTTTTTAGTGGGTGATGTGAGTGATGAGGTGAAAAATGTGTATGCGGCGGTTGAGGCTGGACATGATGCGTGCGTGAAGCAGGTGAGGATTGGAGTAACAGGGGCGCAATTGTATGAAACGTTGTATTCTTCGTTCAGGGAAAGCGGTTTTCTGCAACCAATGCCGCATAGCCTTGGACATGGAGTGGGACTTGAACTGCATGAGGGACCGCATTTGAAACCTTCAGCAGAACAAGCACTGCAAAAAGGAATGGTGGTAACGATTGAACCGGGAATATATAGGGCGGGGAAATTTGGTGTGAGAATTGAGAGTATGAGGGTGATAGAATAAAACAAAGGTAGCAAGGAGTGAGTATGGTTTCTTTCGATTCTGTAAATAAGTTCATAGATGCGGCTGTAAGTATTGTCCCTGGCGCAGAAACACCTCAGCAACACTTGGATAAAAAAAGAAACTTATTAAATAGGAACATTCAAGCACTCACCGCTCTCGTAAAAAATGGAAATAGAGAGCTTCCTACAAGAAATTTTAACGCAAAAACCGCAAATGAATTCATTAATGCGTTTACTACAGTAATACATCACATTGCTGCAACAATGGATGGAGTGGGAGACGGAGATCGTGCGCGTTTACCAACAATTCCACGAGAATTGGTAACAGATACTCTTGATCTTATGAATCTTATCGAGAAAAATGCGAGCGATTTAAGTATGACTGTGGATACGGGGAGGATTGCTTGGATCAGACAAACCCTTAACGGTCTCAATGTTGTAAGAAGAGAGCCTATTGTGTGGGCTAATGAAGTTGCTCGGGGAGACGAGGTTGGTACCATTGCCAGAACATTAGATACTGTTGTAGGAACAATGCTGGGTTCCGGAGTAGAGAACGCGAGTAGTACGCAACTTGCACAGATTATTCAAACAATGGCAACAAGACTTCGTGAGATTCGCGAACATCAAGTGGAGCAAGAAAGACGAGGGGGAGAAGTTCAAAGACTAGACACGCAGATACAACAAAGGACCCTGTCGTTATGTGGAGCGATATGGCAAAGGGCACTGCTTGTCGGATTGAGAGATGCATCTGCGGCTGAGGACTTAGGATTTATTGAGAGGGTTTTAACAAACAAAGATATTTTTGTTGGAGATACTACCCCATCTATTGTGAGAGAATCGGGCGGGAATAGAGAGGTGTTGGAGAAAGAGAAACAAATTCTTGCAAAATTCAGAGAGATACTTACCAAAGCAACACAAGGAAGAGTTCAGATATTATCGGCGGAACGGTTACGAGGATTGAATAGCTATGTAAACTCCACCATTGCGGAGCTTATTGAAGTTCACAAAAATCCAGACTGCGTCGGAATTTCCTCTGACGATGCAAAAGCGCTTGGTAGTTTGTGTCAATGGATGGACGCTCGGGCAAGGGTTTTGGAAGGTCAAGACAAGAAACTCGATCTTACGAGTATCTTGAGCACTGCGAAGCGTATTCCAGCACAATTAGGCGATAGGATTCATATTGAAGGAGATTTTCGTGGAGGATCTAGCAGTCTTGAAGGACTGTTGGAGGTTATACAAATGGAACCTCTTGAGGGACTTGATTCACATGGATTAACTAGTTTAGTAAATGATCTTCATCATGTTGTGTTTGATCTTATTGATGCACAAAAAAATAAACAGCGGAGACCTGTTTCACTTGCTGATGCCAAGTTACTTCACAGAAGTTTGATTTCTCTAAATGAGAGAGTAGAAAATTTGAGTAAAGAAACTCAAGGTTCTCGCGGAAAAAAAATATTAGAGGAAGCACAAAATCAAATAAAACAAACTCTCTCTAGCATCGGAACAAGTCTCAAAATAGAAGAAGTGTTAGATATTGCCGTAAACGAAGTTCCTGCAGCAACACAACTAGAAGGTTTAGTCGCAAAAATAAAAAACCTATCTCGTCAAGGAGATCTTGATGTGGGAGATGTGAGCGAAAATATTATACTTCTCGATCTAGCACTGGGAAACCTACTAAGAGAACGACAAAGAAATGATGAGAAAATTCCCTATAACACATCAGATTTAACACTCGTATCTGCTATTTTAGAAAAACGCATGAAGGAACTTCAATTACCACCCCATAGTCATAATCTTTCGTCTTTGACCAACAGAATGAATTCAATTCATCAAAGAATAGAGCAACTCCGTTCTCGCTGGGAAGATCTTACATCAGTATCATTGGATGATACTCCCATGGCGCATTTACTTGATCTTTTAGGGGGAAATCCCCCAGATGCTGTAAGTGGATATGGTGAGCGGCAGGTGACTAATCTCACAGCTCAGCTTAACGCAATTATCTACGAGCTTATTGCTCAAAAAAAGCGGGGGGAAAACACTCTGCTCACTGCGCAAGATATTGAGGATTTACGATCGTTGTTAGATGTGATAAGAAGAGTGTGTGAAGGGGTGTCAGCTGGAGTAGGTCAAGAGCACGCCATGGATGTAACAATGAACCTCATCCGTCAAATTTCTGGATATTTAGATGATGGAACGTTGGGGATTGGTGGAGGAAACATAAGAAGACCTCAGCAAGCAGCGCCTCTTCCTTCTCAACCCTCCTCTTCTGGGGAATGGTGGACCAGGAAACAGTAATATTTTTCTCAATGCGTAGTCTTGACATGTCTGTATCGTATCGCGTACTCTTTTCTCATGCCCCAAACAAAATCCGAAAATGCAATGCCGCTTGCTGCCCTCATTCGCCCTCAAACACTCGATGAATACATTGGTCAATCACATCTGGTTGGCCCGAATAAACCGCTTCGGGTTGCGATAGAAAAACACCAGATTTTCTCGATGATTTTTTGGGGACCACCGGGAGTGGGAAAAACGAGTCTTGCTAAGATTCTCGCACACGCAGTGAATGCGGACTTTTTGGAACTTTCCGCGGTGTCAGCAGGCAAAGCGGATGTGAAAGTGATTATTGAAAACGCGGCACTTTCCTCGCGCCGCACTGTCATGTTTCTCGATGAAATTCATCGATTCAACAAAGCCCAGCAGGATTTTCTTTTGCCATATGTCGAGTCTGGTCGCATTACGCTTATAGGAGCCACAACGGAAAATCCGAGTTTTGAGGTGATCGCGCCGTTACTTTCCCGGTGCCGCGTGTTTTTGTGTTAAAAGAACTGACAAGCGAGGAGATGGTGACGGTGATTGATCGTGCACTTGCAACGCTTAAGGCAAAAATGCCCAACGAAACAAAAGACTGGTTGATCGCGATGGCGAACGGTGATGCTCGGCAGGCTATTACCATGATTGAGAACACACATGGTTTGTATGGAAAACTGACGGTTGAAACGCTCACCAATACGTTGCAGTCCAAACATTTACGGTTTGATAAACATGGCGAGGAACACTTTAACACGATCAGTGCGTTCATTAAAAGTATGCGCGCGAGCAATCCCGATGCCGCGGTGTACTATTTGGCGCGATTGGTCGAGTCCGGCGAGGATCCGTTGTTTATTGCACGCCGCATGGTGATTTTTGCGAGTGAGGACATTGGGTTGGCACAGCCTACGGCTTTGGTGGTGGCGAATGCGGTATTTCGTGCATGCGAAACGATTGGATACCCAGAGTGCCAGCTGAACCTCGCGCATGGTGCGGTCTATTTGGCGTTAGCAAAGAAGAGTCGTGCGACGAACGATGCATTTTTTGCTGCGCTGGGAGATGTGAAGCAGTTTGGAAACTTGCCGATTCCACTCAAATTACGCAACGCGCCCACGAAGTTGATGAAGGCGGTGGGGTACGGGAAGGGGTATAAGACGTACGACGAGGGGAGTTTACTGCCGGAGGAGTTAGGTGGGAAGAAGTATTTCTCGTAGTTTATGAAAAAGCATTGAGGCCAGCAAACGACTTAAACTTATCAACTGGAATATTGAGTGCTTCTGCAGCTGCTGCGACATTATTGTTGTGAACTTCTCGAACATATTTTTGAACAGTAGCTAAATCGCCGGCTTCTAAATCAATACCAGAAAACCAATCTTTATAAAGGGCTCCCACTGTGTCTGTCAAAGATCCTGTTGTTTGTGTCTCACGTCCATCTTCTGCCATGAGTACATACTAAATGAGCAACTGTAAAATTACAAGTGAAAAAATACTACTATTCTTTATCTATCTCAATATAGGGTGAGCCCGATAAATCTCCAGACCGTATATACGTTTGATTGGTTTCAGGGTCAGTAACAGTGTTCGCATCTCCAATCTCTTTTAAAGTTCCATCTCCTATTCTTCGTTCAACTTCTTCTTTCGTTAACACGTTTGGTCCTTCTTGTCTTATTATCATAACAATCCTTTCAAAATATGCTGGTATAATACTACGCATGTCCCTCCGCACACAGCTCACCGATTCTATCAAAACCGCAATGAAGGCACACGACACCATAGCACTCGACGCACTTCGATATCTTCTTTCGCTTATCAAAAACGTCGAGATCGATACAAAAAAAGAATTAACAGATGAAGAGATTATTTCGCTTCTCCAAAAAGAAGTAAAAAAACGTCGAGAGGCTATTGATCAATTCAAAACAGCCGGTCGTCAAGAGCTTGTAGAAAAAGAGGAACAGCAATTAGTGATTCTTCTCCCATTTCTACCAAAACAACTTTCAGTAGAAGAAGTCGAAATAGAGGTGAAATCGCTTATTGATGCACTACCAAACAAAGACATGTCTACTGCAATGCGCGAGATTATGCCAAAGTTTAAAGGGAGAGCGGACGGTAAACTCGTCTCAGATCTTGTGAAAAAACTTCTCGCCTAAAAACAAAATTATTTCGAGTATCTTTCCGCAACTTTTTGCCAATCTACCACATTCCACCAATTCGTCACGTATTCTGGTCTACGATTTTGATATTTGAGATAATACGCGTGTTCCCACACATCCAATCCCAACAAAGGAGTTTTTCCTTCCATCAACGGACTATCTTGGTTTGTGGTAGAGTACACACTCAATGCCTTACTCGAGTCCATCACGAGCCATGCCCATCCGCTTCCAAATCTCCCGGCCGCCTCCTTGGCAAAAAGGTCCTTAAACGTGGTCATACTACTAAATGTTGTGGTCAACGCAGCCGCCAGTTCACCAGATGGCTCTCCGCCTTTTCCCGGTCCCATGCTTTCCCAAAATAACGTATGGTTCAGGTGACCACCGCCATGATTGCGAATGGCCATACGGATATCCTCCGGCACAGCATTCAAATCGCTCACGAAAGCCTCAACGGTTTTGTCGCCCAATTCTGGATGTTTTGCCACCGCCTCATTCAATTTATCGATATATGCTTGATGGTGCTTCGTGTGGTGAATTTGCATGGTTTGTGCATCGATATATGGCTCGAGTGCTTCATACGCGTACGGAAGTGTTGGTAGAGAAAATGGCATAAAACTCCTTTATATATTTGCTGTTTTGTTTCTTCTAGGATAGCATAGTTCGCATGACAGTGCGCGACCTTCAAACACAATCCGGACATATTACCTTAGCACCATTTGATCAACGAGGTTCACTTGCAAAGTTGTTGGGCGTAGATCCAGCTTCGGATTCAGGAAAACAACAACTTTCAGATCTCAAATCGGTATTTATGCAGACATTTTCTCCGTTCTGTTCGGCAGTTCTTGTTGATCCAGAATTTGGACTGCCGAGTATTCAAAAAAAAGATCCACATGCCGCACTTTTATTATCGTTAGAAAAGTCTTCATATGACGCAGAAAACAAAGACGCGATGCCACAGTTTTATGAGGGATGGGGAGTACCCGAAATTGTTGTGCGCAATGCTGCAGTGAAGCTTCTACTTTTTTATCATCCGGAAAGTACAACCGCTTTTCAAAAACGCCAACTCGTTGAAAGAATGTATAAAGAATCGAAACAATACAATGTGCCATTTTTACTTGAACCACTTCTCTATCCACCGCAACAATCAACACTTTCATCATTTGAAGCGCAACTTCAAATGGTTCGTGATTTTACTCCATTATGTGATGTACTCAAACTGGAATTTCCGTTAGGGGCAGAAGAAGCATTTGACGAGCAGACAGCCGCAAATTATTGCGACCAAATCACAAAAACATCAACCGTTCCATGGATTTTACTTTCACGCGGAATGGGATATGAGCGATTTTCTCTCGCTCTGAGTACCGCAATGAAACATGGCGCACATGGATTTGCAGTTGGCAGAGCTATATGGAAAGAGGTTGGTGAGTATACAACACAAGAAGACCAATTTGCATTTGTTCGTACTACTGCAAAAGAACGACTGCAAAAATTAATTGAGATTGTGGAAGCATGAATCGTGCTCTTTTCCAAAAAATTATTTTCGCTTGGTTTGAAAAACATGGGAGAGTGCTGCCATGGAGAGTGAAAAACCACGAAGATGCGCAACGTATGTCAGGTGTTCGCGAAACACTCGCGACCTATTTCACAAAAGCCTGGCGCCGTGACCCCTATCGTGTGATTGTTTCTGAACTCATGTTGCAACAAACACAGGTTGATCGCGTTCTTCCAAAGTTCGAGCACTTTATCAAAAGGTGGCCTACGGTACTCGATCTATCAAGAGCAAAATTGTCTGAAGTTATGATTGAATGGCAAGGTTTGGGATACAACAGACGCGCACGATTTTTGCATGAAATGGCAAAACGTGTTGTTGAAAAATATAATGGTGTCTTTCCACAAACAGAAACAGAACTACGAACACTTCCCGGTATTGGAGAGTATACGGCACGCGCGGTGTTAGCATTTGCATATGGACAAGATATCGGTGTTATTGATACCAATATCAAACGCATTTTTGCTCGAGTTGAGCTTGGTGTTGAGGCAAATGCCATTCCAATTTCTCCAAAGGAATTTCAATCTTTTATCGATTTTTCTGTGCCAAAACACCACGGAGATCCGTGGAACCAAGCACTTATGGATTTTGGTGCATTGGTGTGTACTGCAAAATCACCAAAATGTGATCACTGTCCAGCAAAAACACTGTGCATAGCTCAGCGTATAGCAGAGGAATACCGTGTAAAAACATATGCTGAATTTCTTAAAACTCCGCACCGCAACCAACAGAAAAAACAATCAATTCCATTCGAACAAACGAATCGGTATTTTCGTGGACGTATTGTTGATAAATTGCGCGAATCTCCAATACACATGGAGGAACTACGTATGCACATGGAAACGAATCACGGTCTTTCAAGTAGAAAAAAATTCGGTGAGATTATTGAGTCACTTGTTCTTGATAAACTCATTTATATTCGAGGATCAAGAGCATCACTCGATTAATAGAGAGATTCAATACGTTCTAATTCTTTTTGTGGCATCTGAATTTTTCGCGGAACAACGAGGAGCGCAATGAATGATGCGCTCATCAGCGTGAGGCCCATGACGCCGATTGTTTGCCGATCACCAACAACAGATGCAAGTGCTCCCGCGACCACAGGTCCCACAATATACGCGACACTGCCGGCAGAATTCTGAAGTCCTATTAAATCATTGCCGGACTTTCCGATGCGCGCAATATAATCTTCGAACGTTGCGTAAATTTCTGGTCGTGCCACCGCCGCAAACACAGATGAAAAGAAAACAACAAGAATCAGTGCAAGTGCTGATTCAACAATAAAGCACAACGCAAGTAATAACCCCGCAATGCCTCCCGATATAAACGCAATTCTCTTCTTCCCAAACGGTCGTGCTAATTTTCCTGCAAACAGTCCCATAAATAATGAAGGAAGCGTGTACATTGGAAGGAACAATCCCCCATAGATATGTGTTTCACGCAATCGTTCGGAAATGAGAGTTCCCACAGTCCAAAATGTAGAGTCGACCAAAATTGTCGTAAAGATAAACATATAGAGCGGCCATATTTTTTTCCACAACACAGCCCAGACCCTCAGTTCTTGCAATGTCGAGATCTTTTTTGGTACAACGTATAAGGAATCACCCTCTTTCGGCGCATGGTGTAATCGGTATGACTGCAGAAAAAGAATAAATCCGAACAATGCGACCGCAAAAAATCCTAGCGCCCCATAATGCGGAGCGTCCTCATGAATAGAAACGAGAAACGTCGCAACAAGAGGCCCAACAAAATACGCAAGCGACAGAATTGACTCTAATAGTCCCCAAGCTTTAGCATGTTCGTCCTTGTGAACGACTGTGTGGATAAAATGGAAATCGGAAAATTTCATGAGTTCAAAATAAATACCCCATATCGCCATGGCGAAAAGAAGTACAGGAACCCAAGGAGGGACGGCAATAAAAGATAGTGGGAAGAGGAATGTGGTTGCAAATACACCAAAAAGAAAAAAGACAAATGTTTTTCCATGAAACCATTGAGCAAAAAACATGTCACAGAAAAATCCGACAAACGATGAGAAAGAAATAATCATTCCCATGAGAAGCTCACTACTCACATGGCGTTCAATCTCAACAGGAGCAATATACGACATAATAGCGTCTGCAAAACAGAGAAAAAACGAGATGAGTGCGTACACAATAATAGGAGGAAACCAAGACTTTATACTGAATGGAGGTGTATTCTTTCGTCGTAAGAAAGTGGAGAAACCAATCATTTTTCTATGATACAAAGTGGTAGAGTGATTGCATAGTCTACAGTTACTCATTGAAAAAGAACGAATAATTCTGTAGGCTCAACTGTTATGCTTCAAGTCTTTTTAGATGTGGAAACACAAAAGTCATTTGATCAGGTGGGTGGGAATTTTCCCGACCGTCTCGGCATTTCCTTCGTTGGTATTTGCATGCGAGAGGGATTTGATGGAAAAGGGAAAATGGAGGGATTTTTTGAACAGGATCTTCCAAAACTTTGGCCAATTGTCGAACACGCGGATGTGATTGTAGGCTTTAACATTGTGAGTTTTGATATAGAAACATTTCGTCCGTATTACTCTGGAAATTTAGCACATTGGCCAGTTTTAGACATGTTGGATCGATTTAAGGAAGCCACCGGTCACCGCGTGAGTTTAGATTCGATTGCGGGACAAACACTTGGAGTACACAAGAGCGGATCTGGACTCGATGCACTCGAATTTTATGCAAAAAAACAATTCGATAAGCTGTCATCATACTGTTTGAAAGATGTGGAAATTACCCGAGATGTGTACGATTACGGAAGAACTAAAGGAAAAGTAAAGTTTATGAACAAATGGAATCGTCTCATTGAAACAGCTGTTGATTTCAGTTTTTCGCCAACAAAAACTTCAGGTGTGCAGATGACACTATTGTAATAACTGGATTTCTTTTTTAGCGCGATGGAGTGTACGTAGTCTTCCTCGAGTGACTTCCTCAACAATTTGTTGAGTGTCCGAAAGCATATTCAATTTTTTCGCGTGATGTTGACCATAAAGGTGATGAAGTCCTTTTAATGTTTTGTAGGCAACACAACGCCAAAAATATAGATGTATTTGATGGTCTTTCAAATGTTCAGCAGCATGAAACGCATCAAGAAAGCTATCTTGTTTTTGTTCAGATAAGCAAAACCTGGAGTATATTCTCGCCTCATCCCATCCAGGACGGGCAAGTCCAAAGGTCTCAAGATCAATGAGTTGTACGTGATGTTCATTGCGAATAGTGACGACATTCCAATTTTGATGGTGTGCATCTCGATGTGCCGACAATCTTGGTAATGTTAAGGCGGGTGAAGTTTTCTGCATCAGAGCTTGAAAAGAATCTTCAGTGAGATCCTCTAATACATTATTTGGAATATCGGCATATGCGTGTTGAATGCGCGGTAAAAAATATTCATCACGATCGTCATCAAGGCTCTCTGGAAATAAAGAAGAGGGAATGCATTGTCTTATCGATTCAAATGCTTGCAGTATTGTTGGAAAAATATAGGGTTCATATCCGGGTGTTCCCGCTCCGTAACTTTCAGTAAATGAATGTTGATGCTGTGGAAAAGCGGGAAGAGAAATGAGTGAACTTATTCCCGCGAATTCTTTTCGAAAAAGGAAGGGAATATGGATAGGAGGTTTTCCGCGTAATAATTCTAAAACATATGGGGCTAATACTTCATAGACATGAAGTTCATGGGGTGTAAGTTTTTTCTCAACACGCATACCATCCTCCGTGAGAATGGTAGTATTTCTGCCGTGTGTAGTATTTTTTCCGGCATCATCACCACCGCCTACTCCTTTTTCAATAAAAATTAGACGGTGTGGCATAGAGTTAGATTCTAACAGATCAAAATGAACTAATATAACTGAATCAAATCAGAAGCTATAAGGAAGAGAGAGACAGCTGAGCAAGTAGACCCAAACAAAAGTGATACGAGAATAATTGTTCTTACCATTTTCATATCAGCCTCCACTCCAAAAGTGTCAGCGGAAAAAGGACGCATAACCATTTCCCGAAGTAGCTGATGAAGCTCTTTTTCTTCAGACATATGATGCCCATATTATACCCGAACATATCAAGTTTCTCATGGTATACTTCCTGTATGAAACTCCAAAATATTTCCGCAGACCGCTGTCTCACAGCCGCAGGCTTCCTTGTACACAAAGACAAAATTCTATTAATCAAGCACAAAATGCTTGGGATTTGGCTTGCTCCAGGCGGACATGTAGAGCCAAATGAACTTCCACACCACGCTGCCGAACGTGAGTTTTTTGAGGAAACAGGAGTTAGGGTTCAAGCAATTACTGCATTCCCAACGTTGCCTTCGCTAGAATCGGAAAATCTTCCACTTCCTTTTGCATATAACCTTCATTGGATCAATAAACCAGGAGAGAAAAAGGCGCGGTCAAATGGAAAAATCTGTGGCCAGCACTATGTTTTTGCTTTTTTTGTCGAACCAGTTAGTGCGATAAAACTCAGCGATGCTGATGATGGAGTGGACGCGGTACGATGGTTTACTCGGGAAGAAGTGAAAAAGATTGAAACGCGAGATGGACTTCGGCAAGAAATGATCTATGTCCTCGATCACTATCCAAAACGTACCGAATAGAGGAAAGAAAACATGCTAAAGATACACAATGTGCAGGTTTCCGTCGAGGGAAAACACATTCTCAATGGAGTAGACATTGAAATAAAGCCCGGTGAAATTCATGCAATCATGGGCCCAAACGGCAGTGGCAAGTCTACGTTGGCATATACACTTGCTGGGCATCCAAAATACCATGTGGATGGTGGGGAAATAGGATTAGATGGAATCAACATACTTGACCAGTCGCCAGATCTCCGGGCGCGCTCGGGCCTTTTCCTTGCATTCCAGTATCCCGTGGAGATTGCTGGAGTTTCTGTGCAAAACTTCTTGCGTGTAGCATATGAAGCAAAATTCGGCAAGCTCAAAAGCATTATAGAATTTCGCAAGCACCTGCAAGAATTAGCAGAAGAACTTCATGTCAAAAAAGAATTAGTTGAGCGTAGTCTAAACGATGGATTTTCCGGTGGCGAAAAAAAGCGCGTCGAGATTTTGCAGATGGCAGCCCTGCAGCCAAAGTATGCGGTACTCGATGAGACGGACTCAGGATTAGATGTTGATGCAATTAAAACCATTGCGGAAGGTGTGCGAGCAATTGTGAAAAAACACAAAACCGGTGTGATTGTTATTACACACTATCAACGTATTCTCAAATATCTTAAACCGGATAAGGTGCATGTCATGGTCAAAGGAAAAATTATCAAAAGCGGCGGAAAAAGTTTTGCACAAGAACTCGAAAAAAGCGGGTACGCGGCATATGTCTAGATTCGCTCCCATTCAGCACCCTCAACCTCAAAACAATGCGGTGATTTCTGATACCTACTCGCTCGGTTTTTCCGATCCAACAGATTCGTATGCACTGCACTCAAAAAAAGGGCTGGATGTAGCGATGATTGAACGAATCTCCGCAGAAAAAGATGAACCTGCGTGGATGTTGGCTACACGATTAGAGGCGTACAAAACATTTTTAGCAAAACCCCATCACGTCTGGCTTCCTGGGACGCACGTACTCAACTTTGAAGATATTTCATACTACTTAAAACCTGTGAATACTCGCCCGCAATCATGGGACGATGTTCCGGCCTATATCAAAAACACCTTTGACCGTATTGGTGTTCCGCAAGCAGAGCGTGATCATTTGGCGGGACTTACCGCGCAGTACGAAAGCGAGAAAATCTACGGAAGTATTAAGAAGATTTGGGCGGATAAAGGCGTGATTTTTTTGAGTATGGATGAAGGTTTGAAACAGTACCCCGATTTAGTACAAGAATATTTTGGCAAAGTGATTCCAACTGGAGACAATAAGTTTTCAGCATTAAATACCGCATGTTGGTCCGGCGGGTCATTTGTGTATGTGCCAAAAGGTGTTCACATTGATTTGCCATTGCAAACCTATTTCAGAATTAACGCACAAAATGCGGGACAGTTTGAGCGAACATTGATTATCGCTGATGAGGGGAGTCAAGTAACCTATGCAGAAGGATGTTCGAGTCCGAGCTACTCCACCGCCAGTCTCCATGCCGCAGTGGTAGAAATCTTTGTGAAAAAAGGCGCACGCGTGCAGTACATTACGGTCCAGAATTGGTACAAGGATGTCTATAACTTGGTGACCAAACGTGCCTGGGTTGAGGAAGAGGGCCACATGGAGTGGTTGGATTGCAACTTGGGGAGTAAATTAACCGTGAAATATCCATCCTTTATCTTGGCAGGCAAAGGCGCGCGTGGAGAAACAATGTCTATTGCGGTCGCAAGTGGTGACCAACACCAGGATACCGGAAGCAAGGCAATCCATTTGGCTCCATATACTTCATCCACAATTATCAGTAAATCTATTTGTAAGGGGGGTGGGCGGACAACATACCGTGGCATGGTAAACATTGGGCCGAATGCGCACGGAAGTAAAAACAAAGTCGTGTGCGATGCATTGATTTTTGATCCAGAATCTCGGTCTGATACTTATCCGACTGAACGTGTGTTTACCAACGATGTTTCATTAGAGCATGAGGCAACTGTTTCTCGCATTGGCGAGGATCAGCTGTTTTATCTCATTAGTCGTGGTCTGACCGAGGAAGAGGCGGGCAAAATGATTGTGCGTGGATTCGCCGAACCATTGGTAAAAAAATTGCCGATGGAGTTTGCGGTAGAGATGAATCGATTGATTGATTTAGAGATGGAAGGATCGGTAGGATGAGAAAAATTGATGTATCAGATAAATCTGGTCTTGTAGAAATAGTTCTGGATAAAGAAGGAGAAGATGTTCAGATTTTTGGTACGTTTGAAACCCGAGAGAATGAGGTACGCGAGTTGCATGTTCGCGTCATTCATATTGCCGAGCATACTTTAGCGAACACTGTGTTAAAGGGTGTAGCGTGGGATTCTTCGCAACTGAAATTATCTGGCACCATTGTGATCCAAAAATCTGCACAACACACAAACTCATTTTTACGTGAGAATATTTTGTTATTGTCTCCAACAGCCAAAGCAGAGGCTATTCCAAACTTGGAGATTGAGGCAAACGAGGTAAAGTGTTCGCACGCCGCAACAATTTCAAACATTCCAGAAGAGCATTTGTTTTATTTAATGAGCCGAGGAATTGAAAAACGAGAGGCAGAGGTGTTAGTGGTGAAGGGGTTTTTGGGGAGATAAATTTTCATTCAAATAGTTTGTCCTGTAGGGAATTTTCTAGGCCTGAGAAGTTTTTCTGATGAAGTCGAACACAGTATAAAAATAATATGTTTCCCATCATTTCCTTCATATGCCGTTGGAATATTATTATTCAACAAATGTCTCCGAATATGAGCAATATTTTTTTCTTTTAGAATCGGTATAAAAAGGAAAATTTTTGCAGAATAACCATTGGTCCACGCATGTTCTTCAGATTCGAGACATAAATGACATCCTTGGTTATGAATGAATGCCCCAACCGAAATAACAAACTCACCGAACAACGATTCTATAGAGCATTTTTCCTTTTCAATGGGTTTACGTATTGAAGTAGTGTTCAGAATAATTTCTGACGCACATTTCTTAAAAAAATGTGAGATTCTTCTTTCAAAATGTGGCATATCTCTCTTTTGGAGATTGTAGCAATAATTATTTCCTGTTACAACAATGTATTTTTACTATTTACCCTCGCGTACCGTTCTCTGGAAACCTTCAAAATGCTCTCTTTGTTTATTAGAAATTTGGGATTGAATAAAATTAAAGTCCAGTTTTCATCCCCTGGATAAGACATCTTCCTGCATACCCGACTGATAAGGAAAACATTATTAATGATGGAACATATTCTCCGGTAGTTATGAGATAAAGAAGTGGAGGACCATTAGCGGCAAAAGCTAAAAGTAGTGAGGGTTTGATATCGGAAGTATCAGTAATAAATCTTCGCAATGGAGTAGCGTCAGAGGCAATACGAAGAATTGAACCTAGAAGTCCAGCAATAACACAGGAAAACCATCGTGCTCCATCACTTGAATGCATGAATTCAACGAATTTTTGATAGTATTCGATAGGAGTTTCGGGGGATATATTCATCATTTAATTATACATTATAGGTTATTATAAAGATAGACGTAAAAACCTCATTTTCTAGAGAAGTTCCTACACCACAAACGGAATCACCAATCTCGGTTTGCGGTTGTTGTCTACCACAGTGTTCAACACCACCACGTTTCCATGCAAGATCATATGACGGAACGCTTTGTCCTGCATCATCAATCGCATACGATCAAACAACTCGTATACAACGTCAACAAACATGAGCATGGTTTCGGCATCGATCTTCACACGTTGTCCGCGAACGGCCTCTTTAATTAATTCTAGGACATCCTGTTTCTGCCAACTCAACACAGTATCACTATCCCAGTTGAGTCCAGCAAACGCTCGCGCAACATGTGTTTCTGCAAAGAAGGCCCAACTTTCCTCATCGCTTCCTCGTAATATAGCCTTGTTGGAAATCAACACAGGAGCAGAAATAAACTGCTCTTTACTCAAGTGAAAAGTGCTCAATGGATCGCTCGCATTTCCGTTTTCACGGAACTGCCGAATCAAATCAATTGTCAATTTTGTATTTGGCAATAAAGCATTGCGATCGCGGGAGAACACCGCAAAGGCATCCAACTGCGGGAATGGCGCGTATCCACCATCGGTAATAACGACCAAGTCCTCCTTATGATGTTCATACGGCCAGTGATGATCAATACCCGCAATAGACCATCGCGTCACCATATTTTTCATCAAAAACTTTGCCTTTTGACGGAGCGTTTTTTCGGAAATCATATGACTTTCAATATTATCATCGTGTCCAATTTTCCACACGCCCTTCTCATATGTAGAGCGAAGATATTGCAAAACAAGGTGATACACCTGACCCTCACCATGTTTATACAACTCGTGAACCGCTTTCCAGTTTGCCAACAAACTTTGAGGGAATCGCATACGAAAATCAGCGGATCCTGGTTTCAACACTGCTTTCATTGCTTTCTCTACCTCTGGTTTTTCCAAAAGATCGAGTGCGCGGACAATACGACCAGCCTTCGCCAAACTTGTCAAGACCTCTTCCGTGAACCCATGTTCTATAACACTTGGCTCATCAACGCATGTTTCCAGCCCCATCACCACACTTCCCGCGTGCGGATCATAGGAGAAAAAGACGGGAATCACTTCCGCAACCTCTCTTTTTTGTACAAAGAGGCGACGACGAAGCTCTAAAATACCCCGAGCCGTCATCATTTTCGCCACAATGTCTGCGCGCAGTCCCTTATCTTTTTGTTTTCCACCCTCTGTTGCATGAATAAGCCCACGGGCAGCGCATCCCAAATGTGAATCCAGGCCGTAAAACACCGTTTGGTGTGGCCGATCAAGCAATAATTTTTCAATTTGCTGAACGACAAATGAGGTCGTATCAATAAAAACAGCGTTAGGGCGCGCGCCTTCCATAAAACCGGTTACGATACCAGCCGGTGCGCGAAGCACGCCTCCTACATGAGGCGGTTTGGAGAACATCACGGTTGGCATGTTGCGACCATCGACACATGTTGCAAAGAAGTCGTGATTTCCAGCGCCAATATACGAACGCGCTAATTCTTGAGCTTGTGCAGTTTCCTGTGTTTCCAAATCAAGCGCACGTGCAGTACGGGATTGAAGATAGAGCAAAGCAAATTCACGAGCCCAATCGAAAAGCTTCTCGACCTCATGTTGTGTTACTAATGTTCCGGTTCGTTTTTTGCTCTTCTCGAGTTGGTGGGTGAAAAAATAATCGAGCTGTGTGTGAAGTGTTTGAATAAGCGTTGGCAGAATAGCAGCTTTTTGTTTTTGTGCAGACATGATGCTCCTTGAAACTCATCTGTTTTCTTTCACGATACCCGATACTATACCACATCAAGAGATGGAGAAAATATAGGGTGAGGTTGTAGGAAAAGAAATGGTTGAAAACGTGGATACATACGTATACAATACACACTTCATTTAGGAAAAAGTGGGATGCGTTTATGAGTAAACCACAAGAGACAAAACAATTTAATCAATCTCCTGGTTTTCCTGCAACAGGAGATGAGATAGAGTCATCTGAACAAGGAATACCCTTCATTCCGCTCAAGGATGTTTTGAGGTATGTCATAGAATCAACCGCTGTTATAGCAGCTCTTCTTGGAATGCAGCATCTTGGTCTTTTCCAGCCATATATTGAGTTATTAAATGCAGTAAAGCAATTAGAAATTCTTCAAGAAATGCTTGCCAAACCTCAAGAATTACTCAAACGTCCAGAACTTTTGGAAGAATATACAATGCTTTTTGGATTTTTACTTGGCTGCGCAGAAAATGTCTACCTTCTCATGGATATTTTGTTTCTCAAAGGTCTTATATCAACCGCAACAATGAATTGGGCCTCTACAGGAACATACACAATTGAGGACGATACGGGAGTTCGTGTGCAAGAAGTACGATGTGGAGATCCACGAATTGAAAAGTCACTGAAGAGATCGGTCATTTTAGGTGTTGGATATAACGGTGGAAATGCATTAATGCATATGTTTGGAGGTATGTTGCTGAATAAAATTGCTGGTGGTGGAGTAGGAGCAAAATTTGCTGTTGGTTATCTCATGGGAAGAAATTTCCCAACATTTCTCTATCAAACTCTTAGTGATTCGGTAGATATGGTAAAAGAAGGATTGGGAAGAAGGTTGTTTGTTGGGGCTGTGATAAAAAAACATCATCCGCACGATTGTGGATGTGCGATGTGTGCGATAAGCGGAATTGTTCCGCACGGACTGAAACACTCAAAGGGTGAAAGTCATAAGGCTAAGATAAAGATGTTGGATGCAATCTCAATACCAGCGCAACTTGTTCATCAAATTGCCTATCGTCCATTGGCGAACCTCGTTCTTACCCCAGCAAGTTGGGGGGGGTATTTTATACGACCAACATTAGAAGTGGATCATATTGAAGAACATCATTAAACTTTTCTTGGTCTTTCATAAATTATTTCTTTTGTCCCAAATCCTTCCTTAAATATTGTGAACCCCCTCCAATGTTTATAGTCTTGTGGAAATCGTTCATCATAGATACCGCCAAAATCAAAAACTTTGCATCCGTGTTTTTTACTTTTTCGTAATGCTTCCCATGTCAACAATGTAGGTGCGTGTTCCAAATATCCTTCTTGTGTTGAAAATGCGGTGTAGTATGTTGCAACACATTTCAACATTGGGACAATAAGCGCGGCAACCCATTGATCCTCAATTTCTGCAATAAACAATGATCCATGTCCGGCAAATTCATGGAGAAATGCAAGAAGAAAATTTGATGGATATGCGACAGCAAATTGTTTCTTTTCCCATTCTTTCTTCAGTTCAAATAATTTTTTCAAATCTTCCGGAGTAAGTTTTTCCAGAGGGATTTCTCGAATTTTTATGACATTTTTTCTTTGAGCTAATCGGATATTGTATCGAGTTTTTTGCTTCATCTGCGCAAGAAGTTGATCTTCTGTTAAACGCAAATCAATGATTGATGTTTTTGTATGTGCAAGTGGTGAGGTTGTTGGTAAAGACTCAAATTCTTTTGCTTGTACAATATGTGCAGAAAGCGCGGGTTCGATTTGACACACAATAGTCCATCTTTCCTTTTTTATTTTTCGAATTTCATTGAGATTAATAACTTCAATTCTCTGCGCTTTCATTATTTGAAGTGGTCCGATTTTTCGAACAAAAATGTATGACCCAGATTTTCCGATTGTTTCCCAACCGATAGCTTTCATTGTTTTCGCATACATAGGAGATTGATGAAGATCGCGAAAGTGTGAAAAAAGAGCAATACTATCAGAGGAGTTTTGTGGTTTCCGGTATAATACGCTCATGATTGATCCTCAAAAAATACGACAGGATTTTCCCATTCTACGCCGGGTTGTTCATGGCGACAAACCATTGGTGTATCTGGACTCTGCTGCAACAAGTCAAAAACCACAAGCGGTTCTTGATGCAATCGTACAGTATTACACGAATCATAATGCAAATGTTCATCGTGGTATTCATGTGTTGGGAGACGAGAGTACCAAAATGTTTACTTCCGCGCGGGACACCATTGCAAAGTTTTTTGGAGCAGATTCCGACGAACTGATTTTGACGAGAAATACAACAGAGGGACTCAATGCAGTTGTATATTCTTGGGTAGAGTCTCATATCCGTAAAGAAGATACGATTCTTTTGACGGAAATGGAGCACCACAGCAACATAGTTCCGTGGCAGAGATTTGCAAAAAGAACTGGCTGTTCTCTCGAATATATCCGCGTTTCTCCTGATGGCGAACTTGATTTGCAAGACCTCAAAAAAAAATGTACAAAACATATAAAACTTATTGCAGTCGCACATGTTTCAAACACATTGGGGGTTATCAATCCCATCACTGATATTGTAGAACTTGCACATACTGTTGGTGCAAAAGTTGTGGTCGATGGTGCACAAAGCGCTCCGCATATGCCGATAAATTTTCACACATTAGAGTGCGATGCGTTTGCATTTTCCGGTCATAAAATGCTTGGGCCAATGGGTATTGGTGGATTAGTGGTGCGCAAAGAAATGATGAACGAAATGGATCCATTTTTATTTGGCGGCGGCATGATCCGCGAGGTGACCTATGAAGAAACAACATTCGCAGATCTTCCGGATAAATTTATTGGCGGTACTCCGGATGTAGCAAGCACGGTTGGACTTGCTACTGCATGTGAATATTTAACAAAACTAGGAATGGATCAGGTTTTTGCACATGATCACGAACTTGTTGAATATGCACTCGAAAAACTTTCTACTGTAGATGGTGTAAACATTGTAGGGCCTATGGAAGCAAAGAAGCGATGCGGAAGTGTTGCGTTTACCTACACAGGAGTTCATGCACATGATGTTGCACAAATTTTAGATAGCGAAGGAGTTGCAGTGCGATCAGGACATCACTGCACCATGCCGCTCCACGAAAAATTTGGATGGATAGCAACAACGCGTGCGAGTTTTAATGTCTATACAACAAAAGAAGATATTGATGCGTTAGTGCGCGCATTGGCAAAAGTAAAAAAGGTGTTTTCTCGAGTCTAAAATGTTCTTGTTTTTATGTATGAATATTGTATAATTATTGTATGAAAACATTAAACATTTCTCTTCCAGAAAAACTTCAAGAGGAGGCAAGCCTCTTGGTGAAGCGTGGTCATTATGTTTCTTTCAGTGATCTTGTTCGTACTGCAATACGATCTCTTTTGGAAAGATCGGTCTATGATTCGTGGTATGAAGAAACAAAAGGTGATGTAAAAAAGGGAAAGGCTATTATCCTTGAAAATAAAAAACAATTACGTCGATATATGGCGGGACTGTAATAGAGATGCGCACAGTATTTTCCGTTCATTTCCAAAAAGATTTAAAAAAAATAATAAAGAAAAATCCGGGATATAAGAAAAAAATAACAGCCAGTATTGAAAAGCTCATGGAAAATCCACAACATCCGTCTTTACGACTTCAAAAACTTTCTGGTCAACATAACTGGTCTATTTCTCTTGATAGATCAATACGCATGATTTTTCGCTATGAAGAAAATACGCTCTATTTCACAAGAATAGGAACGCATGACGAACTATATATGTAAATGAATGTGTTCATTGGAGTATGATACTGCGATGTCCGATCTCTACCAAGAAATTATTCTCGATCACGCGCAACACCCAAGAAACTTTGGTGTGTTAGACAATCCAACACACACGATTCGGGAACTCAACGCAAGTTGTGGCGACAACATTGAGTTTTCATTTCACATAAAAGACAATATTATTCAGGATATCGCATGGAAAGGAGCGGGATGTGCGATAAGCACCGCGAGTTCTAGTATTATTTCCGATCTCATCAAGGGAAGAACGGTCCAATACGCAAAATCGCTGACTCAGCATGAAGTTTTTCGTGAAATAGGCGTTTCTTCGATCCTTCCTACTCGAGAAAAATGCCTCATGCTTCCGCTCCGCGTTCTTCGCAGTCTTCCTTGAGGTACAATACGCAAGTATATGAAGATTCTCGATCTCAAAACTCTCCCCGTTGATCAAGTCATTCAGGAGACTGTCCATGTTCTATCTGAAGGAGGTCTTGTGGTGTATCCAACAGAAACGACCTACGGCATTGGCGTTGACGCAACGAATCAATTCGCGGTAGATAATCTTTTGAAATATAAAAAACGACGTGAAGGAAAACCCCTTTCTATTGCGGTATTTGATGAATACATGGCCGCATATTATGTTCAGTTGAACGAAAAAGCACGCGAAATCTACGCAACATTTTTACCGGGGCCAGTAACAGTTGTTTCAACAGGAAGACATGTGGTTGCACAAGGGGTGGAGTCGGAGGTCGGAACGTTGGGCATTCGTATTCCCAACTATCCACTTGTACTTCAAATAGTGAAAGCGTTTGGAAAACCGATTACCGCAACAGGGGCCAATGCATCGTATAAAAAACGCCCATATTCGATACAAGATATTTTCAATCATATTTCTGAGCGTCAAAAAGCACGGATTGCGTTAGTGTTGGATGCGGGTGAGCTTCCGCATAACGAACCGTCAACAGTGATAGACACAACATTGGATGACGTAATGGTTTTGCGGCAAGGAAAAATTTCATTTTCTGAAAAAAATGTAAAGATAACGAAAAATGCAGAAGAAACGCAAATACTTGGGAAGCAATTGATGTCAAAGTATAAAAATATACTGACGTATAAAGCGATTGTATTTTGTTTACAAGGAGAAATGGGAGCGGGGAAAACGCAGTTTGCAAAGGGCATAGCACAAGCGTTGGGAGTACACCAAACAGTGAGTTCACCAACCTACACCCTCTCGAATGAGTATGTATTTGAAGCAGAGGGAAAAAAGACAAAGTTCATTCATATTGATACATGGCGTTTATTTAATAGTAAAGAATTTTTAGAACTAGGATTCGAACATATGATTGATGCGTGTGATGTTATTGTGATTGAGTGGGCGGAAAAAATTGAAGATGTTCTCCACCAATTTGGTGATGAAGCAAAACTTCTCTGGGTAATGATTGACCAAGGGAAAAAGGAAAATGAGAGAATCATTCATGTTGGAGATATGGCTCTATGATCATTCTTGCGATCGATACATCATGCGATGATACTTCGGTGGCGATTTCGAGTGACAATGTTGTATTGGCAAACATTATTTTCTCACAAGTTGCACTACACAAAGAATGGGGTGGTGTGGTTCCAACTATTGCAAAACGCGCACACCAAGAACACATTGATGGTGTGATTCAGAAAGCAATGAAACAAGCAAAAATGTCACTTTCATCAATAGAAGTGTTCGGGGTGACGCAAGGGCCGGGGCTTGCCATTGCGTTGGAAGTTGGAATCGCGAAAGCAAAAGAATTGGCAAGTACATACAACAAGCCTTTGGTTGCGGTGAATCACATGGAAGGACACTTGTATGCGAATTTTGCTGCAACGCATAGTAGTCAAAAAAAAGACATTCAATTTCCCGCGCTCGTATTATTAGTGTCAGGTGGACATTCCGATCTTTTCATTATGCGTGATCATGGACACTACGAAAAATTAGGGGAGAAATTAGACGATGCAGTGGGAGAGGCATTTGATAAGGTGGCGCGTATGCTTGGCCTTGGATATCCTGGTGGTGCATTGCTCGCAAAATTAGCAGAAAAAGGCGATTCATCAATCTATAAATTTCCAGTACCACTGCATCAAGTGAAGGATTTTAACTTTAGCTATTCTGGATTAAAAACGGCGATTCAACGCGTCATAAAGGAAAAAACAGCGAATGGCACACTGTTAGCACAATATGAAATTTGTGATATTTCAGCATCATTTCAACGCGTTGCAATACACCATCTCATTGAAAGAGTTGAACGCGCACTTCAAATATATGAAGTGAAAAGTTTATTGTTGGGAGGCGGTGTTTCTGCAAATCTTCTTTTACGAAAACATTTGAGAAATATAGCAAAAAAATATCATGTCGAATTTTTCTATCCAAAAAATAAAAAGTTATGTATGGATAACGCTGCGATGATTGCGGTAACGGCGTGGTACAAGGCGATGCGTGGAGAATTTGTAAAAGATTTTGACAGAAATCCTGGTATGAGCATTGAGAGTTCTCACTAACGACTGTTAACTTGAATAAATACAAGGGGAAGTGGAGTTTCCAGTGGATAGTTCGGAAAAGATCTTCCATCACCATTCACTTTCCCATCTGTGTCGGGGATAACTTGATCCGCTGTTGCTCCAACTAACTCATTAACCCAATGGAGATTATGTTGAGTTGTCAGTATTGTAACGACGAATTTTCCACCCTCAACTTTAACCGAAAGATCTGATGTAAGCGGATAATGATTCCAGGCGGATTTTTGTTCTAAATATGCGTGAATTTTTGGCATGATTTTATGTACCCGAACGCATTGATAATCCATCAGATTCTGATAGCATTTGATTTCCAAGATATCCTGGACCAGCATAAATAACAAAGTTTTCATATCTCTTTTGTATTTCTTGAGGAAGTCTTTCAAATAATTCAAGAATAGCATCGGGGAGAAGACCACTAACATCCACCCCTCGCAGTACCTCAACATCTTCAGATTGAAGGCTTAAGAGAAAAAAGAATTTTTTATTTGAGTCAATTTGTCCATTCATATTTTTCACCATGTACAATACCACCATGACCATTGCCGTGGGAAGTACCAATCCAGTAAAGATCGAGGCGGTGCGAAGAGCGTTTCTTAAACTCGATCCAAATGTGAGAGTGGTGGGTGTTGAAGCACAAAGTGGCGTTTCACATCAACCAAGAAGCGATGAAGAAACGAGGAAGGGTTCAGAGAATCGGGCGCGGTCGGCGTTGCGCCTAACTCCAAAAGCGGACATTGGGTTTGGACTTGAGGGTGGAGTGCAGGAAACGTCAGAAGGATTATCGAATACGGTTTGGGTATGCCTCGTTGATAAAGATGATCATGTCTTTTTTGCAAATGGTGAACGATTTATATTGCCACGGTCTATTGCTGATGCTATTCAAGCGGGTGGCGAGATGGGCCCGGTCCTCGATACAATGATCAAACAGGAAAACGTGAAGCAAAAACAGGGAATGATCGGAATTATTTCAAAGGGATACATTGATCGAACGGAAATTTACAGTAATCTCGCAAAATTGGTCATTGGATTGTGGTATGGGCGGGATTGGGAAAAGGAATATGTATAGCTACCACGGCGGCGTTCGATTACTGTATAACGCAAAGAGAAGCATAAAAACAATGGTAGCGATAAAGAGTACGACTCTGGCGGGATCTTCCATACGTCTCCTTTTTCCAAACGTTGGGGTTGCTCGGAGGTGCGGATGTCTAGGCATACGCTCGGAAGATTTTCGATACAAATCTGCAACGAATCTATCGTAACAAGAAGTATGTAGATTTACAAGAGATAGAATATAATGAGATGAATCTATGAACACACATCGCGTTTTATCCGGTATTCGTGCAACGGGCCGACTTCACCTCGGTAACTATCTTGGTGCGGTGAAAGGGTTTTTGGAGCTTCAAGATAATCCAACATACCAAACGCTCTACATGGTTGCGGATGTCCACACGCTTACGACGCCATATCATATCGATGAACTCCGTAAAAATCGTCGTGAGGTCATCATCGATTACCTTGCCGCGGGTCTTGATCCTAAAAAGAGTATTCTTTTTCAGCAGGCTGAAGTGAACGAGCACATTGAACTTGCATTTTATTTTTCTAGTGTTACCACGATTGCAAAGATGCAGCACCTTCCCACCTTTAAAGATAAGGTGAAACAATATCCAGAACACGCGACGATGGCGTTGTTAAACTATCCAATCTTAATGGCAGCAGACATTCTTGTGTACAAAGCGAGTCTTGTTCCCGTGGGCATTGATCAAGAACCACACCTGGAGGTTGCGCGCGAGATAGCGCGTCGTATGAACCAGGACTACGGGACTGATTTTCCGGAACCGCAACGATTTGCCACAAAAGGCGAATATGTGCCGTCACTAAGCGGCGAAGGGAAAATGAGCAAGTCGGTTGAGGGGAGCTTTATTAATTTAACAGATTCGCTCGACGAAATTCGCAAAAAAGTACGTTCAGTTCCAACGGCGACGGTAGCAGGCGGGGAGATGACCGGGGGAGTAAAAACGCTTTTCACTTTCCTCGAATTGTGTTCACCAGACCAAGTCGCGTCATTCAAAAATGAGTTTGAAGAGAGGACATTGAAGTTTGTTGCACTAAAAGATGCGGTAACCGATGCGATCTATACAATGCTCAAACCATTGCAGGAAAAACGCGTCAAGTTAGTGCAAGATCAAGCATATATCGACAATGTCATTTGTGAAGGCGCAGAAAAAGCACGTCATATTGCTCGAAAAACAGTAAATGAAGTCAAAGAAAAAATGGGGTTGGAGTGAGGAGGAAACATTTCAAGTGAAGTTGTGAAGATGGCTGAAGAGTTAGAGAGAAAGCATGGACGTTCTCCTGCAAGAACGTTTCAACTTGCTGTGACTGTGTGTGATAAACAGAAAATTTATGGCGCTTCTTCAAAAGAAGAAAGGGAAGATTGCAAAAGAGAAATGGAAAAATTTCAGGCAATCTTAAAAAAGATTATTGAATCCTATGGAGGCATTGAGGTTATTGATAATTGGCTCATAGCACACGACACACATCAATTACTCAATGGAATTAAGGATATGGATTGGGATTTTTTATCCAAATAATACTTTCATTGCCCCCATCTTTCCCGCATGCTACAATCGCGCATGCTCATGAAAACGTCTATCGCATATTCAGATTTTGAGAAGCTTGATTTTCGCATCGGAACAATTGTAGAGGCATCGGCGCCAGAGTGGTCCTCGAAGCTTCTTCGATTTGTTGTTGATTTTGGCGCAGAAATCGGGAAAAGGATTATTTTTTCCGGGATTCGAAAATGGTATGCTCCGGAAGATTGTATCGGCAAACAATACATTTTTCTTGTCAACCTCGAATCAAAGAAAATGGGTGATGAAGAAAGTCAGGGAATGATGGTCATGATAGATACCGATGAGCAACCCATCGTTGTTACACTTCAACAAACGGTTGCAAACGGAACGACTGTTCGTTAATTTCAGGTACAATACTAGAAGAAGGGACTGGTGATATGGAAGAGAAGAAAAAATCCAACGGCAAACACATGAAGAAAATTGAGATGCAGATTAATGTAAATCCCAAAAACATGGTGTTGTGGGTCATGATTGGCCTTCTCTTTTTGCCATACCTTTTCTCACTCATATCCGGAGGGAACGGAAATAAAATTGCACTTTCCCAATTAGTGAATGATGTGCGTGATCAAAAAGTGCAAAAAATTAAAATTACAGGACAAGATGTTGATGTTTTATATAAAGATGGCGGAAAGAAAATAACGCGAAAAGAAGAATCACAACAACTGACGGAAGTATTTCAAGCTTCAAGCATCGATCCTTCTTCTGTAGAAACAGAGGTTGTGATACCTTCACTTACTACACAGTTTTTTTCCTTTTTTGCAAACTACGTATTACCTGCGCTTATTATTGGGGTGTTGATTCTCGTTCTCATGCGTCGTCAAATGGGCGGTGATGGCGGCATTTTTGCAATGGGCAAGTCTCGAGCCAAGTTGTTTAATAAGGGAAAGCAGGACGTAAAGTTTGGTGATGTTGGTGGGTTGAAAGAGGCGAAGCGAGAGCTAGAGGAAGTCGTTGACTTCCTCAAAAATCCAAAAAAATATAAAGATGTTGGGGCGCGTGTTCCCAAGGGTGTTTTATTAGTTGGTCCAAGTGGAACCGGTAAAACCATGCTCGCCCGTGCTGTCGCCGGAGAAGCCAACGTCCCCTTCCTTTCCATGGCTGGTTCGGAGTTCATGGAGATGTTGGTTGGTGTTGGAGCCTCGCGTGCGCGCGATCTTTTTGAGACGGCAAAAAAGACTGCGCCGTCGATTATTTTTATCGATGAAATTGATGCGATTGGCCGCATGCGCGGATTTGGCTCAATGGGTGGTCACGATGAACGCGAGCAAACACTCAATCAAATCTTAGTTGAAATGGATGGATTTACCCAGAACGATGCAGTCATTGTGTTGGCTGCAACAAACCGTGGGGATCTTCTTGATCCTGCGCTCGTGCGTCCGGGACGATTCGACCGTCGCGTAACCTTAGATCTTCCAGATCTTGAAGAACGCAAGTTTATTTTAAATATTCACTCAAAGAACAAACCATTCGTGAAAAACATTGATTGGGATAAAATTTCTAAACGAACCGTTGGATTTTCTGGTGCTGATCTTGAAAACATGCTCAACGAGGCTGCTATTCTCATCGCACGTGAAGGTCGAACAGAGATTAACACAAAAGATATCGAAGAAGCAGCGCTAAAAGTTAAACTCGGTCCGGAGAAGAAAAAACTCCAGTCCGACCTTGAAAGAAAAATGACGGCGTACCACGAGGGTGGCCACGCGATTCTTGCGCACTTCTTGCCAAATACAGATCCCGTCCACCGGATCTCCATTGTGTCTCGTGGACATGCGCTTGGGTTTACCATGACGCCTCCAGAACAAGATAAGTACCAGCAAACACAGTCAGAATTAGAAGATCAAATCGTGGTGTTGTTTGGCGGACGCACCGCTGAAAAATTGGTGTTCGAAGAACTCACGGGCGGCGCAAGTAGTGATATTGAACGTGCCACACGTATTGCACGTGCCATGGTGATTGACTATGGCATGTCGCCACTTGGTCCTATGAATTTTGGTCCGTTGTACGATACCTCGGACTATGGACGTGTGATGGGAGAGCCGCCACGGTTGTCTGATGCGCTCCAAGCAAAGGTGGACCATGAGATTACATCGATTGTTGATCGTGCAACCAAAAAGGCAGAGGTATTGCTGAAGAAATATATGAAAAAATTGGATCTCGTGGCAGAAAAATTGCTTGAAATTGAGACGGTAGAAGGGGACGAATTTGAAGCACTTATGGGTGAGAAAAAAACACGCGCAACACCATTGTTGTAATTCAATGATACACTAGAAAGATGTCTGAATTTTCTGCCCATAAAACATTTACGAGGCGTTTAATCCATCACCGTCCTTTTCGTAACGCACTTCTTTTTCTTCTCGTTTTTTCGATTTTTCTCGGTGTCATCATCGTTCCAATAGAGTCCACACATCGATTTGCAAAGATCCATACCACTGAAGAGGGATTATGGTGGGCCGTGACAACGGTGACGGGAGTTGGTTTTGGCGACTATGTTCCTGTGACAACGTTGGGAAGAATAATAGGAGCCGTATTGGAGATAACCGGTGTTACGATGTTTGGGTTGCTGATAGGTATCATCGGCATTACCATGACAAAGAGACAGGAAGAGTATACATGGTTTCGATTATTTGATCGGCTCGATCAAATTGAAACACGCATT
Source organism: Minisyncoccota bacterium (assembly GCA_016211945.1). Classification (GTDB taxonomy): domain Bacteria; phylum Patescibacteriota; class Microgenomatia; order UBA1400; family UBA12028; genus JACRHV01. The sequence continues at coordinate 149,533 of JACRHV010000006.1, forward strand.
GGACATATGGAAAAAGGAAACTCAACAATTATTAAACATAATTTTGAAGAAGAAAAAACTACGTCTCAAAAAATTTCTTAAAAACAAACTGTTGCTTGATTTTTTTATATCCGAGATGTTCGTAAAATCCATGCGCTTGTGTACGTGAAACATTGCTAGAAAGAACGATGATATGAATGTCTTGTCTTTTTGTCCATTCTTCAACACTCTTTATGAGTTGAGACCCTACTCCTTTTCCTTGATATTTATCAAGAACAGCGAGTCCGTGGAGCTCAACTGATCGTGGAGTTTCCAAAAGGTCGCGAATATATGCATGACAAAAACCAATAATCTTATCATCGTCTTTTGCAATATACAGTACATGTGAAACTTGAGAGCAGATGCGTTGAAGTTTTTGTGTAATTTCTTCCAGGGTGTTGGGATATCCCATCATCTCAACGAGGGGTAGCATATCGTATGCTATTTTTGCATCCGCAAGCGAAATAGAAATATTCATGATATAAATCATATCCTATCAAATCTTTGCTACAATGTTCCAATGGCGGACAAGAAAAAAGAAACACTTGTACTCATCGATGGACATGCATTGGTGTTTCGCGCTTTTCACGCCTTTCCACCACTTACAACGTCCGATGGTGAACTTGTAAATGCAGTCTACGGCTTTACGCGTATTTTGTTAAAGGTTATTAAAGATCTCCAGCCAAAATATATTGCGGTTGCGTTTGATATGGGAAAGCCGACCTTTCGGCACACAGAGTTTGTGGGATATAAAGCACAAAGAAAAGAAACACCAAGCGAACTTATCAGTCAGCTTGGTCGTGTGCAGGACATGGTTCGCGCACTCAATATTCCGATTTTTGGCGTGGAAGGATATGAAGCAGACGATGTGATTGGAACAATTGCCGAAACAATGAAAAACAAGGTGAAGGTGTTGATTGTGACGGGGGATAAGGATGCGTTTCAACTCGTTCAAGATGATAAGGTAATGGTTTACATGCCCCCGCGCCAGCGTGAGGATGCGAAAGAATACAACGAAAAAGATGTTGAGGAAAAAATGGGAATTCCGCCGTCGCTCATTGTAGACTATAAAGCACTTTCCGGTGATCAATCGGACAATATTCCAGGAGTTCAAGGTGTGGGCCCAAAGACAGCGGTGACATTATTGAAAACATTTGGATCGGTAGATGGGATATATGAGGCCCTACAAGATCCGTCAAAACTCAATGGTGAACAAAAAACAGTACTTAAAGAAAAACTTGTGGAGAAACTTGTGAATGGTCACGACTCAGCACGCATGAGTCGGCATCTTGCAACCATTGATCGCACCGTCCCGCTTTCATTTGTTCTGGACAATTGTGCTGTAAGTGGGTATGACAAACAGAAAACCGTTGAGCTGTTGGACAAACTTGGATTTAAAAGTTTGGTAAATCTTTTGCCTGCTGATGAGTTTGAAAAAGGCGTTCAGGAGGCGCTTTTTTAATGGACAAAAAAACACTACGTATCGCACTTGTTCACGATTACCTACGAGAGTACGGTGGGGCGGAACGGGTGGTGGAAGCGCTGCATGAGATGTTCCCATCCGCTCCGCTATACACCGCATTTGTAGACAAGGAGGCGATGGGGACACAGTGGAAACGATTTGAGAACTGGGATGTTCGTGAATCGTGGGCAAAGAACATCCCTGGGATAAAAATGTTGTATTCACCATTGCGTGTTTTTGCAGACAAATTTTTTCAATCATTTAATCTTTCTACATACGATATTGTGATTTCATCAACCAATGTGTATATGGCAAAGAGCGTGCGTACAGCAAAAAATGCGAGGCATTTTTGTTATTGTCACACTCCACCAAGATCGCTGTATGGATATACCACCATGACTGACTGGAAGAAAAACCCATTCATTCGTGTAGCTGGAGAACTTGTAAATCATTACATGCGTATTGTTGATTTCAAAACAGCACAGAATCCTACACAGTTCATTGCGAACTCCAAAGAAGTCCAAAAAAGAATAACAAAATTTTATCGAAGAGACTCGATTGTTGTGTATCCGCCCATTTTAGTTCCTCCCTTTCCTCCTCATGATGAAAAAGAAGATTTTTGTTTGTATGTTGGACGACTCGCAGCGAGCAAACACGTTGATTTGGTTGTCAAAACATGTACGACGATGAAACAGAAATTGTTTGTTGTTGGATCAGGTAAATTACCTGCATACCTCCGATCACTTGCAGGAGACTCTGTATCATTTTTGGGATCTGTTTCTGACGAAGTATTGAATCGACTTTACGAAAAGGCAAAGGTTGTCATCTATCCCGCAGAAGATGAAGATTTTGGCATGATTCCCGTTGAGGCGATGGCACGCGGAACTCCTGTTATTGTGCACCGATCCGGAGGCTTCCTCGAGTCCGTCGTCGACGGGAAAACTGGAATATTTATCGACGATTTTACCGAGAAAACATTGCAAACTGCAATTCATACATGCGAGAAAACGCATTGGGATCACGCCGCAATTTACCGGCACGCAAAACGGTTTTCAAAAGAACGATTTCAAAAAGAAATACTGGAACTGATTTCAGGGTGACGCATTTCTTATGGTGTCGCAGGCGACGTTGCCGTTATTTCAGCTGCCGGTGTTACCACTTGTGACTCCAACGGAATCAATCGAATCGACGCAACGGAGTTCACGGTCATCGGTATTACGATCCTCAACTCAGCAGAAGTAGTAGACACTTCTTGCCTATCGTTTCTTCCATCCAAAAATTGTTGGTCCACAACAAATCGTGATCCAACAACATTGCGAAATGTTACAGGAACATTCTCGTTATGTTTTCCTGCGGGATCGTAGTTTGCCAAAACAACAGTTGTCGTGTCACCGGATCGTGCGGCCATTCCCTTTACCCAGCTTCCCTTTCCCAAAATAGGCAAGCGTTGGTTTCCAATACCATCAATCATGCGAAGTGCGCGATATCGAGGTTTCACTTTTGCGCCAAAGTCTTTGTGTGTAAACAACCCCCATCTCCCCCAATACTCCTTTCCCTCCGGGCCTTTCCCATCTTGGATCTCAAATACAAATCCGCGCTGAATTTGTCCCACCATCTCGGTTGCAACCGCAGCAGTATGTGCCGCACCAAAAATACCGTCGTACCCAAAATCAACCTCAGAGTCGTGTCCCCATTCTGTAATATGAAACTCCACGTTTGCGAACTGCGGGAACGACGCAACCCAGTTTTGAATATCGCGAAAGTCCCGGCGGTACGCGTCAATATCGCGTGCGTACCGATGCCAGGAAAGAAAATCCAAGCGCAAGTTGTTTTTACTCACATGATCCAAAAGCTCAGTGATCCAGTTTTTGTATAAACCGGTTGTTGCGGGTCCACCAAACGTAAATGTTTTTGCGCCGTTTGCCGCAGCCTGTTGCGCACCACGGGAGGCGTAGGTATACAGTGTTAAGTAATTTTTTGAACTCCCAATTCTCCATTTTCCAAACAAGTCTGGCTCGTTCCACACTTCATATGCGACATTCTCAATTCCACGATCCTTACTAAAATGCTCAACGGTGCGCTGGATAACCTGTTGGTACTCGTTCCAGTTCGAAGGTTGGCCTACAATGTCGCCACTTGGCGCAAGAACAGATGGAGTATATGACAAAGCGATGTACGGTTTTGCTCCGGTATTCAAAATATCGGTCACAACAGCGTCCATTTTTGTCCAGTTGTATTGGAGTCCGCCATTTCCACCACGCGACACAATGTCAAAAAAATCGTAGATGTGATCGATGCGAATATACTCCGGCTGAAGTGCTTTCACTTGTGCGACGAGTGGCTGGAGTCTCCAATCTTTATCTTCCCCTCCTTGTGCAAGGTTGCGCCACGGTCTCGGCATAGGGCCTAAAATTGCCTGTGTATCAATGGAAATATTCGCCTCTTCACCAGAGGCCCCAATAAAAAGATCGCGAATAGTACTCAGATTGGACACCCCAATAAAAATGCTCACAGTTAAAAGGATGATAGGAATAAGAGTAAAGATTGTTTTTCTTAGGTAGGTTTGACGATGTTTAGCTGCGGCAGTTGGCATACTCTACTAGAGTACTCAGTTTTCAGGAGAATCACAAGTATTCTCATTCCATTTACTGTTGACACGCCATTAGCACTCATGATAGTATTCTGCTAATTCGTCTGCGTTTTGCAGAAGAATCAAAGGAAATATATGGTCGATCTTACATCAAGACAAGTCCAGATCCTCAAAGCTGTTATTGAGGAATATCTCGAAACAGCTGAGCCCGTTGGGTCTGATACCATCGACAAGAAGTATAACCTCGGGGTTTCTCCCGCAACCATCCGCAACGAGATGGTGAATTTGTCTGAACAAGGCTATCTTAAACAACCCCACACTTCAGCTGGCCGCATCCCCACAGCAACCGCACTCAAACTTTATGTCAAAGAACTCATGAACAAGAAGAACCTGTCTGTTGCAGACGAAGTATCCATGAAGGAGCGGATTTGGGAGACAAAAGACGATCTCAACACACTTCTCCAGGAGTCCGCAAAGGTTTTAGCTGAGCGGACAAAATCCATTGGGATTGCGTTTACCGATGACAATAAACACGCCTATCACGCGGGATACGCACATATTCTCGATGCACCGGAATTTTTTGATCTTGATGTGACACGCACCGTCCTTTCTCTCTTGGAAGAAACACGCCAACTTGATACGATCTTCAATAAAGTGTGGGGTGATGATGTTGTTCATCTTGTGTTAGGAGAGGACCTTGGGAATGTCTACCTCGAACCCGTAAGCATCATGTTTACAGATTTTACTTGTGCAAATCGACATTGTTCACTCGGAGTTATTGGTCCAAGTCGACTAAACTATCAACGCGTGGTACCAATGCTTGAGTATTTTCATGATCTCATCACAAGTGTGATTCCAAATAAGTAAAGAAAAACTATGCCAACACATCAAAAACAACCACAAAAAGACGCACATCTTGCCCAAGAAATTGAGGCATTGAAGAAATTGGTGCAGGAAAAAGACGATGTGAATAAGCGCGCACTGGCAGATTATATCAATCTTCAAAAGCGCACCGAGGAAGATCGAAAAAAGCTCGCAAAGATTATTATCGCAACCTTCGCGTCGCAACTCTTAGAACCGTTGCGTAATCTTGAGTTGCAGTTTGACCACGCAAAAGATCCCGTGATTGGTCTTGTGATTAAACAAATCAAGCAGACGTTTGGACAAGAAGGGATTATTGAGGTTGGAAATGTGGGAGACGAATACTCGGAAGAATCTATGGAGGTTGTGGAGACTACAGATGGAGAGAAAAACAAGGTGGTGCGAGTGGTGCAAAAAGGATATGTACTGGATGGATTTGTATTACAGCCGGCAAAAGTTGTGGTTGGCCACACGGAACACATTGAAAAACAGGAAGATAAAAAAATAGAAAAGCAAAGTTCAGAAAAATAAAGGAGGAACTATGGCAAACTCAGGAAAAATTATCGGTATTGACCTCGGAACAACAAACTCCGCAGTCGCGGTGATGGAAGGTGGATCGCCAAAGGTCATCCCAACCGCTGAGGGTTCAAATACGTTTCCGTCAATCGTGAGTCTCACAAAAAAAGGTGACTCGGTCGTGGTGGGAACGCCCGCAAAACGGCAAGCAATCTTGAATCCAAAGAACACCATTGTTTCTGTCAAAAGACTTATGGGCCGCAAGCTTAAGGATGCCGAGGTTGAGAAGACCAAGAAACATGTGTCGTACACCATTGTTGGTGGGAAAGACGACATGGCCGCGGTAGAGGTTGAGGGGAAAACATATACCCCACAAGAAATCTCGGCAAAAATCTTAATGAAAGCAAAGGCTGATGCAGAGGCCTATTTGGGCGGCACGGTTGATCGTGCAGTGATTACCGTTCCGGCATATTTTGATGACTCACAACGCCAGGCAACCAAGCAGGCTGGTGAGATTGCGGGACTCAAAGTTGAGCGTATTTTGAACGAACCAACAGCCGCAGCTCTTGCCTACGGACTCGACAAAAAAACAAACGAAACGATCGTTGTCTACGATCTTGGCGGTGGTACGTTTGATGTCACGGTGTTGGAAATCGGTGGCGGGGTTTTTGAGGTGAAAGCCACAAACGGCGATACCTTTTTAGGTGGTGACGACTTTGATGCAAAGATCATTGAATGGATCGTTGCGGAGTTCAAGAAAGAAAACAGTATTGATTTGTCGAAGGACAACCAAGCGCTTCAACGTGTCCGTGACGCTGCGGAACGGGCAAAGATCGAGTTGTCATCTGCACAGCAAACAGAGATCAATCAGCCATTCATTACACAAGGGCCGAATGGTCCGCTTCACCTTACCATGACGCTTACGCGCGCCAAGATGGAAACGCTCGTTGATGAGTTGATCCAGAAGACATTTGGACCGGTGAAGCAAGCAATGAAGGATGCGGGAATTGGTGTGGACAAAGTAAATGAAGTTGTGTTGGTTGGTGGAATGACCCGTATGCCAAAGGTGCAGGACGAGGTGAAAAAGTTTTTTGGCAAGGAGCCGCACAAAGGTGTAAACCCCGATGAGGTGGTGGCGGTTGGTGCCGCGGTACAGGCCGGTGTCATTGGCGGTGACGTCAAAGATATTTTGTTGTTGGATGTCACACCACTAACTTTGGGCCTAGAAACGCTTGGTGGTGTTCGCACAGCATTGATCCCGCGTAACACGACCGTTCCAACGAGCAAGTCGCAGATCTTCTCTACTGCCGCGGACAATCAAACCTCGGTTGAGATCAATGTTTTGCAGGGTGAACGTGAGTTTGCCGCGGACAACAAGTCACTCGGCCGATTCATCTTGGATGGTATTCCGCCAGCTATGCGTGGTGTCCCGCAGGTTGAGGTAACCTTCGACATTGATGCCAACGGTATTCTACACGTCACTGCGAAAGATAAAACGAGTGGGAAAGAACAGAAAATCTCTATTCAGAACTCCACGAACTTGTCACAGGAAGAAATCGAGAAGATGAAGGCCGACGCAGAGAAGCATGCTGACGAGGACCGCAAGAAAAAGGAAGTGGTTGAGGCACGCAACAAAGCAAGTGGTGTCGCGTTTGAAATAGACAAACAGCTGAAGGAATATGGTGACAAAATTCCTGAAAGTGACAAGAAGGCGATTGAGGAAAACGTCAAGAAACTGAAGGAGTTGGCGGAAAAGCCGGAGTCTTCAAAAGAAGATTTGGAGAAGGCTACCGAGGAAACGCTCAAATCTGCACAGAAGATTGGTGAAGCGATGGCAAAAGTACAACAGACAACGGCGGGAGCTGGAGCAGCAAGTGCCTCGGGTGCGGGTGCCGCCGGAGCGAAAGACGAGAAGAGCGCCAAAAGCGACAAAAAAGCAGACGGAAAAGTAGAGGAAGGTGAGGTTGTGAAGGAATAGTTCCTTTGCACTCAAATACACGGTGAGCAAACGCGACTTCTACGACGTCCTCGGTGTTTCTAAGTCTGCCTCTCAAGCGGAGATTAAAGCCGCGTATAGAAAGCTCGCATTGCAGTACCATCCGGATCGCAACAAAGCATCAGATGCGGAAACAAAATTCAAGGAAGTAAACGAGGCGTACCAAGTCTTAGGTGACGAGAAAAAACGCGAACAATACAACCAATTTGGTCATAATGCTTTTGATCCTAACAGCGGTTTTGGTGGCGGCAATCCATTTTCCGGCGGATTTCAGCAAGGGCCGTTTACCTATCAATACAGTTCAAGTGGGGGAAACCCATTTGGCGGATTTGATTTTGGACAAGGTGGCGATCCGTTTGAAATTTTTGAGAGTTTCTTTGGCGGCAATCCGTTTGGCGGGCGCGCACAGCGTAAACCTCGATACACACTCACTGTCTCTTTTATGGACGCGGCAAAAGGTGCCGAGAAAGCCGTTTCTATTGAAGGGAAAAAACATACTATAAAGATCCCGGCGGGTGCGGATGACGGGACGCGCATTCGATTTTCCGAGTTTGATATTACCTTGGACGTGAAACCCGATGCTGTGTTTAGGCGCGATGGGTATGATGTCTATGTCGATCAGGAAATTCCATTAACCACCGCGATCTTGGGAGGAATGGTTGACGTTCCCACCCTGGATGGTCCTTTGACGTTGAAGGTGCGGCCGGGGACACAGCCGAACACCATGGTCCGCCTTCGCGAGCAAGGTATTCAATATCTCCAGCGGAGAGCAAAAGGCGACCAGTATATTCGCTTGATCGTAAAAATTCCGGAAAAACTTTCTCGTCAACAAAAAGAATTGATCGAGGAATTGGCGAGGTTATAGCACCCCCCTTTCTTTCATCGAGACATACCCTTGTTTTGCCAAAATAATGTGGTCAGAAAACTCGATTCCAAAGAGTTCAGCTGCCTGCTTGATCCGTGTAGTAAAGATTTTGTCATCCTCAGACGGTTCCGGTACTCCGGACGGATGATTATGTGCCAGCACAATCGCAGCCACCGGGAGTCCCGCAATCGGAATAAACACGTCGCGCGGATGGATCAATGTTTGGTTGAGCGATCCTACCGCCACCACCTCCCGATGCACCAGCTGATACCGTGCGTTCAAATACAAACAAATCAACTGCTCGCGTTTTGACTGCTGGAGATCATGCAGATACGACGCAATAACTCCCGGCGAGGTAAACACCGTCTCGTTCCGGCGTTGGAATCGATCCATGAGTTCAAAGATCGCCAAAAGTTGCACAGCCTTTGTTTGGCCAATTCCCCTGATGCACAAAAATTTTTCTAACGATAACTCACTACGCGATGTGGAGTACAAGAGGTGTTCCAATGATCGCGCCACCTTCTCCACAGGAGTTCCGAGTATGCCGTTTCCCAAAATCACCATTAATAGTTCATGTGTAGACAAAATTTGTGCGCCACGAGCCACGAGTTTTTCTCGCGGGCGGGATCGTATCGGCAAGGCGTGAAGTAAAGTCATGCGCTACATCGTAGCGCACAAATCTTTCAATAACCTTACAAAATGTGAACTGCTCTCACAGTACACGGAACGCTTGGGCAACATATGCCGTTTCCCTTCGAATCCAATCGCGATAATCGGAACATCCGCCCACCCGGATTTTTGATCGATCACATCAAAAAATGTGCAAACTTCGAACATCGGTAACGATTCTTCAATAACTATGAGTGAAAATGGATTCATCACAAGTTGCAGTAATGCCTCTGTGATGCTTTTTGTCGGAATCAATTCATACTCTGCTTGCATCGCAGATTGATGGTATAATCTTCTGAGACGAGAGTTTTGACTGATAAATAAAACTTGAGGAAGCATAGGTAATGATCTAATACAAGTAGAATTTACTCTACTATGAGAAGATGATCATGTCAAGAGGAATATGTTGAATCGAACACAACTCGGCAAAAGAATTAAGGAAGCTCGCCTCCGATCCGGCTTATCGCAACAACAGTTGGCGACAGTGGTCGGGGTGTCGGACAAGACAATCTCTGCGTATGAAGTCGGTCGCGTTGATCCTCCACTGGAGTCATTGGAAAAATTGAGCGGTGCAACCGCGCATCCGATCGCCTATTTTATCGGTGATGTACAGAGCAATATTGAGGCAAAACTAGATCGCATTGCACGTGAGCTAACAGAGATTCGGCAGTCTCTCCAAAAACCTGAACAAGCAGAACAAACAGAAACCACCGCAGTGCCGACAAACGCAAAACAAGAATAGTTTCCTGATGTATAATTGGTGAACTTTCGTGGTAAGTGTTTTTTCACACATCATGGGAGGAGTCGCCTAGTGGTCAATGGCAATTGCCTGGAAAGCAATGACTCGCAAGGGTCCCGTGGGTTCGAATCCCTCCTCCTCCGCAAATATGAACATTCAACCAGTTAGTATCTCAGTTGGATCAGAAAAATTATCGGGATTACTCTATATTCCTCAAAATGTAAATAATACAAAATTTCCTTCAGTCGTAATTTTTCATGGACGAGGAAGTAATAAAAATCGATATGTTGACCGAGGTGAAGTTCTTGTTGAAAAAGGTATACTCACTTTGATCTATGATTTTCGTGGTTGTGGTGAAAGCGATGGTTACCTTAAGAAACAAACTATCGCTATGGGATTTGCAGATGCAGTTGCCGGATATGAGTTTCTAAAAAATCATCCCTTATGTGATAAAAATAGACTTGGTGTTTTGGGAGGAAGTTTTGGCGGATATCAAGCTGCGTTATTATCTGAAAAATATCCAATTACCTCACTAGTATTATCTGTCCCAGCAATCTATCAAGATAAGTGGTGGAATGTTGTTCCGGAGACTATGGATCCTGAAAGAAAAAACTTATATAAACAACAATCTGGACTCGAGAATACAAAAGCAATACGCGCCATCCGTAAATATTCCGAGAAAATCCTTGTTATAGAACATGAAAATGATGAGGTTATTCCTCATAAAGTTATTGAAGCTTATTATTCAAATGCTTCAAACGCCAAATTGAAAGAAATGAAAATAATTCCAAACGCTCCTCACGCCCTACATGACCAATTATTTGTTAAACAGTCAATAGACATCGTTGTTAAGTGGTTTATGAAAACACTGTGAGAATATTTATATCTATCCTCTCCTCTTCACCACAAACCAGTCCTCTTTTGGCACATTCTTACTTCTTCCCAATATATTTTCCACATCTTTCATCTGTGTTTTATGACAATACATCGCCTTCACCCGGAGCTCCCATACACTAGAAGTATCAATAATCAAATTTACTTCGTGACGTTCTTTTCCGTCGGGGAAATAAATAAAATACTCGGTGATTTGATCGGTAAAATATTTTTTTGAAACAAAATAATAAAGCGCCTGCGGAATTGTATTTTTTCTAAACGCTTGTGTTGTTGAAGATGCAATAGCGATATGATCCATATGACCGGAAATGCCATTCAGGTCATAGGTGAGCACAGCATCCGGTTTATATTTTTTGATAAAACGAAGAAAATCTTTTTCCAATTTCTGTAGTTGATCGTTTGAAATTTTCCCATCGTTATATCTCAAAAATTCTACGGACGTTACTCCTAACAATTTCGCAGCAATCCTCAATTCTTTTGTGCGAACACGTCCATCGCCGCCACCCTCTCCCTTCGTTGCGCACACCACATGAATCTCCACGCCGCGCTGTGCCCATAGTGCCAACGATGCCCCAGGTCCAAATGTTTCATCATCAGGATGCGCGAAAAAACATACAACCTTTATTGGCAACGGAATATCTTTTGATGAATATGAAACAAGTCTCGGTGTATTCATCGTGAGTATGGTACCTCCAGTTTGAACGCCTGTTGATGGACGTGGTGAACAATGCGTTGAATAATTTCCTGATCAATTCCTTCAATGACAAGAGAAGATGGTGACTTCTTTTTATCAATCAATTGTTCCAGTACTTGATCCGCTTGTTCATAGGTAAATCCCAATTCATTCTCATCGGTTTGGTTATTCCACAACCCAGCGGATGGCGCTTTAGAAAGAATCTGCTGAGGAATTCCCAACTCCTGTGCAAGCGCATACACCTCTGTTTTGTACAGATGCGCAATCGGTTCAATATCCGATGCCGCATCGCCAAAACGTGTGAAATATCCCAAGTAATGTTCTGATTTATTTTCTGTTCCGCACACCAGCGCACGTTTTTCTTTTGCGGTATCGTACACCGCGATCATACGGACGCGCGCCATCACATTTCCTTTTCTCAGATGATCGTTTGATGAAATATTGAGCACAGAGCACAACGCATTCACCGGCGATTGAATGTTACGTTCAACCCACTGCGACTTTGGTAGCGAGTTCCATACACACATCGTTTTCGCGTCATCCATGTTTTGTCTTCCATATGGCAGAAGAACGGGAAATATGTGTTCTCTCGGAACTGCGCGGGCAAGGAGACTTAAGGAGACTGCGGAGTCAATGCCACCAGATACCGCAACAACAGCATGTGCGATGCCATGTTTCGCATAGGTGTGTGTCAAAAACTGAGTGATCTGTGTAATTTCTTGTGCCGCATTACGCATGGTTCTGATTATACAATGCGTTTTCTCTGATGTACTCAGTGATTTGATGGGGGACATATGACTGAATATCTGCTCCACGATGTACTGCCTCACGCACGAGTGTTGAGGACACATTGATTTCCTCCATTTCACGAAGGGGGATCATATTTGAATAGAGTGGTTCAAACGGAAAATTGGCACGGGGATACACATAGACGCGGAATTGGTCGAGGAGCTCTTGGTATCGATGCCATTTGTGAAACGACTGCAGTTGGTCTGAGCCGATGAGCCAAGAAATCTCATCTTGTGGATGTTTCTCTGCAAAATAGCGCAGTGTATCAAAAGAATAACTTTTTTCTTTTCGATTAAGTTCATAGGGATCTATCGTGATGTTGGGAAGAAGGTTGAGCATTGCGAGCCGATAATGTGCTGGGCTCATTTCCTTTGCAAATGGATGATTTGCACATGGAATAAAAATCACCTGGTCAGCAATGTTCTGATCAACAATATTTTGGGCAATAGCAAGGTGTCCGTTATGCGGGGGATCAAAGCTACCGCCAAAGAGTATGAGATGCATGATGCGCATTGTATCTCCTTCATTCCTACCATGAAAGGTCTAGTATAATGTTCAAAAGGGGATTTTCTTATGCCAAAATCAGCGTTTTTTTCTGCGTTACAAGCAGAACTTGATCGTTTGGATCAAGCAAAAGTGAGCAAGAGAAATGAGAATGTTATCGAGAGTTTTACGAGTGACCCGTCACCCAAAGCGGTGATACAAGGAAAACAGTACACCATTTTTAACTCAAATGATTACCTCGGACTACGCCATCATCCAGTATTAAAAGAAGCGGATCATGCCACAGTGGAAAAATTTGGAACCGGTCCGGGCGCAGTGCGATTTATTTCCGGCTCGTTACAAATGTATAAAGATTTGGAACAGGCAATCGCGAAGTTTCATGGTCGTGAGGATGCGATGGTGGTGTCCTCTGCATTTGCCACAAACGTCGCCGTGATGTCATGTCTCATTAAAGGACAAAGTAAAGAATCGATGGTGTCCGAGAATAGTTTAGTGATATCCGATGAACTGAATCATCGGAGTATCATTGAAGGAATCCGCGCGGCAAGCATCGACAGTACACACAAAGCGATTTTCAAGCACATGGATGCGGAAGATTTACGACGCGTACTCGAAGAAAATAAAGGGAAGTTTGCACGCATCATTGTGGTAACGGATGGTGTGTTTAGTATGTTGGGTGAATACCAGGACCTCGCAAAACTCCGTGCGGTGATTGATGCGTACGACGCTACGTACCCGGAGGGAATTGTGCTTGTTGTTGACGATGCACACGGCGTTGGATGTTTTGGTACCACAGGCCGTGGGGTAGAGGAAGTGTGTGGGGCGAAAGCCGACGTTTTGGTGGGAACATTGGGGAAAGCATTTGGTACGGATGGCGGATATGTGGTGGGAGATAAAGTAGTGATTGATTATTTGCGTGAGTCTGCGGCAACATACGTCTACTCGAACTCAATTTCACCGGGAACTGCGGGGGCGGCGCTCAAAGCATTTGAGATGATGCAGGAAGCAGAGGGTACGCAACTTCTTAAACAGTCGCGTGACAACATTGCGCTGTTTAAAAAGCTCATGTCGGAAGAGGGGTTGGTGTTTGCAGCAGAGTCAACACATCCTATCCAACCACTGCTCATTGGTGATCCTGCAAAGGCAAAACAAGTGAAACTGGGGTTGTATGAAATGGGATACTTGGTGACGAACATTAATTACCCTGTTGTTTCAAAGGGGAGAGATGAAATTCGCATCCAAATTAGTGCAGCACATACGCAAACAGAGATCGAAACGTTCGTAAAAGCAGTAAAAAGTGTGATGTAAAAAGCATTGATTTATACATTACTATTTATATAGTAGAACATTATTATTACTCATATAGAAAACTCCTCCTTGTGCCAATATTTTTCGGCGGGTATAATACCGGCAGTTTCCAAAAACCTTAACAAGTACTGCCTTGGAGCCGAGATTAACGGAGTGCTTTTTGCCCCCAAGTGAGGGTTTTGAACAAAAAAGGAGGACGTATGACAAAACGACAGCGCGTCTTATTCCTCGGGAGTTCGTTGTGGGCGTTTAGCGAAGGTTTGTTCGGTCCACTCTTTGCTGTGTTTACCGAACAAATTGGTGGAAATCTTCTTGACGTTTCATGGGCGTGGACAATTTACCTCGTAGTGACAGGCTCACTTATTATTCTGATTGGTAAAGTTTCAGATAAAAAGTGGTTTAGCAAGTCATACGCAATGTATGCAGGATATGCGATCAACGCGTTGTGCACTTTTGCATATCTCCTCATCCGAACACCGACACAGTTGTTTCTCGTTGGAGCATTAAGTGGGTTGGCTAATGCTCTTATCGAACCAAATTGGAACAGTCTTTTTACGCGATACGAAGATAAAAAACAATCAGGATCTGCCTGGGGATGGGTTGGCGGACAGGCACAAATACTCAGTGGTCTTGCGGTATTGATTGGTGGGCTTATTGTACAATATTTCTCATTTTCTGCGCTCTTCATTACGATGGGAATCGTACAAGTGATATCATTGTATGTGCAGATTGACGTGCTTCAGTTCCAGGTACGAAAAAGCACGAAAAAACTTTTATCAAAAAGGGTGTCTCTGCGGGTGCGAGTGAGGTATGGAAAAATCCGTCGTCGAACTCGAAAAACGCGAAGAATTGCTTGGGGACTTGCATAAATTTGGCCGAATTTCTCGATATGTTCCGTGTTAAAATAACCTCGCTTTGAGACCTTGTATGGAGACGTCGGATAGTGGTCATTCCAGAGGTTTGCTAAACCTCGGCCTCAAAAGGGCCTCGTGGGTTCGAGTCCCACCGTCTCCGCAATCGAAAATTCGGGCTATAATTTCACCATGAAACTTTTTTTATTTGGTGGCGCAGAGTTGAATCTCGGTCAGGGACAACCACTTAAAGATTTGATAAAGCGAACGATCCAAAGACTTCACCCCACATCAATTCTTCACATTCCATTTGCCAGATTACATCCAACAGAAGAAGCGTTTAAGGAGGGATGGTTCAAGGAAATTATGCAAAACACTGGTATTGAAATTCTTGATGCGCGCATAGAAACCGATGTTGAAAAAGCTCATCATCCTCTCGTTTTTATTAATGGAGGACACGATAAAGCAGATTTGATTGAAGGAATAAAAAATAATAAGAAAATTCTGAACATCATTCTCAATGCAGATTATATTGTGTCAGAATCTTCGGGTTCTATGGTGACTGCCGAATATATGAAACTAGACAAAAAAGGCGAAGAAATTGTCAGGGGATTGGGGATTCTCAAAGACACAATAATAGAACCCCACTACTCTGAGCGAAATTCTCAACACCTTCTCATACATGAAATGAAACAAGCACACGCAAAATATGGAATTGGAATTGATTGTGTAACGGCTATTGTTATTGATCCGGCAACATTTCCTTCAACATGGGATAAGATTGGAGATGGAAATGTCGAGGTTAAACGTGCGGGGTAAACTCAAAAGATCTCTTTTATAAGTACGGAATGATAGAATTGCTTACCTGGAGAGGTCGCCTAGTGGTCGATGGCATCAGTTTACTAAACTGACATATCGCAAGATATCGAGGGTTCGAATCCCTCCCTCTCCGCCAAAACTTACAGTAATCAACACAAACTAACAGAAAATAACAATTATCTTCACTAATCTAAATATAAAAGAGCTTATTAACGAGTTGTCTGTCACTTTTCAAATTCATCAGGTACCTTATAGGGTCTTTTCCATTGTGTTTTTATGTATTCTTTGACCACATCACTGGTCGCACCGTCTGAGACGGATGCCACATAATAACCCGTCGCCCAAAGCACTCCCTCTTTCCATATGTACTGTTTCAATTGTGGAAGAAATTCTTCTCTAAGTTTTTTTGAGGAAATTCCTTTGAGTAATTGGACTATCTTTGTCGGAGAATATGTGGGAGGAGCATCCACTAACACATGTATGTGATCGGGCATGACCTCTTGCGCAATGATTTTAAATTTATAGGCTTTAGCAATTTCTTCAAGTATTTCTTTTAGCCTTACAGGTATCTTCCCTACAAGAACTTCCCGTCGATATTTAGGAATCCACACAAAATGATATTTAATGTTATGACGAGAATGGGAGCCAGATCGCGTATTATCGCGATAAAAATAATGTAGAACAGCTTTTAGTGTCTCAAATCTTTGAAGTTGAGTTTCTGAAAGAGCCATAGTCAAATTGTACCAAACGAACCCCGCCCCATTCGGATATTCTTTGTATCCCTTGCCAATATTAAAATATGTGAATGACAAAGTTTGATACAGAAAGATTATTTCTCTTTACCCATTCTTACTCAGGAAAAGTCATCGCAGAACACATCACGAAACGGTGTAAGGATGACACAGCCCGATTCGAAAGAGAGGTCCATCTTTTAGCCAAAGTGTTACGCTTTCGACATGCTGACCTCAAAAAACTTATCATTTATCCCATAACTCTTGATGTCTCTATAAAAATTATGAAGCCAGATCTTCTGGCGTTTCTTGAGGTGGAAAGAGAACTTGAATGTATCGCTTCAGAAAAATTGGATGAGTATTCAACTGCCAAAGAAGACTACCAACGACAAATGCTCACACCAGCCATTGAACGAGTTGCTGGAAATGCACTTGCGGGAATTGACGATGATTCTGAGTTTCAGAATAAAATTCAAGAAAAAATACAGGAACATGGGCGAGTATATTATAAAGTGGCTCGAAAGTATCGACTTCCCACAATGCGGATTGTGCCTTTTCTCTTGAGGCTCATTGCTTGTTAAATCGAAAACAGGCTTTGTTGGTTTTCATCAATCTGTTTTCTTTTTGTTACTGGGGTAGTTATTTTGGTGAGTCCTAATGTTCGATATGTTCGCAGTCTTTTAAAGTACATCAACTTGAGCATTGGCACCTGGTCATCAAAATAATCATGAACTACTGCTATTGTTTTTCCCTCAAATGGTCGCTGGACTCTGCCCACATATTGAATAAGCTTGCCCTTCCACGAAAAAGGGAATGCAAAAAAGACGTGGGAAACTGCTGGCCAGTCAAAGCCTTCACCAATTAGCTTGCCAGTTGCGATTAAAAGCTGGAAACGCTCTTGCATCATGCGTTTTGCAATGCGCTCACGATTCTTTTTGGTCATATTTCCGGTAGCAATAGCAGCATGAATATTTTTTATTTTTTCGCGAATCAAAGTCATGAGAGTTTCACAGTGTTCGATGCGCTCAGTCAGAACAATGCATTTTGCTCCTGTATTCAAAACCTCCACAATGTCACTAGCAATTTGGTCATTACGTTTTGCATCAGCAATAAGAAACTTTCCTAACTCTTGAAATTCGTCTATTTTGTGAGCAACTGTAAAAGCTGTTTTTCGTGTCATAAGTTGTGTCTCTACAGATGGTGACTCCACATTTTGCGGATTCTCTTTTGTCTGCTCAGCTACCGAAATAATAGTGTCACTTACGTAAAAGTGCATCAGTTTTTCCAGTTTATCTTTTCGATACGCTGTTGCGGTTAATCCCAATACATATTTGGCAGAAAATTGTTTAACCACATCGCTGAATGTGTTTGCTGGCACGTGATGGCACTCATCAATAATGACCAATCCAAATTGATTTTTGACGTCATCTAAATTCCTGCGCGTTAGTGTCATGTAGGAAGCAACGGTGACTTTTTTTCCGATTCGCCATTTATTGCCAATGGTACCTAAGTCTTCCTTGGTGAGTTTGAAATAGGTATTGAATCGTCTGATCCATTGATCAAGCAATATCGTTGTGTGGACGACAATAAGTGTTTTTTGCTGAAGTTTCTTCATCAGAGCTAATGCCACCATCGTTTTACCAAAACCAGGATGAGCCTCCAGAATGCTGCGATTTTGTAGCAGGAGAGATTTGAGAATTTTTTGCTGATCCGCGTGCAATTTTAGCGTTGATGGAAATTGCATCTTTTTTGTGGTGATTCGTTCATCTTTTATTTCAACTGTTAGTTGTTCTTTTTTGATAAAGGCAAGAAGTTTATTTAAAAATCCAAGTGGCAAAGCAACATGATCAGGAAATACTTCTAGAGTTTTGATGGACCGAGCGGTCTGCCATGTTGAGTACCCAAATCGTTCTTTGACATAAAATTCAGGATTGGGAAAATTCAGCTCTCTTTTCAGGAATCGATACAATTTATCTGGTAACCAAAGGCTTGGAATAACAATGTTGGACGAAAGCATGGCATGAACTTCCTGGCCTTGGGTTGTTGAAACTGTTGGTTCACTTTCTTCTTGAGTTACAATTTCTCTTTTTGTTTCGTCTTTGCTCTGTTCCATTTTATATTCAGCAGAGGTTTCTTTCACTAAATGAGCTGTAATTGGGTTTGCCTGATACTGAATTTTTGTTTTCTCGTTCATGCAATGATCAATATCATTCAGGCTCACTCTTTTGATCGACTCAAGGAATTGCCATTGATCTAGACAAACTTCACCAACAGAATCAATAAACACTGTATTTCCTTCTATCACCGCTTTTCCCTGCAACGGCAAACAAATCAGATTCCCAAACCCTTTTCCGGTATGTTCATCCTGACTGGGAAACATGCGGTCAAACGTCTTACGAGTGGTTATTCCAGCTTGAAAGAGCAACAGTTTCCCTATTTGTCGTGCTTTGTATGCAACAATGCGCTGATCAAAAAAGATCCATACATGTCCGCCCTCACCCGAACGGGATCGTTCAATATATGCAGAGATGTTGAGTAGCTTTGCCTGCTCAATGATTTTGCGAGCCAATATAAGCCAATCTTTCCCATCAAAATCAATGACGAGAAACGCTGCCGTATTATCAGGAAATAACGGATACACGCCAATCGTTTGATTCCCAAGCAAGTGATCACGAATCACATCATCCGTTAATACGTGTGATTTTTGATTCAAGTTATACACTGGGGCGTAACCAGTCTTTTTGTTCATCATGTCCACCCAATAGTGTGCAAAGACATCGTCGCGAGTGGAAAAAAGCGAACGAAATAGATGTATTTGACTAGGCAAAAATGTGAGCATGTGAGCTCTATTATATCTCGAGGTCAAAATAGCTACTTAATCAGTTCGAGTAGGCTGTCCAAATGGTGAAGGATTGGATTCAGCAAAATTCACTATGTTTTTGCAGCTAAGCAAGCTTAATTTCATCTGGAATGAACGTGAGTTTAGTTTTAATGAAGTCCAACATCGTATTAAAAGTTCCTTCTTCCTGCGGAGAGATATTCAGACTGTAAAAGGTTGTTTTGCCTACTTCTCTTCTGTTAACAATTTTTTGGTCAGTCGCTTGCTGGAGGTAGGTGACGAATGTTTGGCGAGCCATTTTGCCGTTAACATTTTTGAAAAGATTTTTAAACTGGACTTCATGTTTTTTAATCAGGGGTTTGCAGATACGAGTGATCTGCTCATCGGTGTTCTGACTATCCAGAAATGCCTTTCGTTTTACTTCAAGGCTTGTTTTCACTACTGACAAGATGGATAAAGCAAAGGCTTCCTGAAAAAATCCCACAAAATGATTCAAGTTCTTTCGTTCCAAAGAAAACAATAAGTACTTATAGTACCGTGCTTTTTCTTTATGATAGTAATAGGAGGTACTGTACAGATTTTTTTTGTTCACTCCTAATGAACGAAGAAAAATGTGTTCGAGAATTCTTGATACTCGTTTATTGCCATTAGTGAAGGGATGGAGGGCATATAAAGCAGTATGAAAAATGCCAATACTAGTAATAGCTCTATTATTTTGAATCCAAATAACGAGCTCTTGTACACCAGTCTCGATTTCATGATAAGGTGCTGGTTTATACTCGCCCACACGAATATTGTCATTGTCTCGCCATTTTCCTGATTTATAGACATCGAAATGTGGTAAGTGCGTTTGAAACACATCCAAACCTTGGGTTAATTTTTGATGAAGCTGCAAAATAAAGTCTGGAGTAACTTCATCAATCTGAATCTCTTGATATTCTCGAAAGGTTTTGGCAATGTTAAAGAATTCCAGTTTTTCATAATCCTTCTGCAATAGCTTCTTTCCCTTTTTCAACTTACCACTGATAAACGAATAGTCTTCATTTTTGAGTAAAAAGTCATATACATCCTGGGCTTCTTGAAGCGTTAATGTCGAGTTTTCGGCTTTTGAGATCGCAAACGAAGCCAACAGTTCATTTTTGCTCAGTAGATTCTTTTCAATATCTGGATCTAAAAAGAGCTGTTCATATTGGTTTAAATCCCTGTCTAAATCAAGCAATTCCTCATTGGAGAATGGTAAAAGACTTGGGGTTAGGATCAATTGATTCAGAAAAGGGCTGGTGAAGGGGTTATTGGTAGTAATTGTGGTCATAAGATTAGTCTAATTTCAGTCTAATGATTAGTCTGAATTATAGTCAACAACTGATCCAGTGTCAATTTTTTTTCAGGTCAAGTAGCCGGTGCATACAAATTTTCTTTATTGATACCCTTTAGCTTGTAAAGTAAATAATCTGGCCGTTTCCAATGTGTATGAGTTATCTTCAGTAGGTTACGACAGGTCTTACATCCGGAATGTAGATATGCTCCGTTGTCTCCTGTAAAATAGTTCTAACGTTGTTCACAACGTTCCGCCATTACTATGCACAAAGTACCAACGGATTTACGAAAAGTCATTATTTCTTTTCCAAAGGCGCGAGCAGCATGGAAGGGTATTACACCACTTGCGCGCAATGAGTGGATCTGCTGGATTGAGTCTGCCAAAAAAACGGAAACAAGGATCCACCGGATTGAGAGGGCGCGTGCAGAGCTTATAGACGGAAAGCGCAGGCCTTGCTGTTGGGCCGGTTGTATTCATCGTTGAGATAATCGAAGGTGGCGCACTACATCAATTTTTTCTATAAACAAAGTGATAAAATAATCGATGAATAAATATGATGATAAGACACGCAAAAATAACCGATAAAGAAATTGTCTTAAAATTGCTCGATGAATTCAGAAGTGACTGTGCAGAACAAATTACAGGGGAGTATGTTGAGTCTCATACCGCCAGAGAAGGTGGTCGTTTACTTTATGAATCTCTCTTATCTCGAAATGATTATGGTATTTTCTTGTTGGTTGATTTGCATTCAAAAGTTGTAGGGGTAATTACTGGCTATCTCTGTCCTATGTTGCGAAATGGCGGTGTGAGAGCAGAGGTAGAGGAATTTTTTGTACAGAAAGAGCATAGAGGAAATGGTAACGCAAAGAAATTAATGGATGCTTTTTTTGCTTGGTGCAAAATGAACCAAGTCCGAAAGGTGAACCTAGAGTCGGAAAATAAACTAAATAGAGCACACAGTTTTTATAAGAAATATGGTTTTGAGACCAAAGCTCAAAGGTTTATTAAAAAACTAGAGAGTTAACGTATAAGCTTATTTGGGTTCCAGAACCGAGTACACTGTAAAGAAAGGTAGATATGGAAATAACGCAGGCAGATCATGAACTTATCAAACATGCAGAACAAACAATTACGCGCCACTTTTCTCCAAAACACCATCGACTCGCCACCTGTATTGCAACAAAATCAGGGCAAATTATCACAGGAATTAATGTTGAGGGATCATTTGGGTGCAATGATGTGTGTGCGGAACAAATAACTTTGGGGAATGTCTTGTCTCATGGAGTAAAAGACATTGCATGTATGGTTACGGTAAAACATCCAAAAGCAGAGGATCCAAATCAATCACTACGCGTAGTTTCGCCCTGTGGGAAATGTCGAGAACTTATTCTCGACTATGCGCCAGAAGCCTGGGTTATCATCAAAAATGGGAGCACGCTCATAAAAGTACATGCAAAAGACCTCTTGCCATATCGGTATTCCAAGGCATAATAGAGGAAGAAAACTATGCAAAAAGATACGCATTCCTTATCTCGTACCTGCGAACATACATGTTCGCAATCATATACAACATCAAACACGGTTTATGGACTCGCGTTTCTTGGTTCTGTCGTCTATTTTATTCAACATGCAACAACATTTTGGGAAGGTGTTTTGGGTGTGGGAAAGGCAGTGATTTGGCCCGCCCTCCTCGCATATAAATTGCTCGAATTTTTCAAATTCTAATACCCTATGAACTTACCTTTTGATGTTGGTATCTCCCCAACACTTCACATTCGTGGCCTCATTGCAAATCGCAATATTAAAAAAGGCGAAGTTGTTGAACGTGCTCCGGTGGTTTTGATCAGTAAAAAAGAAGAGGAGCATCTCAAAAAAACTGTGCTTTGGAAGTATTACTACGAATGGTCAAACAAACATCATGTGATTGTGTTGGGATATGGCAGTCTATACAACCATTCATATGAACCAAACGTGCGGTATGGGTTTAATTTTAAATGGAAAGTACTTGTGTATAAGGCGATTAAACCAATAAAAAAAGGTGAGGAATTGATGGTGAACTACAACTGGGATCCGGATAACAAAGACCCTGTTGATGATTTTTTGATGGACTTCAACGCGCATATGAAAGCGTAGGTCGTGCACGTTGCGTTAACCTTGTTTTCATGGTACACTATACTCTGGAATTGTGAGAAATGAAGGTGGGTTTGGAACCCGCCTTTTTTATTAAAGAAGGAGAAAAATGTCAGCTACAACACAACATTCGCAAACACGATCAGAGTTTACTGCCGCACTCAACCAGATTGCCGCCGAACGAAATATTGATCCATCAGTTGTCCTTTCTTCTATTGAAGAAGCTATTGTTGCCGCATATAAAAAGGATGCAGTTGGAGTGTTGGAAGATGATGTGTTTATTGCGCAAATCGACCCACTTACCGGTGAGTCAAATGTATACAAAGTTGTGGGGAAAAAACAGATCGATGTTACCCCCGCAGGCTTTGGGCGTATCGCAGCGCAAACTGCAAAACAAGTCATCCTCCAAAAAGTTCGCGAGGCAGAGCGCGATGCCGTCATCCAGTACTACAGCGCAAAAATTGGCACTATCGTTACCGGTATGGTGCTCAGGCACGATGGCAAGAATGTCATCATGGATATTGGCAAGGGCCAGGCGTATATGCCGCCGGAAGAGCAGATGCGCGGAGAGTTTTACCGCCTGAATACTCGGCTAACGGTCTATATTGCAGACATCCGTGAAACCATGCGCGGAAAAACAGTGATTGTGTCTCGTGCCGCAAAAGAACTCGTGAAAGAATTGTTTGCACGTGAGGTTCCGGAAGTCTCTTCTGGAGCGGTGGAAGTTAAGGCAATCGCACGTGAGGCCGGTGTTCGCGCAAAACTCGCGGTGTTTTCTTCACAACAAGGGGTTGACCCCGTGGGTTCATGTGTGGGTCAAAAGGGCGTTCGTGTTCAAGAAGTCATTAAAGAACTGAACAACGAAAAAATCGATATTATTCAATACACGGAAGATCCTCGATTGTTTGTTGAGCAAGCGCTTGCTCCGGCAGAGAATCTCAAGATTGAGATTGATGAGAAAAAGAAATTGGCAACCGTGACTGCACCAGACGATCAAGTGTCCCTAGCGATCGGTCGCGGTGGGCAGAATGCTCGATTAGCTGCAAAGCTAACAGAGTACAAGATTACGATTAAGTCACAATCCGGCATTCAAGCTGCTTCCGTTACAGGGAGCGAGGAGTTTGAGATCGATCAGCTCGACTTGAAAGAGGATGTTCGGAAGCTACTTGTTGAAAAGGGGTATACTTTGCTCTATCAACTTCGTGATCATCTTGATGAAATTGAGACACTCGGGGGCGTTGGGCCAAAAGCGGTAGAGGCGATTCGTGCAGCGCTAACGTTAAGTCAACCTCCAAGACCAATGTACCAAGAAACAGTAGTCGAAACGCCCGCACCAGTTATCGCGGAGACTCAAAAAACAGAGTAATGAGTGCGAAATGTAAAGAGAAAAGAGGTTTGGCATGAGTGTGCAGGCAAGACCACCAGTTGTTACCATTATGGGTCATGTTGACCATGGCAAGACTTCGCTTTTAGATGCAATTCGACATACCACCGTTGCGGCCAAAGAGGCCGGTGGTATTACGCAGCACATTGGTGCCTACCAGGTTGAACACGCCAAAAAAACTATTACTTTTATCGATACTCCAGGCCACGCGGCGTTTACCAAGATGCGCTCCCGTGGGGCGCAGGCTACCGATATTGTTGTTCTCGTTGTTTCGGCTTCAGAGGGGGTAAAACCGCAGACTGTGGAGTCGATTCAGCACATCAAAAAAGCAGGCGTCCAATATCTTGTTGCGCTGACAAAAACAGATTTGCCAGACTCAGACATTGAGCGTGTGAAGGCGCAGCTGACGGAATATGAGGTGTTTGTTGAGGGGTATGGCGGTGACATCGTGTGTGTTCCTGTTTCCGCAAAGACCGGAGATGGATTGGATAAATTACTTGAAATGATCTCTCTTATTGCCGAGATGATGGATCTCAAGGCCGATGCTTCTGCCTCGATTGAAGGGGTGATTATTGAATCGAAGATGGAGGCGCGTCGCGGTGCTGTGGCGACGGTACTCGTAAAAAACGGCACACTTCACCTTGGCGATACCATCTATGTTGATCAGGTAAGCGCAAAGGTAAAGGCAATGACCGACGCACTTGCAAAACCAGTGAAAGAGGCAGGTCCATCAACGCCAGTTGAAGTGTTGGGATGGAACACAGCTCCGTTGATCGGCGGACTTGTGATGGCGACAGCCTCGCAACCAATAGAGAACCAGAGTGGAGAAAAAAGCGTATCGAGCGAGCATGATGACGAGAGTCCAACGAAGCTGAAACTTATTATTAAGTCCGATACTGCTGGGACATTAGAGGCAATTGAAAACAGTATTGTAACGGACGAGATTGTGGTGATTAGTAAAGGCATTGGAGATGTTGGTGAGGCAGATGTTCTTATGGCCGAGTCAACTGGCGCGCGTATCATCGGGTTCCATGTGAAGGTGCCGTCTGCGGTGTTAGCGATGGCGGAGAACATGAAGGTAAAGATTAAGACATACACCATTATCTTTGACATGATCGAAGATATTCAGAAACAAGTTTTGTTGCTGATTGAGCCTTCCATGAACGAGGAAGAGTTGGGAACCGCAGAGATTGTGATGATTTTTGACATGAAAGGTGAACGCGTTGCGGGATGCAAGATTAAAACCGGAGAAATTGGTCGAGGACAACTCTACCACATTAAACGTGGTGATGTGGTTATTGCCGATCCAAAAATGAAATCGATGAAGACTGGAAAGCAAGATATTGAGTCGATGAAGGCCGGCGGCGAGTGCGGTATTGTGTTCCGCAACTATACTGATCTCCAAAAAGGGGATGTGATTCTCGCGTATAAAATAAAAGAGATATGAAGACACTGGTTTTCTAAGGCGCATCTTTCCCAAACAAAAAAGAACATTAGTTTGATTTTTCCACCTTAAATGGAGTATTATGTGCGCATGATCTCGGTGAATGAATGTGCGGCGCTCAAGGACATGGTAAAAAATGCCAAATCAATCTATGTTGTGTTGGGTGCGAATCCAAATTATGATGCGGTTGCGGCCGCGCTTTCTCTCTATCTCTCGTTCCAACAAGCAGGAAAATATGTGCAGATTTCGTGTGCAACACCCATGCGCGTAGAGTTTTCATATTTAGTTGGTGTGGATCAAATCAAAGAAAAACTGGGGTCAAAAAACTTAGTGATCTCGTTCAATTACTCCGAGGAAAGTGTTGAAAAAGTTACCTATGCCATTGATGAAGCGACCAAGCGTTTTAATTTAGTGATTGCGCCGCGAACTGGCGGAAAGCCGTTGGATCCGGCAACCGTTGACTACACCTTAGCTGGGGCAGAGGCAGATCTTGTGTTTTTGGTGGGAGTCTCGCAACTTGAAGACTTGGGCGCGTTGTACACGGCGGAACAATATTTCTTTGACAGTTCCTACACCATTAGTTTGACGACCTATCAATCACAGCCATTTGCACGAATGACCTTGGATACCACCGGGCAGACTTGTCTTGCCGAGGGGGTTGGTGTATTACTTACTCAAGTTGAGTTTGAGCCAAAAGATGATATCGCGACAAATTTATTATCTTCAATAGAACAGGCGACGAATCGATTCCAGTCATTGGGAGTTGGTCCGGACACATTCGAGTTGATCGCTAAACTGATGCGAAATGGTGCGAGGCGGTCTGCAACAAATCCGGCGCTGGGTGGAACAGTTCAGCAAGGTGTTGTAGTACCAACGCCCACGATATCACCACAGTTCCAGGCAGTTCCCGCGTCCACGAGCACGTTTGCGGAGGCAATGAAAGCAAAAAGCGCGGGGCAACAACCAGTAATGCAGGCACAGCAGTCAGTAGTGCAGCCCCCACAACAACCCCCCTCGCAACAGATTATTCAATTAGAACGAACAGATCAAATATCCTCAAGTAATGGGGCGTACCAGCCAACACAACCTCCACCACAAGAATGGACACAGCCAAAGATCTTTACTGGGGCGACGAAGGTGTAAATTCCGCTAGCGTGAAAGACCAAAGAAAAACTGTTTGATTTTCATATTTTCTTCTAAAATGGTTTGATACTTTGGTTTTGCCAACTCTTTTTGCATGTACTCATACCGAGGCTGATTTCCTACGCGCCAGACTCTCTTTACTTTTTCTGGTGGAGTATCTGAAGTAGCAGCTACTCGTTGTTTTGTCCAAACCTGTTTTGTCCTATCATTGGGGTCATCCTGCCACATCTCTACTTCAGTTTCTAAATCAACATGTGATCCAGCAGCTTTTTCGTCGGGTCCCAATGTAAGTGCGAGAATCAGATTCTCAATGGTTGTCATCCGTGCTTCTGTTGTTCCCTGTTCAAAAGAGTCTTGAGTAAAATCATGTGTTTTTTTAAGCAAATCATTCCCAATATATTTCACAGTGTTCACAATTTCACCAAGATTGAAAGGAGATTCATGTTTATCTATCGCGCGTCTTCTATTCTCTTTGTAACTTTCTGGTGGTCGGTGTATTGCCCAGGAGACATCACTCTTACTCTCACTCTTTAACTCGGAAATGGCCATATGAATATAAAATTGTATGGCTAACCCCACCTCTTCGGGAGTAAGCGATGCATCTCTCGTGAAGTCATGATTACTAATGCTAGTAACTTTATCAGAACTCATTTTTTTTAATGCTTCTCCAACAACGGTCGTAATGCTTTTTAACACAGTCGTCACTCTTTCCCTATCCCCACAGGCTGTTTCTAATGCATGTTGTGTTTGCTTCACAATATCTGGACCTAGGTTGAGAAGCAACAAATCAAACTCACTCCTCTTAACTTCTGGAACAAGCCGATCAGTATCGAGTTTTCCTGACATAACGCTCCTTGCTTTACTATTTATCTGCATTTCTAGCATATATGGTATAATCCCCAAGTACAAGAAGCTTTTCTCGCCCTGCGGCGCACCAATTTGGGGAAATCCCATTGCGCACTCGCAAGAGACAACGCTCGGCAGAGATAGGAGGAACTATGGCACTACCAACAGTTGCCAAAACAAAAATCATTAAAGACTTTGCCACAAAGGCGGGAGACACGGGTTCCCCGGAGGTTCAAGTCGCATTGCTGACCAATAAGATCAACATGTTAACGGATCACCTCAAGAAACACAAGAAAGACAATCACTCTCGCAAGGGCCTCTTAAAGATGGTCGCCAAGCGTCGTCGCCTTCTCAACTTCTTGGAACGTCAAGATGAAAAGCGCTACAAGGTTTTGATTAAGAAACTCGATCTTACGAAGTAAATTCGTTTTCTATTTCATCAGTTTTCCTCGAGGAAAGTTGATCTCAAAACGAAATGGCTAATTTGTTAGGATTAAATTCGGTAGTTAAAAGTTCGTTCACTTAACCACATAATTTCGCAGGACATTGATCTCGTTGTAGGACAGGGCAATCTTGATCACTACCTCAAGTATACCTCAAGAATTCCCGGGCACACCAGAGGGAAAGTGTCATTTCGTGGTTTAAGTCGCTATATATACACGTCTTCATGTGTTCCCATCATATAAAAGTATGCGTCACTATCAAAAAGGATGCGCGTATTTAAATACGATCAAGTACGTTCTTTACGGAAGATCCGACAACATATAGACCCTTTTTTCAGAAATAAGTGACATTTTGTATGTTTTCTCTGTTTTGGCATGTGCACGGAAAACAGGAATATATTCCTGTTTAAGATCGCTTACCACGAGGTGTCGAATATATAGCCAAGAAAAAACTATTCGCTTTTATTTAACTCATTTGGAGATAGCTGTAATCTACCAGCAATTTGCTCCAAGGCTTCCCAATAGTTGTAGGAGAGCTGATCGAGTTTATTAAAATCGAACCTATCTTTATCTTGAATCTCTTTTCTCTGTTCTCCACCGAAGGGTTTATCACCAAGGCCTTCAAGTAACTCGAGAAGATTTTTTAAAGTAGAGATGTGATATTCCTTACGTTCAAGGTATAGCTGTTTTGCTTTCTCAACATCTTCTAGTGTGAAGGTTTTCATATACGGATTATTAGTTGGGTTTTGTACTACTGCATCTACATCATTCATATACTTACTCCATTAGTACTTATATGGGCCCATACTAACAGATAGGTGTATCGTAATCAATTAAGCACTTTCATTCGTAAAGTGAAAACTAAAATTGGGGCTATAGCTGTTCAAATTGCTCGGAAAGAAAGTGGGAACATCGTTAGTTTACAGCATGTAGGTAGTGTTCCACACAGAAACCGATGTGTGAAGCTTACTTGTATTGGCTAGAGCACAAATTCATAGAGATCAATTGTCGTTTTTTATGGTAAAAAAGTGACTTTTCCATGATTATCTGTATCCACTTCTCTAAAGGAAAACCATTTTTTGTAGTAGTCCTCATCACCTCTAAGTGCAACATTCACCATACAAAAATATTTCATATCCCAAGTGTTGCTATATTGTGGCAACTCCAATACAGTTTGTCCTGTTTGCAAATCGTTAATAACTCTTTCTGGAATAACATTTAATTTCTGTTTACACCAAGCAAATAAAATATTTTCTGGATTTTCATCTTTAGAACAGATAAAATCTGCTTGGAAAACAACGAAAAAACCATAATCTGTAGAAATAAGATGGGCATTACAATCAGCGTCCACATTTTGAACTCTAAAAATTTCTCTTTTTAATGTTCCAACTGAGAGAAAATGAGAGATAATTTTTTGAATTTCTTCAACTTTTACCATAGATAAACGTATTGCCTCACGATAAAATGTAACGAAACTACGAATTCGTTGCCTCAGTAATAATGTAACATCTCGCAACCTGTATGCAGTATAGCAATATGGTACAATACTATACATAAAACGTAAAAGAATAGGCACGGGTACGTGCAGAGAAGAAAGGACTGGATTACCTCGGGGAAATTAAGTATTCACATGTGCGCCTTTGCTCAAACAGCAAACTCTGGCAGATGCGAACACTGAATTTCTTCTCTGGTTCTCCACAATATATATGAATAAACCAAATTTCTCGAATGTATATTCGAAAATTGTTCGCGTGGGCGACAAAGAGATTACACTCGAAGTTGGAAAGTTTGCAGAGCAGACAAGCGCCGCTGTGCTCGCCACATGCGGAGAGACCACGGTTCACGCAACTGTTGTTTCTGGTGGAGTAAGCAAGTTGGGGTACTTCCCACTTCAAGTGGAATACATAGAAAAGCTCTACGCCGGTGGTCGCATTAAAGGGTCCCGATGGGTCAAGCGTGATGGTCGGCCAAATGATGAGGCGGTTTTGAAAGGTCGTCTTATTGACCGATCTGTCCGCCCCATGTTCCCAACAGGCCTTATGAATGAGGTGCAGGCAATTGCGACGGTCCTTTCTGTTGATATGGAGAATGATCCGGATATGGTGGCAATGGTTGCGATCTCGGCCGCATTGAGTATTTCTGACATTCCATTTGATGGACCAATCGCAGGAATTCGCATTGGATTTGATAAAACATCACAAGAATTCGTGTTGAACCCAACCTATACGCAAAGAAAAAATTCTGACTTAGACTTAGTTGTTTCTGGTGCACAAGACGCCATTGTTATGGTTGAGGCTGGATGTAACGAGGTATCAGAAGAACTGATGCTTAAGGCATTCGCAAAAGCGCAGGAAGCAATTAATAGCATCGTGAGTGATATAGCAAAAATGGTAAAAGATGTTGGTCAAGAAAAATTTACATTCGACCCTATTTTGCCAGATGCAGAGCTTATGAAAACACTCGGCAAGAAATATGCCAAAGAGATAAAAGAATTTGTCCATCGCGAGGCGCTGTTAGAAGATGTGGGCGTTGATACGCTCGTCGCAAAAATTGTGGCAGATGATGAAACGCAAGATTTTAGTAAACTCAAGGAAGCATTCCACGAGCTAATTCGCGAGGAAGCTTGCCGACAGACTTTGGAAGACAGAATGCGCCCGGATGGCAGAAAACTCGACCAAATCCGCCCGCTCACCTGCGCAGTTGATATTTTGCCAAGACCTCATGGCACGGCAATGTTCAAACGCGGTTCCACACAAGTGCTAACAATTACAACATTGGGTGCCCCATCATTGGGTCAGCTTATTGAGGACATGGAAGGCGAGGAAGAAAAGCACTACATTCATCACTACAGCATGCCTCCGTATGCTTCTGGTGAGGTCGGCCGCATTGGGAGTCCCAAGCGCCGGGAGATCGGACACGGGGCGCTCGCAGAACGCGCGCTTTGGCCAATGATTCCTCCACAAAACGAGTTTCCGTACACCATTCATGTGGTCTCTGAAGTAATGAGCTCAAACGGTTCAACATCGATGGCCTCGACTTGTGGAAGTACGATGTCGCTCATGGCGGCAGGTGTCCCACTGAAAAAGCCGGTTGCTGGTATTGCGATGGGTCTCATGACCGATGGAAAAAGCAACTATGCAGTGCTTTCTGACATTCAAGGAATGGAAGATCACACCGGTGATATGGACTTCAAGGTTGCCGGAACCGCAGATGGTATTACCGCACTCCAAATGGATATTAAAGTGAAAGGAATTTCGCTGGATATCATGACCGAAGCATTGAAACAGGCAAAGGTCGGTCGTATGTTTATCTTGAGTAAAATGCTTGAAGCCATTGCAGAGCCACGCAAGAGTTTGTCCAAGTATGCACCAAAGATTGTTCAAATAGAGATTCCATATGATCGTATTGGTGAGTTGATTGGTCCCGGCGGCAAGGTGATCAAGAATATTATTGCGGTCACCGGTGCGCAGGTTGACGTAGATGAGAACGAGGATCAAACCAAGGGCATTGTTAATATTTCATCACAAGATGACGCATCTATTGAGAAAGCAAAGAGTTGGATCAGTGGCATGATGCGCGAGGTTCTTCCAGGTGAAGAGTTTGATGGAACCGTCACACGCGTTGAGCGGTTTGGATGTTTTGTTGAGTTCTTACCAGGAAAAGAGGGATTGGTACACGTTTCTCGTATGAGCCCAACATTTGTTTCTGATCCAAATGATATTGTGAAAATAGGCGACACAGTCCATGTGCGCTTAACTGAGATTGATGATCAAGGTCGCAACAATCTTACGATGTTGACCAAAGAACAAGAACAGCAAGCGCGTGAACAACGCGAAAGCGGTGGTGGTCAAGGTGGCTTTGGCGGTGGAAACAGCGGCGGAAACGGCGGAGGTTTTGGCGGTGGCGGACGAGGATATAGTGGTGATAGAGGCGGCCGAGGTGGATTCCGTGGCGGACGCGATGATCACAGAGGTGGTGGGGATCGAGGAGGCCGCAGTGGCGGCTTTGGCGGTGGACGGAGCTTTGGTGGAAATCGTGGTGGAAGCAGACCATCGTCTTCCGGATCATCCGGCGGCCAGCCATTTGGTGGATATAGTGAACAGAAGAAGTATGAGTAGTTGAATAATGAGTCAAACAGAGCAGAGACTACTGCCCCAATCCCTTAAGACGTTTAGCGTGGATAAGAGAAAAGCACAGCTTGATCTTCTTTTTGCAACAGTGATGGTGTCACTTGGAGTTCTATCATGGATTACACGGTTGACCGAGCAGGGAGCATTTGGGTATGGCCATCTTCAACAACTCTTGACTCATTTGAAAATAATCAGTACAACAATGGAGTATTTCCAACACTCGATACCTGACTTTGCTTGGATTGGCGCCATAGCGGGGGCTACACTCTATATCCTCGGTTCATTATCTGAGGCAAGAAATACTTTTCTTATTCAAGTGCGAGGGAAAGATCTCCAAAAGAAATTAGTTGACAGTGAAATAAGTATTACGAGTCTAGCATTACTTTTCACCCTGATATTCTATATTTTTTATATGACTCATGAGTTCTCTCAATGCCGTGGAGTGGTCGAGGGAACATGTCAAATAGATGACTTTCGTGCATATACAGAAGCATTTCTTTCGGTATTAACATACACAATTTCTAGCAGGACATTCCTTTTTCTTTCCGCCATACACCATACGCAAAAAACTCTCAGTAAAGAATCTTCTACTCTTGTGCTACCATAACCATATGCCCGACGATCAAACACTTCTTCAAGAAATCCAAGTACTCCAACAAAAGGTTCAGCAGGCGACGCTTCCGGAAGAACTCAAGCTCAAGATAGATCAAATGATTGTTCGGTTGCAACGCATGGTTTCTCTTTCAAATTATACGGAAGAGTATGAGCGAACCTCACACTATATCGAATGGGTGGTATCGCTTCCATGGGATAAAACCTCAACAGATATTCTTGATGTTCAAAAAACCAAGGAGGTGTTTGAGAAACATCACTACGGTATGCAGGATGTGAAGGATCGATTTTTAGAGTATGTCTCTGTCTTGGCGTTACGTGCGAAACAGAACAATGATAAGGGTATTGTGCACGCACCGGTTTTACTCTTACATGGATTGGTTGGTACTGGGAAAACAACATTTGCATATTCTTTAGCAGAGGCGCTTGGAAGAAAAGTGGTTCGTATTCCGTTTGGCGGCATGAGTTCGGCCCGCGATCTGCGTGGGCAGTCTCGCCTTCACTTGGAGGCAGAGCCGGGATATGTGATCAAATCATTGCGATCCGCAGGTGTTCGCAATCCAGTCATTTTGCTTGATGAAATTGATCGTGTTTCCGATGAAGCGCGTGGTGAGATCATGGGTGTGTTGGTTGAGTTGCTCGATCCAGAACAGAACAGTGCATTTACAGACAACTATATGGATTATCCATTCAATTTATCCGAGGCAATCTTTTTGGCGACATGCAACAACACCGAGAAAATCGCAACAGCTGTGTTTGATCGATTAGAAGTGATTGAGATGCCGTCCTACACAGACAAGGAAAAGATTGAGATTGCCCGGAACTACTTGTTGCCCAAAGCGTTGGAGGAAGCAGGTTTGACCAAAGAGCAAGTGACCATTGCAGAAGACGTGTGGCCGCTCGTGGTTCGTCCGCTTGGATTTGACGCGGGTATTCGTACCTTACAACGTACGATTAAAGGTGCGGTGCGTAAGGCCGCACGGCAGATTGTGGAAGGAGCGGTACAAAGGGTAGAATTAACACAGGCGAGCATTAAAGAATATTTGCCATCGTATTAAGTAGGCCTCGAAACATGTATGACAAAAGCAGATGAACTTCAAAAAATTCGTGAACAGCTCGAAGCTGACTACGCCTCACTCCCCCTCGTAACCAAAGCAACAGACACCGTTCCCGGTGAAGGAAATCCAAATGCAGAGATCATGTTTATTGGTGAGGCTGCTGGGCGTAACGAGGCTCTTTTACGCCGCCCATTTGTAGGATTGGCAGGTAAGCTTGTAGATAAACAACTGGAGGCGATTGGGATTCCTCGCAAAGAGGTGTACATCAGCAACGTCGTGAAATGTCGTCCGCCGGACAATCGCGATCCATTGCCAGAAGAGATTGCGGCGTTTGCGCCGTATCTGGATAAAGAAATTGAGGTAGTAAATCCAAAACTTATTATTACCTTGGGTAGATTTAGCATGGGGAAGTTTATTCCCGATGTAAAAATTAGTCAGATTCACGGGCGATTGCACAAAGTAAAGTTTCAGGGACAACTTCGGTTTGTCCTCCCATTTTATCATCCAGCGGCTGCAATGCGTCAAGGCAAAGTGATGGAGATGTTTGTGGCTGATTTTCAAAAAGTGCCAAAAATATTAGCGTATGTCAAAACAAAGGAAGCTGATGAAGCATTTGTTGATGACATTAAAGATGCGCTGTTATAGCGCATGTGTAATCGAAAGGGAAAATTTATGAATACACAAAAATTGCGGATTATTCCGTTGGGTGGAATGGGCAACGTCACCAAAAACATGTTTGCCTACGAATACGACGACGAGATCTTGCTCGTGGACTGCGGAATTGGATTTCCGGAACAGTATATGTTGGGCGTTGATGTGCTCATTCCCGATGTGAGTTATATTCAAAAACGATTAGGAGAGGGGGCAAGAATTGTTGGTCTTTGTCTCACACATGGACATGACGATCACATTGCGGCGTTGCCGTACATTCTCCCCACACTTCCATCTGATTTTGAGATCTACGGTTCTCCGCTTACCGCGGCGTTTGCGCAGGCACGTATGGCAGATAGCGGGGTTGAACGTAAAGTGCTTGTCTATGACGAGGATCGTCCATTTCAACTTGGAAAGTATTTTTCAGTTGAACCAGTGCGCGTAACGCACTCTGTCCCAGATACGCGTCATCTTATTATCACAACACCAGAAGGTGTGTGTTATCACGGATCAGATTTCAAGTTTGATATGAACCCAGTAGATGGAGTACGATCCGACTTTGGAAAGATTGCAGCGGTTGGACAACATGGCATATTATGCGCATTAGTAGACTGTTTGCGTGTTGAGCGTGAAGTTTGGGCTCCATCCGAGTCAACGATTTATAACACACTCGAACAAGAAATTCGTGACTGTAAAGGGAAGTTTTTTGTCACGCTCATGAGTTCAAATATTCACCGTGTTCAATTGGCAATTAATGTTGCCATAAATCATGGGCGTAAAGTTGTTTTTATGGGACGTTCAATCGAGCAAAACGCGAAGATCGCGCAGGAACTGGGGATGTTGCGCATTCCAAAAGGTCTTCTTGTGAACAAGAAAAGTATGGAAGAGTATAAGGATGAGCAGTTGTGTGTCATTATTGCAGGAAGCCAAGGACAGCCGGGGTCCTCGTTAGTGCGCGCCGTGTATGGAGATCATCCGTTAGTAACGGTGACCAAACGAGACAAAGTTGTGTTCAGCACAGAGCCTATTCCTGGAAATGAAGGCAATGTCTACGGAACAATCGACGAACTTTCGCGCAACGGTGTTGATGTTGCGTACTCTGATGTTGATGATGGACTACATGTCTCTGGGCACGCGGGGTTAGTAGAGCAACAACTTCTCATTTCGTTGATGAAGGCGAAATATCTTTTTCCAATTGGCGGAACAGATCGCCACCGAGTGCAGTTTGCTAGGGTTGCACACGAACTTGGATACGCACCGTCAAATGTGTTATTACCAGTTTCTGGGCAGGTTGTTGAATATACGATGAGTAAGGCGATGATGGGTGAAACTCTTACCTTAAAGGACTTGATGGTCGATGGACTCGGAGTTGGTGATGTTGGTGCTGTTGTCCTTGCTGACCGCAAGACCATGGCAGAAGAAGGTATGGTTACCGTCATTATTCCGGAGCAAGAAGGCCGATATGATTTCGATCATATCTATGTCGCAAGCCGTGGGTTTGTGTTTATGAAACAAGCGGACGAGATGGTGTCGGCGATTAAAGAAACAACATCGAATGTGCTACGCGAGTTCGGTAATCTACAGGAAAATGATCTCAAGAAAAAAATTGAGAAGCAGTTAACGAAACGGCTGGGAGAACTGATTGGAAGAACTCCTTTGATTTTGCCGGTGTTTATGGAGGTGTAGTTTTTCATTGAATCATTCAGCATTTTTTCTTCTTGCTGATATGTTCTTTATATGGCACAATACAGAAATGAGGAAATATGTTGTGTTTGAGAAACACGCACAAAAAGAAATACGCACTTTTCCTCAAACTGTTCAAATAAAATTCAAAGCAATACTAAAAATTTTAGAGGAGAAAGGAGAACTGCATTATCCGGATGCGAAAAAAATAGAACATAAAAATAATCTTTTTGAAATAAGAATAAAACATAGGGGGGAATGGAGGGCAATATACACATATTCAACGCGGAATTATATTATTATCCTTTCCGCTTTTTATAAAAA
Organism: Minisyncoccota bacterium; assembly: GCA_016211945.1. Taxonomy (GTDB): domain Bacteria; phylum Patescibacteriota; class Microgenomatia; order UBA1400; family UBA12028; genus JACRHV01. The sequence continues at coordinate 185,844 of JACRHV010000006.1, forward strand.
AACACAAAAAACTCCAAAAGAAGAACTCGAGAAAGCAATAAGAAGATTGAACTTTCTTAAAGGAAAAATATGAACAAACTACACACTATTTCATTAAAAAATCTTAAAAAATACACTATTCCTGCGGAGAAATTTTATAAAACGTCTTCCCCTACAGAACAACATCAAGTTGAGAAGTATAAAAAGCAATTTGAAATGGTGATGGAGCTTCGTAAGGCTCGTAAATCGTTGAATATGACGCAGGAGACACTAGCAAAAAAAGCACGTCTTCCACGTACAACTATTACAAAAGTTGAATCTGGAACACGAAATGTCACCTTAGAAACATTGATGATTATTGCACGTGCAATGGGTAAACGCGTTGAGATTCGATTGAGATAAAAACAGCAGAATCTCGTTTGCCGTACTCAAGAGATTTGTGCTATCCTTTTGATATGGCTCGTCGGGGAAGAAAAAAAGCACCATTTAAGTTAAAAATTCGGATTGAGACGATCTACTCGCTTGGTTCATTACTTTTGTTTGCTGTTGGTGGACTTACGATCATTTCTTTTTCTGGCCAAGGAGAGCTTCTCCAGACAATGAACGATGGCTTGCGTCATTTGTTTGGCCCCGCAGCTCTCATTGTTCCGTTCCTCTTTTTTTCTGCGGGGTTGGTGTTGACGGGAGCGAAATGGTCATTTGCAAAACCGCAAGTCCTCCTCGGCGCCATCCTCCTCCTACTTTCTGTATCTACTTTAGGTGGTATGGGATCAATTGGTGTTGATCTTTTCACCAATGTAAGCTCGCTCATTCAACCGTATGGAACGTACATCTTATTTTCACTTCTTGCAGTGGCATCGGTGCTCATTATTTCAGACACCTCTATTCGGGAGCTTGTGCACATGTTCACCTCGGTTATTGATGTTCAGCCGAGCGTCGCAAAAACTGAAAAGCCGATCATGAAACTCCCATTTGGTGGAACTGCAAAGGCGCTTGATGAGGGAGAGTTCAAGATTCGCGGCGGACAAGCACAAAAGCAACAGGAAATGAATGCGCTAAGACAGCAAACCGCCCAACCACAATCGCAAGATCAGCAGGTTCAGGTAAAGAAGGCAGCAATCCCCATGGCTCCCGAGATTCCGAACATGTTGTTGGTAAACCAGACGAACGATCAGCAGATTTGGGAATACCCGCCAACCTCTCTACTCAATGCCAAGCCTCGAGGTCAGGCCGACCGTGGTGATGTGAAAGGGAACGCTTCTACTATTGAAAAGACGTTGGAATCCTTTGGTATTCGAGCAAAGGTACGTGAAGTGAATCTTGGGCCGGCGGTGACCCAGTATGCGTTAGAAATTTCACTCGGTACAAAACTATCAAAAATCACTGCGCTTGCCAACGATCTGGCACTGGCACTTGCCGCGCCAACAGGGCAGATTCGTATAGAGGCTCCGATCCCCGGCCGCAACCTTGTTGGTATAGAAATTCCGAACAGATCGCCGGAAATTGTCACAATGCACACCGTCATGATGAGCGAACCGATGAAGAAACATCATTCCAAGTTGGCGGTAGGGTTAGGATTGAATGTTGCGGGTGAGGTCATTGTCGCGGACATTGCAAAGATGCCGCATGTGTTGATTGCTGGATCCACAGGCTCCGGTAAATCCGTGGCAGTGAACTCGTTCCTTGCCTCTATGTTATTCCGCGCCTCGCCGAATGAACTCAAATTGATTTTGGTTGATCCAAAGCGCGTGGAGTTGACGGGATACAACGACATTCCACACCTTTTGACGCCGGTTATTGTGGAGCCGGACAAGGTAGTCTCGGCGCTCAAGTGGGCAACAAAAGAGATGGACCGACGCTACAAGGTGTTTGCGGAAGTTGGAGCGCGGAACATCGAAAGTTACAATGAGCTTGCAGGATTCCAAGCAATGCCATACATCGTGATTGTGATTGACGAGTTGGCCGATATCATGTTATTCTCACCTGCGGAAGTTGAGGAGGCGGTGACGCGCATTGCGCAGATGGCGCGTGCAACAGGAATGCACTTGGTATTGGCAACACAACGCCCATCTGTTGATGTTATTACAGGTCTCATTAAGGCGAACATCCCAACACGTATCGCATTTAACGTTGCGTCCATGATGGACTCGCGCGTGATCCTAGACAGTCCGGGTGCGGAAAAGCTGCTTGGCAGAGGAGACATGCTTTACGTTCCACCAGATCAAGCAAAACCCACACGTATTCAAGGGACCTTTATCTCTGACAAAGAGATTCACGCAATGATTGATTTTCTGCGGAAGTCCGGAAAACAACCAGAGTATCAGGAGGATATTACGACGAAGTTCCAGTCTGCAAAATTGACTGGAAAAGTAGCAGGCGGGACGGGTGGAGATGGCGGTGGGGACGCACTCATTGATGAAGCGGTGAAAATTGTGATGGAGTACGATCGTGCCTCTGCATCGGTACTACAACGCCGCTTGTCTGTGGGATACTCACGTGCGGCAAGGATGATCGACACCTTGTTCGAGATGGGTATCGTGAGTCCTCCGGATGGAAGCAAACCTCGCGAAGTAAATATGAAGGCTGCGCAGGACTACCTCAATACAAAACAGCAGATGTCGTAACATATGAAAACGGTTGGTGAACTGCTCCATGATGGTCGTGTTTCTCTAAAAAAAGACGTCCATGAGATTGCTCGGACAACACACATCCGTGAAGAATATTTGGAAGCGATGGAACAAAACGCGTTCGAGAAGCTCCCTGAAGGTCCTTTTGTAAAAGGATTTCTCCGTACCTATGCGCTCGAACTCAATATGGAGCCAGACCACGTCCTCGCAGTGTATCGGCGTGATTTTGGAGATAAAAAAATACCACAGCTTTTTCCAAAAGGATTGGTTTATCCGATTCGCCGCCTATCCTATCTCACGATTCACCCGTTCGTTTTTGGTATAGGAGTGGTATGTTGCGTTGTTGGATTCTTTTTGGCATACCAATGGTATGTATTCACACAGCCGCCGGAAGTTATTGTGTATGAACCAACCGAAAAGCAGGAAACACACTCTCCACTGCAAGTTCGCGGAAAGACCTCAACAGATGCTGTAGTCTATGTGAATGCCAATCCCGTTGCACTAGATCAAGATGGAAAATTTACAACAAATATTGAGTTGCAGGTTGGCGAGCAAACGGTGCGTGTTGAAGTACAAAGCCGACAGGGGAAAAGGAGAGTGATTCAGCGAGTTGTACGTGTCCTCGAAAAATGATACGCTCTTCTTGATAGAAAAAAGGAAAAAATCTATGGATCCACTTGTTCTTACACTAACGATTGTGAGTTCAGTCTTAGCAGTTTTTTTGATTGCATTAGGAGTACAGGCGTTTTTAGTGTTACGCGAGACACGGAAAACACTGCAACGCGTAAATGGCATAATTGATGTTGCAGAGCACACCGTTGTTCGCGCATTGGTGCCACTTTCTAGCTTGGGAGGTTTCGTGACCGGTATGAAAAGCGGGATGAAGGTATTTGAACATTTTGTGCAGTACGTGAAGAAGGTTGCAGATGAAGAATAATGATCTCCAGGTGTTGAGTTCTTCAGCTGAACCACATGATAACGGGTTTTTGCCAGGTCTTGTCTTTGGCGCATTCGCCGGTATTGCCGGAATGTTTTTGTTTGGGACAAAGAAGGGGCAGAAAACCGTTGAGCAGATGAAAAAGACATGGAGAAAGATGAAGCCGGAGGTAGAGGAAGAGTTGGAGAAGGCGGGACATAAGATGGAGAAGACAAATAGGCCCGTGTTACAAGCATTGGGTGAAATTGCACAGTATGTGGCGGAGAAGTTAGATGATGGTAGAGGAAAAAAGGGTAAAAAATAACACGAATAGGTCAGTTATTTCGTGATTTTTTATTGAATTACTACACGAAATGGGTACAATAAACATATGAACGAAGCAAATCAGCCAGATCCTTTAGCAATGCTTGATAGACAGATTGGTGTCGTAAAAGGTTATGCAGATCGTTTGGACACTGCTAAAACGGTGGTTGATGAACAAAAGACAGCAGCGGACAGGGATGTTAACAATCTGGTACAAAAGGCAGAAATATTTACTGGTACAGATGCGAATCTCGCACAAGTTCAAGACAATTTAAAAGCTGTTCAACAAAGAAATGATCCTCAAGAAAACGGTCTTTTTAATCTGGGTAAATATTTCAACAGAGCTGCTAAAGAAGAAGAAAGAAAACTTCAAGGTGTTGTTAATAATCTACAGGAGCAAAAACAGACAACACAACACGAATATGAGGAAGCAGTGAAAGTTGCTGCAGAATCATCTTTACCGCTACAACGTACAGAAGAAGACTTGAAAAGAATGCCTGAATTGTTGGGTGCAAATAGCAGAGGCGGTGGGTATGAAACTTCAGAAAAAATGACGTCTGCTCTTGAAAAACAAGACAAACTTGCATCCTCTTTGAAGTGGTATGAGGGTTTACATTATGATGTAAACCCAGAATGTGCATTCTCGGTGGACGCAATTGGGGCAATGAAAGATAAATTCATTGCAGTATATTGGCAAAAAAAATTTGATGAGAATGCAAAAACAGTAGCTGAAGAAAAACAGTATATTGAAGAGTTAAAACAAAAGAAGGGATACGAACAATATTCTATAGACCAAGCTATTGGTAATGCACAAAAAACAATAGATCGCATTGTAGCAAGTGATGAGTATGAAAGAAAGAAAGCGGATCGAGAAGCAAATGAAGCTGTTGTAACGATGACAGGATTTTTTGAGAAAGCTGTGGAGTATGCAGATGAACATGGAATCGAGGTAAGTAGAAATGTATTGGAACAAGCGTTGTCACGTGGTTTTCTTGAGGGAAGTACTCGAAGAAGAATTGGTCAGTATAATAATGAAGATGGTAAATTTGAGGCGGGTTACAAAGCATATTTGGCCGAATTGCTTAAAACAAAGCCAGAGGAAATTCATCCAGATCTTTTTTTTACAGATACGTATTCTTTAGCAGCGTTTTCACTTGATGGTTTGGTAAAAAAACACGGCCTTAAGCAAGATGCCTCGCTTATTCCAGAGATTATCGCATATATCGGTGGAGTTGCTGCACAGCAAGAATATAGTGGAAGAAGAAAATTAGAAATATTATTAAGAGATCTTCTTGTTGATGTACTGGAAGTTGATAAAGATGCTTTTGTCCGAGAAGGTAGAGCTTGGGTAAAGGGACATGTAAAAGAAGGCACCTATCCTTTGGGTGGACAAACTCGGTGGGGTGGATATGGTTCTGGGGTTGGTGAGGATCATCGATTTTCAACAACAGTAAGTATATCAGCAACAAATTTTGGGACGAGTGATGATGGATTGCGAGAAAAAATTCGTGAAGCTAATGTTATGGCGAAAAAAATCATTCAGGGAATTTATGACAAAGATTGTCTTCGAAGCATACCTAATGTTGATGAAAATTTTGGTCTTCCTGATGGTGGACGTGCGATGGATGTGTTAGATATCCATAACCTATCTGAAGCAAGAACTCATTTTTAATGTTGGATTATTTTCTCCTCTGCTATAATTCCTCCATATGACTCCAAATCAGTTGCGCGCAACCTACATCAAGTTTTTTGTTGATCGTGGACATGTTGAAATCCCCTCCGCCTCCTTGGTTCCGGAAAATGATCCCACGACCCTATTCACCAGTTCTGGGATGCAACCACTTGTTCCCTACCTCCTCGGGCAGTCCCACCCCTCGGGGAAAAAATTAGTTGACTCACAAAAGAGCTTTCGGTCACAGGATATTGAGGAAGTGGGCGACAATAGACACACCACATTTTTTGAGATGCTTGGGAACTGGTCGCTCGGTGAATACTTCAAAAAAGAACAACTTGCATGGTTTTTCGAGTTCCTCACAAAAGAAATCAGACTTGATCCCAACCGCCTCTTTGTGACGGTCTTCGCGGGAAACCCCGCAGTTCCCCGTGACATAGACTCGGTAGGAATCTGGAAATCACTTTTTTCGTCCGCCAACATACAAGCAAAAGACGTTGAGGATGCCGAGAATAAGGGTATGCAGGGTGGCCGTATCTTTTACTACGGTGAAAAGAAAAATTGGTGGTCGCGATCTGGCGTTCCGTCGGCGATGCCTGCGGGTGAACCGGGTGGACCAGACAGTGAAATATTTTACGATTTTGGTGCGGAACTTCAACTCCACGAAACCTCGCAGTTCGCACATCAAGACTGTCACGTGAACTGCGACTGCGGCCGGTTCATGGAGATTGGAAACAGTGTATTCATGCAATATCAAAAACAGGCGGATGGATCGTTCAAAGAACTACCACAGAAGAATGTGGATTTTGGCGGTGGATTCGAACGCATTCTCGCAGCGATGGATAACACACTTGATGTATTCACCACCGATCTTTTTCGTCCAATTCTTACCACAATAGAAGAAATTTCGCACATATCGTATGATGGCAAACACAAGCGCAACTTCCGTATTATTGCCGACCATGTTCGTGCCTCGGTCATGTTAGCGGCTGATGGTGTTGTGCCATCGAACAAAGAACAAGGCTACGTATTGCGCCGGCTAATTCGCAGAGCAGTTCGGTTTGGCAAGCTACTCGGCATTCAAATCCCATTCATATTAGAAGTTGCGCAGTCGGTGATTGATCAATACAAGGAAATATACTCGGACGTTGGAGAAAATTCCGCTGCAATTCTCAGCACGCTCCAAGAAGAAGAACAAAAATTTGGCAAAACGATCACCAAAGGACTCAAAGAAATTGAAAAAGTTCCAACACTCAATGGTGAGATCGCGTTTACGCTCTATGAGACCTATGGTTTTCCATTCGAGTTAACCGAGGAAATTGCCCGAGAGCGCGGGCAACAGGTGGAGTATGGAACATTCCGCAAAGCATTTGAAAAACACCAAGAGCTTTCTCGTACCACGTCCAAAGGAATGTTTAAGGGTGGGCTTGCGGATCATTCTGAAATAGTGACAAAATATCACACCGCAACACACCTTCTTCATGCCGCACTCCGTGAGGTATTAGGAAAACATGTTACACAGCAAGGCTCAAATCTCACGGCAGAACGGTTGCGGTTTGATTTTTCGCACCCCCAACCATTAACAGAAGATCAAAAGAAAAAAGTTGAGTCGATCATCAATGAAAAAATTGCAGATGCTCTTCCGGTCACACCACAGTTCATGAAAAAAGACGAGGCATTGGCACAGGGAGCACTCGCATTTTTCCAAGAAAAATATGGAGACACCGTTTCTGTGTATACCATTGGACATGATCCGGAAAAAGATTGGTATTCAAAGGAGTTGTGTGGTGGGCCGCATGTTAAAAATACACAAGACATTGGAAAAATGAAGATTACAAAAGAAGAGTCTATTGGATCTGGGAAGAGACGTATTTATCTCCAACTGGCTTAATTGCGAGCACGTTGTTCTACAACACTAAGTCGTGTTTCATGATTTTCAACAACGTCTTGTAACTCGCTGACGTGGTGAACAGTAACAATGTGGTCTTCTTGAAGTGGATGAAGTTCTGCGAGAATTTCATCTTTAAACTTTGCCATATCACTTAAGAGCGACTGTCGCACTTCTGCGAATTTTTCATCAAATATATCCTTTATAATCTGTACATCACGTTTTGTGAGCATAGTACCTCCTACTTTAACAAGATCTCATCGCTCTTTCAACGAGATCTTACTTGTCGAATATGTATCGCTATAGTACAAACAGAACCTTACAATTACCTTACAAAAACATAACTGCTCCTTATGTAGTCAAAGAGACTTTAAACTTGAGGCAGAACCTTCTATACTGTTTGTATATATGGCCCTGCCAAACGTTTTTGGTACAAAAAAATCGTCTGATCTCAAGCGTATGCTCGCGCTTGATATCGGATATGAAGTTGTGACTGCAGCGGTGTGGGAACTTCAGGATGGTCACGCAAAAGTCATCAAAACGAGCAGTCCCATAGAGTGGCACGAGGAGCGTGTTGAGGAGCTTACCGAAGCATCTGATGTTGCGTTTGAGGAACTCGGCAAGGAGTCGGTGGAGATTGACGAGGTACTACTTGGGTTACAGGAGGAGTGGGTCGAGGGAGCGCACATCAAAGAAGACCGTAAAAAATATTTACGTGGACTTAAAGATCAACTCGCGCTCAAACCCATAGGATTTGTGGTGACGCATGAAGCACTTTCTACCTATCTCCAGGAACTAGAGGGTGGTCCGGTCAATGCACTGCTTGTTGAGTACACCACCGCAGTTATCGCGGTGTGTATAGTTCGGGCAAAAACGAAAACACCGGTTGTTGTGGTTGGTAGGAGTGGTGAGAGTATCGCAGATCTCTCCGAGGCGCTGACGAGGATAAAAGAAAATCAATATCCCGCGCGTATTATTGTCTATAGTGCGCGAATGAAACAGGAGGAGTTGGATAAAGAGAAACAAACTCTTCTTGCGCATGATTGGCAGAAAGTCTTTCCATTTCAACACATACCAAAAGTTGAGACATTGCCCCATAACGTTGTGATCTCTGCTGTGTGTTTGGCGGGCGGAGGAGGAACATCACAGATGGCAGAAGCGACACAAGGAGAGACACAACCACTTTTCGTGGATCAAGAAGTACATCAAAATGTGCAAGATGTATCAACTGATTTTGGATTCCAAGAGGTACAGATGGACAATCTAAAATCAGAGCAGATCGGAATGCAAACAGAGACAGAGCAAGAAGAGATGAACAGAGATGAGGAAGAGTCTGTCGTGTCTCCTTCAAGAAAACAATTTTCATTTTCGCCCATGCCGTTTTTTCATGCACTCAAAACTCCAGTACAAAAAATGTGGAACAGTCTCTCCGCCGGACAAACATTAAGTGCGAAGTTTCATTCGGATGTGCGTGGGACAAAAACATTGCGCATTTTGAGTGTTTGTGTTGTTGTCGCACTTCTTGGCGGAACGGTGTTTGGGTGGTGGTATCTTTCCACAACAATGACAGCACAGGTCATCCTTTCACTCAAAACACAGCCATTTGCACAGGACGTGGAGATCACGCTCGATTCATCATTGAAGCAGAGTGATCCGGAAGGCGGAATATTGAAGGTAGATCGGGTGGAAAAAGAGGTAGAGGGCGAAAGAGAAACAAATACAACAGGAATAAAGATTGTTGGCGATCGGGCAAAAGGCAAAGTGACGCTGTTCAACGCGACAAGTGGAGAAAAAACATTTCCAGCGGGGACGATACTCCAAGGTCCAAATAATCTAAAGTTCACATTAGATGAAAAGGTTGTTGTTGCGAGCAGCGGTGGCTCGGCACAGAGTCTTCAACCTGGAACAGCATCCGCAAACGCAACTGCCTCAAACATTGGGACAGAGTCAAATGTTTCGGAGAAAACCGAGTTTCTCATTGCGAATTTTGATAAGAAATCGTATGTTGCAGTGAGTGATGGGGCGTTTACTGGCGGCTCAAGCCGTGAAATTCAAGCTGTTGCAAAAGAAGATCAAGCAAAACTTGAACAACTTCTGATGAAAGATTTGCAAAAGCGGGCTATTGATGCACTCCAGCAAGAACAGAAAGACGGGACAAAGATTATTCCTATTGGTGATGTCGCGGTAAAAACAAAAATCTTTGATGCTAAGGTTGGCGAGGAAGCGAAACTTGTCAATCTCAAGTTGACGGTGACCGCGCATGCGTTGCGGTATACCACGGCAGACCTCCTTCCAGTCGCACAGTATATGTTGCGGTCGTCACTCCCCTCAACAATGGTACTCAGAGAAGAAAAAACACAGATTGATCCACAAGAAATTCAAGATACAACAGAAACAAGTGTGAAGCTAAAGGCTACGCTGTCATCTGAGGGAATTCCGACCGTTGATCGATCAGCAATTGTTCAATCTATCCAAGGAAAAACAACAGCACAGGCAACCTCGATCTTGAAAGAACGGTCAGAAATCGGAGAATCTGTAATTCGTATAACTCCTTCTTTTGCGGGTCTCCTTTTTGGATCACTTCCAGAATCAGCAGCAAATATTCAAATACAGACAAAGGTGGGGTTATGAGTGTGGTTTACACAAAAGCGAAACCGGCGTATGTACCGCCACATCAAACCCGGGTGCAAAAAACACACATCCACCGGTTTGTGAATATACTCCCCGCAGTCCTCGTGACATTCGGTAGTGTACTCATTGCAAACGTGCTATGGCCTATTCTTTCTTTTCAGATCTTTACCTCACCGCTTCTCCAGACACCCACTTTTGTTGCTCCTGTTGCGGAAGAGCAGATGGTGCAGTACCAGCCTGCAGTGTTGCCGGTGAAAGCGGCAGAGGAGACACAAAATCTTCCAACTCCCACACCGACGATCTTGGATGGCGAACTGGATTACACGAACCTCGCGCTTTGGTTTCCGTCACAGCATTTGCAGGATTTTAAAGAGCAGGAAGCAAAAAGTTACTCTCTCACTATCCCTGAACTTGATATAGAAAATGCGGTAGTAAAAATCGGTGGTTTGAATCTTGATAAAAACCTCATCCAATACCCTGGAACGGCAAATCCCGGTGAACTCGGTTCGCCTATTATTTTTGGCCATTCAGTTTCACCGCTGTTTTATAATCCATCAATAAACAATTCAAAACGTTACACATCAATCTTTACGAAAATTATGACCTTGAAAAAAGATGATAAAATCATCGTCAATTACGATGGTATTACCTATACCTATCGTGTAACAAATAAAATCGAGGTAAAGCCGGACGATACCTATATCCTTGAACAACGGTATGACGTGCGGGAACTCAAACTCGTGACATGCACACCGCCGGGAACCTATCTGCGTCGGGGTATTGTATTTGCACAGCTGGAAGATTTTGAATGAAATATCTTGCAATTGACTATGGAACAAAACGGGTTGGTGTTGCGGTAAGCCGCGCTTGGCTGGCGGAACCGTTGGCGGTTTTTCCTCGTGACAGAGCGATTGAAAAAATTACGTCTTACATTCATGAAGAACGCCCTCATGCTGTATTAATTGGTATTGCAGATGGCCCAATAGCAGAGGAGGCACGTCTTTTTGCACAGGAACTCCAGAAAAAAATCGGTGATATAAAAATTATTGAAGCTGATGAAACATTGAGTAGTGTTGAGACGCATACGAAGTTAGCAACAAGCGGAATGTCTCGCTCAAAAAGACAAGGGGACATAGATCATTATGCCGCCGCCGCTTTTCTTCAAGATTACCTTGATATGCATAAGGAAGATGGTGAATAAGACGCGCGCAATGGTCATGCTCATGATAAGTGCGTTATGCTACGCGCTGTTGAATGTCGTCGCAAGACTTCTCAACCTAGGTTTTGAGCCGATGACACAAACATATCTTCGCATTTTTCTTGGCGCGGTTGTTGTAGGCATGATTTTTTCAAGAAAAATTCGGTGGAGCAGACTCTCTCATATTCCAAAGCAAGATTGGATATACCTCACTATTATTGGTGTCTTGGGATATGGACTCATGGTGTACTTTATCTCAATGGGTGCGATTCGAGCGAAATTGCTGAATGTTGCGGTTGTCTATGCAACGATTACGATGTTCACATATCTTTACTCGCTCATCTTTTTTAGAAAGAAGTTCCGATGGTCAATCATGATCATATTATTCATCTCATTGTTCGGCGTTGCGGTGCTTGCGAGTAAATCATATATACCGCAACTTGACCATTTTGGGATAGGAGAACTTTTTGTTCTCATTTCTGCCGCAATGGGAGCTTGGTATGCGGTTGCAAGAAAAAAACTTTCCACATATCTGAACAATGCAGAGATCTCGTTTATTGTCATGAGTATTGCCAGTATTGCTACTTTTCTTCTTGCTCTGATTTCAGGTGAATCATTTTCGTTTTCATCGTTTTCTATCCCAGGAGTGTTTATAGGGCTGTTACTAGGAGCAACGCTCAACATCATATCTACCTATGCGGAAAACTATGCATTCCAACATATTGATGCGGTTGTGGGGAATCAAATGCTCTTGTCAGAGAATATTTTTGCATTGGTATTAGGATTGACGTTATATAAAGAAGTTGTGACTCCGCCGGAATTGGTGGGAGCAGTGATTATTGTCGGATCGGTATATGTGATGAATAGGATGGAAAAGGGGTAAGTGTTCGGATTCATTCTAGAATGTACTCCAGTGATACAATAGAAATGAATGAAATTCAAGAAAATTCTTGTTATTGGAATTGATAAAGCGCAACTCGATGCATGGTCTTGGGATGATATAGATTCGCTTACTGAGAAACGCATTTGTCTCCCCGCAGATAGTTCAGAAATAGATTCAGAACTCAAAGATGCAGATTGTTTATTAGTTTACTTTAATAAAGCAGATAAAAAGATGATAGATAAAGCATCTACTCTCAAGTATATCGGTGCTTTAGCCACTGGAGTTGGGAAAATTGATATTTCCTACGCCACAAAAAAAGGAATAATTGTTACGAATGTTCCCGGATACAGTACAGAATCTGTTGCAGAGTTTGTTCTTGCAATACTTCTAGAAAATCTTCGAGAAATTTCCCGAGCGAAAGGAGAATCGAAAAAAGGTAATCGTTCTGAATTAGGATTTTCATCTAGAGAAATTAAAGGAAAGAAATTTGGGATTATTGGTTTAGGGAGTATAGGATTGAGGACCGCTCAGTTAGCACAGGCTTTTGGAGCACATGTTTTCTATTGGTCTAGAAGGAGGAAGAAAGATGTTGAAAAGAAGGGCATTGTGTTTTCGCAACTGAAAGATCTATTAAAAACATCTGATATATTATCTTTTCATCTTTCATTAAATCCGGAAACAAAAAACATTATGGATAAAGAAAATATCGAACAAATCAAAACAGGGTCGATTGTTATAAACACCGCACCAATGGAGTTATTTAATGGTGCATCACTTGAAAAAAGAATACGTGGAGGAGATATTACCTTTATATTTGATCACACAGATATTGGTGATATATCAGAAGAAAATTTGAAACGATTCCAGAAATATAAAAACTGTATAACATATCCTGCTATTGGATATATATCAAATGAGGCGAGAATTGCAAAACAAAAAATATTTATACTAAATATGAAAAAATTTCTTCATGGTACACCAATCAATAGAGTGGTTGCATAGTCTTTTAATGAGGAAGAGTGTAGTACTTTTATCTGCACCGAAAAACATCCGCCAAAGCAGTTGCGTATATTACGTGGGCATCCATCTCAATGTCATCACCAGAGTGTAATGCTTGGTGTGTATACACCCAATCAAGTTGGCTGAAAATATGCTGGTTTCCAATAATGATATATGGATCAATAGAGGTAATATCAATGCCAAGTTTTTCTTGTTCTCGTTGAATTGCTTGGCACACAATCTTGTTATTCCCTCTGCCCTCACTAAACGCAAGAATAAGAATTTTTGCGATGTCTTTTTCGTGAGCTTGAACTTCTTGTCGTTGTCGATCCCAGTGTTCTTGCATCATAGCGTTTATGGTTAAGAAAATGAATGTCGAGCTTTGTGCTCCCAAGTGGAATTGAACCACTATCTCAAGGTTCGGAACCTCACGGTCTATCCATTAGCCTATGGGAGCAGGGTAAAGTTCTAGGCTATTGTATCATCTGTGTTTTGCAAAAAATCTTGCGGCTATGTAGGTAGAAAGGGGGATGGAAAGGACTAAACCAATAGAACCTGTCAGTGTACGCACAATCTCTTCCGCGATCATTTGGTCGTTCAGCACAACCCAGAGCGGTTGCGTGCTTTGAATGAAAAGCAAAAACAACGGTAAGCTTGATCCTGCATACGCCAACACCAACGTATTTACCAAGGTAGAAACGTGGTTTTTCCCTACCTCCATACCGCGTTTGTATAACTCACGAAATGACATGGTCGGATTCGTGTGATGCAGTTCTTCCACTACGGAAACTTGTGACACTACACTATCGTCCAACACACTCAATGTTGCGAGCATAATGCCACCAAGCAAAAGTCCCTGAAGATTGAGTGAAATGGTACTACTGAACTGAAGATACATTACCTCCTCATTTCCAAATCCTGTGAGTTGCGCCAGTTTTACTACAAAGAACGAAAGGCCAGACACAAACAGAAGTGTGGTCGACATACAAAAAAAGATTATGCGAGATGTTGCAGAATATCCATGTGAAAGAAGGACGGTTACCACACTAATAGTAAGCGAAGTAATAAGGCTGATGATAAGTGGATTTGAGCCATGCAGAATCTGTGGAACAGTGAAAGAAAAAAGAAGTGTTATAGTAATTGCCAAACTAACAAGTGAGGAGACCCCTTTTTTCTGCGTGAACAGAAGAACAATGAAGACGAACGCAATAAAAAGGCCAGCAAGTGCAGGAAGACGATATGTATCCACAATTGCATATGAGTCATTCGTTTTTGCGAGCACAACACGTTGTCCTACACGATATCGTTGTTCTGCTTGAAGTGGTTGTTCCTCACTGCCCACAATAATCATTTTTCGAGAAGACTCTTGTGAAACTTCAAGAGCAAGCTCCTGGATGTATCCCACCGCGTTATTTTGTGTGATTGTTGTTTCCTTATTTAGGGAACGAATGGTGCCGATGACAAAAGTGGGAATCATAGGGAATAGCGTATCATATTGCCTTTATTGAGGTCTGCAAACACAAATCATATTGTTCGCTTCTCTCAAATGGAATATGGTATTGATCCATGTTTTAACTCTATACATGTTTGGGAAGGCGGTGAGATATTTCACATGTTCCACAAAAAATCCTGCATGACGCAACTCGAAAAGAACGAGTTTTGGAGAATACACACGCACATGTGCATTCGGGTTTTGCGGATACATATATTCAAGTCCTTCATTGAGTGGGACACTGATAATAAATCGGCCGTTTGGTTTTATCACTCTTCGTATCTCTTGCAATACGTGAAATGTATGGTGAGGACTTACGTGTTCAAGCACCTCTAAGAGAAAAATAGTATCAAATGTTTTATCTAAAAAAGGTAATTTTTCCAACGCAGTTTGAATAAACGACCATCGTGGAAATTGATGACGAAGTGAGTTGAGCGATTGTGTAGTAATATCGGTTCCAGTCCATTGGACCTTATTTCCTAAAGATTGATGCACCATATTTTCTACCATTCCTCCTCCGGATCCCAAGTTCAACACTTTTGTATTTTTCTGAACAAATGTTGAGACAAACCTATTTCGATCAATCTCCATATGATGAACACTCTCACCATGTTCTTTCGTAAATCTTGTATCCCAAAATAATCCTGTGTTGTTATTTGGAATGGCAGGAAAACGTGACGAATATGTTTGCAGGAGTTTTTTATACGAATGCTTTTGAAGTAAAGAGTTCCGTAGTCTCTCGGTATCAAATCCGGCATGTTTTTTTGATGATGACATGGTGTTAATCCGCGACAACATAGCGGAATCGTTCATACCGCTTTCCGCTATCATCAAGTTTTGTGAAGAAATCTGTAGAATCTTGCGCTTTTTTCTGCGGGTACTGTGACTGATGTGCAGCTATCGCCTTGGTTCGCGTCTCAGCAAACGCAGTCATATCAATATGCACGGTGTCTTTATGGTCGTAATAATCAACGAGCAAGAACTCTGAAACTGCATGCGACTCTGTTTTGGGGTCTTGAAAATGTTCTGGAAAGAATAAAAGGTCTCTGCTATATGGATATGCCGCATCAATCGCCGTTTTTCCTGTGTTACGATGATCGCGGTGATTCACCCAGTTCACATCTTGGTCGAATCGGATAATCATATCTTCTGGATTATGAGTGATGATAAGTTCAGGTTGAAAAATACGAATCTGTTTGGCAACGAGTCCAATCGTTGGAATATCATTTTCCACACTTCCGTCGCCAATCTTAAGACACGCAGTATATTCTTTGGAGACACCAAGAACCTCCATGGCTTTTGCATCCTCGCGTTCGCGCAACTCTCCCAACTCCTGTTCACTGATTTTTTCTTGTCGCGATCCTTTATTTCCCACAGTCATTTTGACTACCATTACCTTTTTGTTATCATGCCTCAGCCGAGCTATCGTTCCACCGCAATAAATCTCAGCATCATCAGGATGTGCCATCACCACAAGAATGCGTTGTTTCTCACTGAAAATTCTTGTGTATTCATCGGTGTGTGTCATGGTGTTCCTTTCTCCAAAAATGGCTGAATCTTTTCTGCAAATCGTGGATCAAAATTTTCTTCTTTGTGTTGTACGATCCAATGTTTGACCGCGTGAAATATTTTTGTCTCCTTGCCTTCCAGTGCGAGTATACCAAACATTTCTTCCATCGCAGAAGCGACTTGCGCATGTTGTTCAAGGAGATACGGCTGCATTGCTAAAAGGGCGGTGCGATAGAACGCGGGGACAATCGCAATAGCGAGTTGAACGGGATCCTGCATGTTTTTGATGAACTGAAACTTGTCAAAAAGAGCAAGTATTTTTTCTGTAGAATCGGCATCAAAAGACGAGAGTTCATTTATTGAAGGGAGTTTTTTCCCGTTAAGAATCTCACTCAAATGATTCGCATTTTTGAGGTACGGAGAAAATGGTGTGAGGGTGTGATCAGAGGAGTATTGGTTAAAAAGATTGATTGCTGATTGAAGCTCATCCAAAAGCGTGGGTAAAAGACTTTCATCCTTGTCATAGACGAGAAAAGCAGATCGGCAGAGCGGGAATTGTTCCGCGTGCGTTCTGAGTTGGTGAAGGTAAAAATCTAAAAACGGTTGCATCACCCCAGTATACCAGAGGTGTGATATAATTCCCCCATATGATATTCACGATGGAGCTCCGCCATGTACAAGTTACGGCGGGCGCTCTTCTCCCAGAATTTTCTGCATAACCACAAGCTGGTTTCTTCCCTTGTTGGACGTTCTTCTGTTGGCAAACATGATCTGGTTCTCGAGATTGGGTCAGGCAAGGGAATAATCACCTTCGAGTTAGCCCAGCGGGTTGGGCATGTGATCGCGGTGGAGATAGATGCACATTGGTATCAGTATCTCCAGGAGAAATTAGAAAATCTGTCAAACGTTACGGTCTATAGGCAGGATTTTCTCGAGTTTACGCTTCCGCGTTTACCATATAAAGTGTTTGCAAACATTCCGTTTGCGATCGAGGGGAAGGTGGTTCGAAAATTGTTAGAAGACGCTAACCCGCCGTATGATTGCTATCTCGTGGTGATGAAGGAGTTGGCGCAGCGGTTTTGCATGGGCCACACCATGTTTTCTGCGATGCACAGTCCATGGTTTGATTTTTCGATCGCGCATTATTTTGATCGGTGCGATTTTACTCCCATGCCGAACGTTGATGCGGTACTTCTGCGTATTGTTCAAAAAAGTATGCTGCTTTTGCCATGGCAAGAAAGAAAACGATATATGCGATTCATTCAAACAGCGTTTTGTGACGGGCAAGCAGTGCGGCATAACCTCAAAAGGATAGTTTCACTGGAAAAGATCGATCATGCGCTCCATTCTATGTCGCTGAGGAGAAATATACGGCCAGCGGACTTAACGCAGGAGCAATGGAGAAGATTATACGAAGCACTTTATGATTTTTCCGGTCGTTCAACTGACTGAAGCGCGATTGCACACACCAACACAGCAAGTCCAACAAAAGAGGCGGGTTCTATCTTTTCTCCAACAAAAAGACGGATAAACACGAGCGAGAGAAATGGAGTGAGGAAAGAGGCATTCGATATTATTGATGTATCACCGTGTTTAAGCGCGAGGAACCAACACACCGTTGCAATGCCACTAATAAATACACCTCCCCAAAGCAGGCCAAGCAGTTGAGGAAAGTTCACTGTGGGAATGTGTGAAAAGATGAGCGTCGCAACAGTAATATATATGACCGAGTATCCGCTCATCATAGTCATACTAGAAAATTGTTCATATGGATATTTCTTGCCTAATACAGAAAATAAACCATAACATACTGCGCCAAATAATGCAGACAACACTCCGGGAAAACTTTGAAACTTCAAGGTGTCAATCTGTCCTTTTGAAACAACAAGAATAATTGCGATAAATGAAAGCAGTAACGCAAAAAATTTCCTTACGGTCAGTTTCTCACCAAGTAGTATGACTGCCCAAAGAACGGTCATGATCGGCCACAAATAATTCACAATGTACGCCTCTTGCGCAGGTAACTTGGAAAGTGCAAAAAGAAATGCAACACCATACAAGAAAAAACCAACAAGACCCATGAATGCAAAAAAGAGATGGTCGCGGAATGAGTATGATTGCATGATATGAGCTTTTTTCTGTGTCATGGCGATAATAAAAAGGCTGATTGTACTGAACACACCGGAATAGAACTCCACTTGAAAGAAATCGAGGCTTCCCAAAAGAAGTTTTCCAATGGTTGCGGATGAACCCCAAATAATGATGGTGAGAAAGACAAAAAGATAGGCGAGTTTGGATGAGTTCATGATTCCCACGAGTATATAACCATGATAACATTTAGACATGAAAATAACACAAATTGGAGAGCTCGTATCGGATTTGCACAACGAAACTGATGAAAAAAGATTAATTGAAAGAATTTTCTCACCAGTATTAGAGAAAGATGAAGGGGGTTTTTGGAGAAAAATTTATACGTACGGTGAAACTAAATTTGTATTCAGAGGCAGAGAAGAATTACCAACTTTCGATTCGTATAAAGATGGTGAAAAAATGCTTGGTTCCACACCGATTCATATTAATGAGGATGAATATGGTTCATATTTAGAACAATCTAAAAATAATAGTCATCCTTTTGTCATTACAACTATGGATATACAGGGAGTTATAGAAATTGCTGATAATCTTGGTGTCAAACAAATGAATCAACCCTTACGCGATATAAAAGTTGGGGGGTATACACAAGAGATAACAGATTTAATAGACAAAATTATTGCTTGTAGGATAAAAATAAATAAAGAAGGTAGTGATGGTGAGGCTATTGTTTTAGCCTCGATGCTTGGGGATGATGAGGCGATGCAATTTGTTCAGCTTGCGATGAAAGAAATGGAGGATTCTGATAAGGTAATCTTGCAGGAAAAAAGAGATTCTCTTCGTGAACAATGGGAATATCAAAAAAGATTTGAGAAAGCAGATGTCAAAGATCTGATTGTTGTTCATGCCACTCGTTATCTTCCACAATATTCCAAAGAAATCCATGGATTTGAGGTATTGCCTACTGGAGAATCAACTTCTTGGAAATATTTGCGAAATACAGTGCATACAACCTTAAATCATAAAGTTAAAGGACATTATGGGGGACATTGGGATAATACTCCACACGTAATAATAAGCCCCTTTACAGAAGTTAGGGATGCAAATGGTAATCCATTTGGCTTAGATATGCTAGATACTTGGTGGGTATTGGGACCTGGAGAAAGACTAAAATTTCCTAAAGCAAAGCTTGTAACTCCGGGAGATGTTTTGGATGGTGAGCTGATCGAATTTGGAGAAGACAATACTTATTTTAAGTCTAAAGACTACACTATCAGGGATGTGTTTCGTATTGATAGCGGACATCCAATATTGTGGAAACACATGAGAGGCGTTTTAAATGAACATTTGTCTAAATTAACAAATACATACAAAGTTGATCAATTTTGGGAGGAAATCAAAACAAAATATTTTCCGGATATGCCAGATATGTCAACTGATTATCTAAAAGAAAACAGCGGTATTGATCCTGAAAGTATTCAAAAACGATTTATTCATGGCGACATAAATGAATCTCTTAATAAGAGAATTGGTCAGATATTGATGGAATTAGGATTGAATAGTTTTGATATTGAACTAGAACAAATCGCAAATGAGATATCTATAGATATTGAAAAGCGTTTATTTGGTGAACTAAATGAAATGGCTGTAAATCAAACTATTCAAAAAATGAAATTTCCATTAAGAAATGATTTAGTGGGTAGTACTGCGCCTTTGGGAGAGGAATTAGATTCGTATATTACTCCAACAAGCCATAATTATTCAATTTATAATTTCCTTGAACATGGCCATGCCCATGATGTTCAGTCTGCCGTTGATGAATCCTCAGGTAAATTTATTTGGACGAAATATTCTTCAGAACAAAACATGTTAAGAGCCAAAGGACTTGATCCAAAAACCAGAAGAGTTTTGTACGTTTCTGGTATGTTCAATTCTAGATTTGAAAGATAATTCCTATTCTTCTTCTTTTTCTGTATCTTTTGCGCTGTAGTACGAAATATACGCGCGAATTTTGAATGCCGTATAAATCGCCATAGCAAGGGCGAAACCATAAAGATACGCATACAAATCTTCGATTTGACCTGTTTGTTTTCTATCTGCATAGTAGACACCTACTGTTAATTGAGCCAATTCGTCCAGGAGCCACATCGATGTATTTATGGCGCCAAGAAACGATACTGCTGTAAATTCAACACCTTCTATGGCAAAAGTAAGCCCAACTTCAAGCTTCTCAAGTAACACGATTGTTTCTTTATTTTCTTGAGTCTTTTTCAATGCAATAAATTTTTCATGAATTCGTTCAATCATTACCCCCTTTAGAAGGTTCGTCATAGCAGCAAAGCCCAATGTTCCAGTGAAAACTACGGCAAAATCTGATCCACTATATACAAGGAGGTAAAATGACCGCTCGTGTTGGATGAGTGAATGAAAAAGTTCAGTTAATTGTGGAAAAAGAGATCCACCAATAACCATACGCGAAAGTTCTGCACTAATGGTTGCAGCAATACCAATACTGCTTGCTCCTAAAAATACAGCAGATTGAGCATAAAGTTTATCTTCAGTAGTTTTTGGTGACAGAAGACTATTAAGGAATGTGTTGATATCCTGTGTGTGTGTGACTACTATTTGTGGTTCAGTATTGGTTGTCATATTTTCTGCGGAGAGGGTGGGATTTGAACCCACGGTATGCTTGCGCACACAGAGCTTTTCGAGAGCTCCGCACTAGACCACTATGCGACCTCTCCCTTTCTTATGCAAGGTGGTCTGCGAATGCATCACCTTGCGTGAGCGAAACAATCTCATGCAAGCAAAAATGATGTCTTTTTGCGAAGCATGATGATTGATGAGCGAACCTGTGCCTCCATGTGGAATCGAACCACAACCCCAAGCTCCGCAAGCTCGTATTCTATCCATTGAACTATGGAGGCGTATCTGCTTTTCTATCCAGACGATTGTACCAGACTATCCATTTTTTTCGAGGGGAAATTTTTCTTGTAGCCAAGCCGCAGCTTTCTCAACAGAGGTAGGGGGCGGGGTGTCGTGGATCAAGAAATTGACTAGTAAATTCTCCATATCGTCCTTCTTTACCTCGCCCAACAGCATGAGGAGGCGCGGGGGGAGGCCGTTGTGGTGCTCCACATGGAGGAGGGACTGCTGAAGCGTTGTGTTGAACCAAAACCGGCCGAGTTCGTGCCACTGATAGAGTTTTCCGCCGGTGTGAATGCCGTAGGTGGTGATTTGATGGTGGGCGGACTCCGGCGGAACTGCCGCGAGCGCGTAGCTCACAAACGCGAACGAGACCACCACCGCGATGGGAAGAAACTGGCCCGCAAAGAACAGAATAATGCTTAAGAGAAACACGATGACCGCAATCGTGGTGTAGTACTCGCGGTCGCGTTTCTTGAAGGCCCGCTCCGGCGCGCTCCACTCCAACAGAAGCTCTTCTTTGGCCGGCTGCTGCGGTGGCACAAACTGCTGGTGATCGATGCCGGCATCTTGGGAAGCGCTGGCAGGCTCTTGGTGTTCTTCCATGATGAAGACATCATAGCGAAGTGGGAGGGGGATGGCAAGGAAAAAGAGTGGGGTTTAAGATTTTTGAACAGTCACCTTAATTTTTTCTTTTCTGTGAGTGACACATAGTTCTGTGGCGTTGATACTTTTTTCCCACTCTTCATCTCCAAATCTTTCAGCAGTAAGAATCGCGTACTCGCGGTTTGTGCCCACATTGCGCTTTTTCCATTCATCCATTAAATATGGTCTTTCTTACTTTTTTCCTTGGAAAATGGCAGTTTTAGTGGTGATGTTCGTTTATATATTCATAGACGTTCTGTTTTTATGTCCTTGTATTTTACCATCGTTTCGTCATGTGAGATACACATTTTCGCTTCTACACTTGATCCATCAGCGCTTGAATACTCTGCGCGTATTCTCCATGAACCTGAACAGTGTGTTTCATATTTTCTATCATCATGAAGAAATGTTCTGGATGGATACAAGAAAATTGATGCATATGTTCCTCCGCAGTATCCAGCGCCCTCATGATCCGTTTGTGCATAACGTAAAACGTTGTTGTCCAGAATATTTCTGTATACACTTCCTGTGTTTGAGTGTGCGCATGAAGGAGAATATGTCGAACAACCTCCGTATATTTTTTTGCACGGAGATCCTCTTCCCAATCGTGCATATCGTCTTGCAGTTGTCTCGCTTTGAGGTAATGCCAAAAAAATGATCGAACATGCCGCTGTTCTTTTTCTGTCTGTGCAACATTGAAATATCGCAAAACGGCAAAGCATCCGAGTGAAGCACTGAATGATCGTTGCACCGATGTTTGAATGTCAATAGTCCGTGCGTTTTGTGCAATGATATGTGCGTTTTCACAGTGTTGTATCATATCCTCCATCATTCGTAAAAAGGAAGGATCACTTGAAAAATACTGCGCATAAAAAGACTGCGATTGGCGAAGAAACCAAATAATGTCATGGAACGTATCAAGTCGTGTATTTTCTTGATCAATAAGGTCATCAAGTAATGTGTACGCAATCCATCCAAAGAGTTGTGCACAACCAAACGCGGAGAGTACTGTAAGCGCATGCGAATCAATATCCGTTTGTACGGTTGAAACATACAGTGTTGTAGGAAGCATACATATTTCTTGGATAGGGATACGTTTCCACATCATCGAGATATCGTTTTCTAGTCGGATTCGGAGGTGTTTGGGAACTGTTTTGAGTATGGAGTGTATGCGAAGTTTAATCGTGGAAATGATAATAGTATGTTGTGTTTGAGCTTTTTCAAAAAGAGATTGGTATAAAGATAACGCCTCCAAACAAAAAAGATCTGTTAGTAACGGCGATCCTGCGTAGGTAGTTTGAGATGATCGTTTTGTATTGAGGCAGACAATTCCACGACATTCTCTCTGTGCTTGTGTGCATAAGATTCGTACATACGGCAACAAAGATTCATAATCTTTCCCTAATCTCATGAGAATAGTAAGGGAAAGCGCAAGACGATGTTTATCTCCCGGTGTGCGAAGGCTGTGTTCTATTTCAACAATAACGGTTGTAACAGCTTGAAAAACGCGCGGCAATTTTTGTACGGTATTTGGTAGAAGAGCATACATGCGCGCAAAGAAATAGTATGCAGAAAGAGGTGGGTAAAATTCCGAGTGAGTTTTTTGTGTTATCGACTGTATAACATACTCTAAACATGACTCCAATGTTATGTTCCAATATGAAAGAAGGTACAAAACGTTACACTGCACGACAAAATCAACAGTATTCCAAACAGGATTGTTATTGCCCACAATCCATGTTTTGTATGGACCTCCAGGTTTTTCTTCTAGTGCAAAAAGAAGTTGAAGTAAGCGAGCAAGGAGGTTTGAAGGTTTTTGTATATGCGAATAAAGAAATAGTGCATGCCATGCACAAGCCGTATCATCAATGTCATCAGGATATTCATGCGTAGGCGATGTACTATTCCACCAATTGTATGTCTCCGTTGTTTCATTTCTTTGTTGATAAAGCCAAGAAGATAAACGATCACAAAGTGAAAAAAGACGACTATCATGTTGCATTGTACTGAGCGGACTAAGGATTTCTAATGCGATTGTTAATGGAAAAATGACGGGAAGATGACTGATTGGAATATTTTTTGAGGAAAGACTTTCACACTCGCAAAATTTTTCTATCGGTGTATTGAGAATCAAGTTGAGTAGAGCGCTGATTGTTTTTTTGACGTAGAACATAATGTGTTTGAGGGATCGATAGAATAAATCGTGTCCCCTTTTGTGGTTTTGTTATAAAATGTATCGATCCATGGAATGATTGTTCGATACTTTCTTTTACCGTAGTAAGTCCAATCCCAGTTCCAATTGATGCCTTTTTTGTTGTGAAAAAAGGTTGAAAAATATTCTTTTTATTTTTAATAGAAATGCCATTAGCAAAGTCTTGTATTTCAATATGCAATTTTTTTGCAAAAATTTTTGCGAAAATACGGACAATCTTTTCCGCCATTGGTTTGTTTGGCACATCGTCATATGCTTCGATGGCATTTGAAACGAGATTGGTCACACATTGATGAAACTTTGCTTGATTTCCAATAATAAACACGTTCTTATCAATATTTATGTAATGTGACGTTTTATGTGTGTAAAACTGGAATTGAAGAAACAAACATGCTTTTTCTATTTCTTCAAAAAGATTAAATGTTGCTGTTTGCTCTTCATGTTTGATTTGTTTTCTTGCTGAATCTATAAGTGACGCGAGATGATGAAGCCCCTTCAATGTGTAGTGAAGATCCTTTTTTCTTACTCCATTCTTTTTGGCATATGACAATGTAAATGATGCAAAATGAAGAGCGTCAACCATGTCATGAATAAGTCCCGTCGTTAATCTTCCCAGTGTTGCGAGATTATTTATTTGAATGTACTTTTCCTTCTGTATCTGTTTAAACTCAGCATATGTTTGTTGCAAATCCCTCGTTCTTTCACGTACTACCTCTTCGAGAGAATCACGCTCTTTTTTCAAGAGTGCTATATATTGTGTTTGCTTGTGATCACCTTTTTCTATTTCCCTGTTCGAAAAGAGACTAATGCAACCGATAAGAGTGAGGGATGCGATATAAAGCAGGACATCAAGAGGACATGTTTTGAGTGTTTTCCAAGATGTCTCGACATGATGAAGTCCCACATATTCCAGATGAAATAGGATGACCATTGTTATACAGGTTAATGCAAGAAAATATGCAGCAATTTTTGATGGAAAAAGAATTCCAGCGAGAGTAATAACAAGTCCAAACAAGAGAATTCCCTGAGGAGTGCTAACTCCCCATTGCCATCCCATCCAACTTGCGAGAACCAGAGCGAGCAAAACAATTTGTGTTGATGCTATTGATATGTGTCGAAGTTTTATCTGAGTGTATATGGTAAATAAATACACAAAAATCAAGAGCATCACACGCATGTCTACCTTAAACTGTGGAGTTTCTTCGTGCCACAAGAGAAAGAAAAGATACGATGTTGCAATCACACTGATGGTTGTTATACCGATGAGCAAGATATACAACATGCGTATTTTTCTTCTCTCATCGAGGAGACGCACATCTTCATCGATATTAGGCTGCCCATGGTTCCATAGCTGCACTCGCCTGAGCCAATTTCTGAATAGCATTTTTATTCCTCATCTCTGGGTTCATCAATAATTGCTTGATCAATTGTGCCATAATGTTTCCTCCTTTCCTACACACTTCATATGTGTATGAAGCAATCATATACATCGAACCTTACAATAACCTTACAAAATATGAAGTAAATATACATCTGGATTTTTCGAAAAAATTGCGCTTTTCTACCCACCTCTTACACATTGGAAAATACAGACATCTGGCATACAATAGCAGAAACCAATGCACGCAGGTGCAGAAGGAGGATGATGTTTCGGAATCTCATCGCCCCAGTCCAGGCTTGGTTGCTTTCTCAGGGTCAGTGTGTGGGATGCGGAATGCCGCTCTCTGGCGCGGTGTCGCACGGGAAGCGTGACGGAAGCGAGGTTGTGATCTGCAAGTGTGGTCGCGGGTATGTTCGGGTCAGCGAGAAACGGTACCGCCGGGCGAAACAGAGCGAGGTGTCTGCCTAGTCAAACGCCTGCAAACACCGCACCCTGCTGAAATTTCTCCGTATTTGCCGTATCATCAATGGATTGATGAAAAAAATCATTGTTCTTTTTGTTTTCTTGTTTAACCTGATGCTTTTTGGGATCGCCTTTGGCGCGATCTCATATATATTATCCCCAGTATCACCACAAACGGCTCCCACCCAGACTGTGGTGATCCCTAAAGGCGCGGGGGTGTCCGCTATCGGTACGCTCCTCCAGCAGAAGAACCTTATTCGTTCGGCTTGGGCCTTCCGATTTGTAGTCTGGAAAAACAAGACAGTGAAAAACCTGCAGGCGGGACAGTTTGATCTGAGCCCGAGCCAGTCGCCGGAAGAAATTGCACAGGCGCTCACTAAAGGCACGGATGACGTGTGGGTCACGATTGTAGAAGGACTGCGCAATGAAGAAATCGCGGAGGTGCTTGCGCAAAACCTCGGCTCCACCTTTGATTCCAAAGAATTCCTTCAGCTCGCAAACGGTAAACAAGGTTTCCTGTTCCCGGACACCTACCTTGTTCCCAAGATGGTGACTGCAAGAACGATGGTCAACCTCATGCAGACCACCTTTACCAAAAAGACCACCACGGGAATTCAGGACGAACTGCAGAAAAAGAATAGATCATTTGTTGAGGCGGTGATTCTGGCCTCACTTATTCAGCGCGAAGCACGTACACCGGAAACCATGAAGATGATCGCCGGTATTCTCTTGCGGAGGTTGGAAAAAGGGTGGCCACTCCAGGTTGATGCCACACTCCAGTATAGTAAAGGCTACGATCCCAAGGAAAAAACATGGTGGCCTACGCCGTACGCTGAGGACAAAAAATTGAAATCACTCTACAACACCTACGCGCATCCCGGCCTCCCGCCCGCGCCGATCGCCAACCCCGGCCTCCACGCACTTGAGGCCGCCACAAACCCCACGTCCTCAGACTACTGGTACTACATCACCGATGACGCCGGTGTGATGCACTATGCAAAAACAGTGGAAGAGCATAACGCAAATGTGAAGAAGTATTTGAGGTAGGAGAACACTATGGACACCATCATCCCCCAAAACCAACTCGGTGAGCAGTATGCGGAAGACATCGCGCTTCTCGTCAAACCAACCAAAGTACTTGGTGAAATCAAGTCAAAGTATCAAACATCCACCTACGTTCAAACAAAAACATTCGGCCGCCTCCTTTTTCAAGATGGCTTAATTTATTTAGCGGATACGGGGAATGAGGCTCTTTTTGAGATGTACACGCATATTCCCATGCAGACCGGCAAACCAAAAAAACGCGTCCTCCTTATTGGTGCTGGCGATGGATACGGCATAAAACATCTCCTCGATTATCCTTCTGTTGAAAAAGTGACCGCAATAGATATTGACGCCGAGTTTGTTGAACTCTCGAAAAAAGTATACCCGGAAGTTGCTTGGGTGTTTACCGATCCCCGCGTGGACTTCAAGTCAGTAGATGGAGCAGAGTTCATCAAAACCACAACAGAAAAATTTGATTTCATTGTGGTCACAGTAGGCGACCCCTTCACCCTTTCCAAAAGCATGTTCAATGCCGAGTTTGTACAACGATGCCACGAGGTGTTGAGCGACGATGGCATCATCAGTATGGATGGGTACATGCCGTACTACACACATGAGGACAGCCTCAACTATTGGCAGATTTTTGAGATGATTGCTTTAGTTTTCCCCATCACACGCATTGCGCACAGCACTTCCCCCATCATGCCTGGTGGATTAGTCACACTCATCTTTGGCTCCAAACAAGACGATCCTATGACGCTTCCTCCACGCGGAGACGTTCCGGTCAAAACCGTATGGTATACACCAAAAATCCATCAATCTAGTTTCATTCTCCCGCAGTTTTTGATCGACAAACTCCATAATATTCACGGTTTTACTCAAGAATAATCACGCCTCCTCTCTCGACGCAAATCCACCTCTTGACCGTCTCTAGTAATACTGGTATGATTCTCATCAACTTTTAGAACACGACCAAAAGTTCTGGGGATCTTTTGATTATTACATCCATTGCATAACAACGAGCTTGCAAAAGGCTGGGCACTAATGCCCTTTTTTGCGTTGTATCGGATGCAAGTGAGCAATAGAAAGGGTGCGGCATGAAAAACACTCGTCTTTATTGGGGTAAAACTCGTTCAACGCTTCCGGAGCTTGATCTCACAAAAATCCAGCGGGACTCATATCAGTGGTTCCTCCAGGAAGGTATCAAAGAAATCCTCGAGCAGGTCACCCCGATTAAAGACTTTACCGCAAAGAACTGGGAGCTTTCCCTCGGCAAATATACTTTTGGTAAACCAAAGCACACTCCGGCCCAAGCCCGTGAAAAATCCCTTACCTATGAAATGCCCCTCCGTGTCACCACAACCCTCCTCAACAAACAAACAAACGAAACAACCAAACAGGACGTGTTCCTCGGCGACATCCCAAAAATGACCGCCAACGGAACCTTTATTATTAACGGCGTTGAGCGTGCCGTGGTGAACCAGCTTGTCCGTTCCCCTGGTATTTTCTACTCCGGTGAAATTGATGCGTCTTCCGGCAGAATGCTCTATAAAGCAGAACTTCGCCCAATGCGCGGCTCCTGGATGGAGATGAATGTTGGGAGAAACGATGTGATGACCGTGAAGATCGACCGCCACCGCAAAATTCCGGTGACCGTTCTTTTGCGCGCCATTGGATACACAGAAGACGAGGCCATTCAAAAACTTTTTGCAGAAGTGGACACCAACACAAACCACCGCTTCCTTGCTGCTACCATTGAACGTGACACCACAAAAACACAACAGGAAGCATTGATCGAGCTGTATGAAAAAATGCGCCCCGGCGAACCCGCAGTGTTGGAAAACGCCCAGGACCTTCTCTTTGAGATGTTCTTTGATCCCCGCCGGTATGACCTCGGCCGCGTTGGACGGTACAAACTCAACCGCCGTCTCGGCATCGCAGTCCCCAATGACAAACAGCACCAAGTCCTCACAAAAGAAGACATTGTGGCGGCCATCCGTTACCTTATTGTGCTCCAGAACGGTAAAGGAAAAGTGGATGATATTGACCACCTCTCCAACCGTCGCGTCCGGTGTGTCGGCGAGTTAGTGTCCATGAATGCCTTCCGCGTTGGAATGCTGAGATTAGAGCGATCTATCCGCGAGAAAATGTCTCTCACAAAAACAGATGAAAAACTCACCCCGTCTTCTTTAGTCAACGCCCGCCCGCTTATTGCGACAATCTCAGAGTTTTTCCGTCGCAACCGTTTGTCCACAATCTTGGATCAAACGAATCCATTATCAGAAATTGACAACCTCCGTCGTTTGTCCGTGATGGGCTCCGGTGGTGTCACACGTGAGCGCGCGAGCTTCTCCATGCGCGACATCAACGCATCACAGTACTCACGCATCTGTCCGGTTCGGTCTCCAGAAGGTCCAAACATCGGGTTGGTCACATACCTTTCACTCTACGCCCGCGTCAACGACTTTGGTTTCTTGGAAGCTCCTTACCGTAAGGTGGAAAAAGTGACCAAGAGTGGCATAACCAAGATGAGAGTGACCGATGAAATTGTGTACCTTGCCGCAGATGATGAGGAAGACTACTACCTCACTCATGCCGAGGTTGAGATCGATAAAAATGGATTTATCGCACAAGAATGGGTTCCGCTCCGCTACCGCAACGACTTCATGGAAGGTCCGGTTGAGCAGATCCAGTACATTGATGTTGTCCCGCGCCAAGTGGTGGGAACCTCCGCGTCCTTGATTCCGTTCATCTCACATGACGAGGCAAACCGCGCGCTCATGGGTACGCACATGCAGTGTCAGGCAGTTCCGTTATTGAAACCAGTAGCTCCACTCGTGGGAACCGGTATGGAAAGTGAAATTGCACGAGCAATGCATCACGTGATTTACGCACGCCAAGCTGGAACAGTAAAGTATGTGGACGGCAATAAAGTCGTGATTGAACTCGATGCAAAAACGGCAGAAAAAGAGAAACAACTGCTCGTATCCGGCGACCTAGAGTTTGTGAAGATGGAAGGAAAAAACGAGGTGTACGCGATCAAGAAATTCATCCGTAGCGCGCAAAGCACCTGCTACACCCAGCGCCCGCTCGTCAAGGTTGGCGAAAGCGTGAAGCAGGGGCAGATGGTGATTGACGGCCCGGCCGCCAGCAACGGCGAGCTCGCTCTCGGCCAAAACCTCGTGATTGCCTACGCATCATTTGACGGCTTGGGCTATGAAGACGCGATCATTGTCTCAGACAAGATCGTGCGCGACGACCTCCTCACCTCGATTCATATTAATGAGTACGAGGCTTTGGTCATGGACACCAAACTTGGACCTGAAGAAATTACCAGCGACATTCCAAACGTGAACGAAACCGAACTTCGCAACTTAGCGGAAGAAGGTATTGTCGCGATTGGATCAGAGGTCACACAGAATGACATTTTAGTTGGAAAGATTGCACCAAAAGGTGATACGGAGTTGTCTCCGGAAGAGCGACTGCTCCGCGCAGTGTTTGGCGAAAAAGCCCGCGATGTTCGTGACACCTCGCTCCGTATGCCGCACGGTGAGTCCGGAACGGTGATTGGTCTCACGATTCTTGACCGCGACAAAGGCGATGAACTCGATCCAGGTGTGAACAAGAAGGTTGTGGTACAGGTTGCGCAGATTCGCAAGGTGACGGTGGGAGACAAGGTTGCGGGACGTCACGGAAACAAGGGTGTTATTTCTAAGATCATGCCAGCACAAGACATGCCGTACCTCGCAGACGGAACGCCGGTAGATATCATCATCTCGCCGCTCTCTGTTCTTGCGCGTATGAACCTTGGCCAGCTTCTTGAAGCGCACCTCGGGTGGGCGGCAAAGGCATTGGGCTACAGCGTTGCGATCCCGGTCTTTGAGGAAATTAACGAAAGTATTATTTGGGACGAGTTGAAGAAGGCTGGACTTCCAGTCTCCGGCAAAACGACATTGTATGACGGGCGAACCGGCGAGGCATATCTTGAACAGACTACGGTTGGTGTGGGGTACATCCTCAAGCTGATTCACATGGTTGAGGACAAGACACACGCACGCTCCACAGGACCATACTCACTCGTCACACAGCAGCCACTGGGTGGAAAAGCACAGATGGGTGGACAGCGTTTGGGAGAAATGGAAGTCTGGGCATTGGAAGCACATCGAGCGGCACACACATTGCAGGAAATGTTGACCATTAAGTCTGATGATGTGGTGGGACGCGCAAAGGCGTTTGAGGCTATCGTCAAAACGCTTGAGATTCCGGCGCCAACCGTTCCAGAATCGTTCAAGGTCTTGATGCGCGAACTCAACTCGCTCGGTCTTGAGATTGAGATGAAGGAGGCCGTGGTTCAAGAGGTTCAGGAAGACGCAGACGAGGGAACCAAGGAAAAAGTCCAGGAGATTGCAGCAGCAGACGGCGCACAAGCCGCCCAAGCGGCAATGACCGCAGTCACAGACGATGCCGCAGCGCAGCTCGCAACACAAGACGCGACAGATCTCGCGACCACTCCGGCGGACGACACGGATGGTGATGATGATTCTGATGAGGCCGGGAAGGCCGACAAAGCCGACACGACAGGTGAACAAGAAGGAGAGCAAGTATGAACACAGTCATAGATTTTGCAGCACTAAAGATTCAACTCGCTTCTCCACAACGGATGAAGGAATGGTCATATGGCGAGGTTGTGAAGCCGGAAACCATTAACTACCGTACGTTGAAAGCAGAAAAGGGCGGCTTGTTCGCAGAAGAAATCTTTGGACCAACCAAAGACTGGGAGTGTTACTGTGGCAAGTACAAACGTATCCGCTACAAGGGCATCATCTGTGACAAATGTGGCGTGGAGGTTACCTTGAGCCGCGTGCGCAGGGAGCGGATGGGACATATCAATCTCGCTACTCCAGTTGCACACATCTGGTATTTCAAGGGAACGCCGTCCAAACTCTCACTCTTGTTGGACATCTCGCCACGCAACTTGAGTTCTATTATCTACTTCAACCAGTATATTGTTCTTGAGGTGGATAAGGACAAGCGATCCGCAGTTTTAGAGCAACTTGAACAGGACACACAAGCCGCACTCAATGAGCTCAAAGAAAAAGCCAAAGCCAAAGCTGAAAAAGCGAAGACCGATCTCGAAGAAGGATTGGCAACAATTGAGGCAAAGGTAAAGGAAAAAGAAACCCGCGAACTCAAGAAAGAGGCACTCCAACTCAAGGCAAAACAACAGCTCGCATCTATGCAGGAAGACCTCGAAGGTGAGGGATCAAAGACACAAGAAATATATCAAACCATAAAGGAAATGGTCAAAAGAATCAAACGACACGCCATTTTAAGCGAGGATGAGTATCTTAAGCTATCAGAATATAACGCAACAGAACAACTTCGTGTTGGAATGGGTGCTGAAGCGGTATTAGAAGTCATTCGATCTGTTGATCTTGCAAAACTTGCAGAAGAAATGCATGAAGAAGTACGAACAGCTGTTGGACAGCGCCGCGTCAAAGCGACCCGCCGCCTTCGTGTTGTTGAAGGCTTCCGTAAAGCGAACATCAATCCAGAATGGATGTTGTTCCTTGTATTGCCGGTGATCCCACCAGATCTCCGCCCAATGGTGCAGCTCTCTGGTGGCCGATTCGCTACCTCAGACTTGAATGATCTCTACAGACGTGTCATCAACCGCAACAATCGATTGAAACACCTCATCGATTTGGGCGCACCAGAAATCATTCTCCGCAACGAGAAGCGTATGCTCCAGGAAGCGGTGGATGCCTTGATTGACAGCTCGAATGCGCGTGCCTCAACGGTTCGTGTTGCACGTAAACAGCTCCGCTCATTGTCAGAGATGCTTCGTGGAAAGCAAGGACGCTTCCGCCAGAACTTACTCGGAAAGCGTGTGGACTACTCCGGCCGTTCCGTTATCGTGGTGGGCCCAGAGCTCAAGCTCGATCAATGTGGTCTTCCAAAAGAGATGGCCTTGGAGATGTTCAAACCATACGTCTTAAGTGAACTCATCAAGCAAGGCGTTGCGCCAAACTTGAAGAGCGCCAAGCACGCATTGGAGCGCAGAAGCCCAGAGGTGTACGATACACTCGAAAAAATTATCGAGAATCACCCAGTCCTTTTGAACCGCGCACCAACCTTGCATAAACTTGGTATTCAGGCCTTCTATCCAATCTTGATTGAAGGAAACGCGATTCGATTGCATCCTTGCGTGTGTGCTGGATACAACGCGGACTTTGACGGCGACCAAATGGCTGTTCACGTTCCGCTCACGGTCCAGGCTCAGGAAGAGGCTCGAACGCTCATGATGCCATCACGCAACTTGTTGAAGCCAGCAGATGGCGCCCCAATCACGGTTCCAAACAAGGAAATGGCGATGGGATGTTACTACATGACCTCGATCGACGAGAAGCTCAAGGTGTTGGACACGATCTTCACCAACTCGGAAGAAGTTGAGATGGCGTACTTGCTGCGCAAAATCTCGCTCCGCCAGCCATTGAAGGTGCGGCTCGCTTCCAGTGACAAAAAATCTGAGATTATTGTCACCACCATTGGTCGTCTTCGATTCAACGCGATTTTGCCAGAGAAACTCCGGTTTATGAACTCTGCAATCAATGCCGCGGCGATCAAGGCAATCGTGAAGAAAGCAATCACCATCTGTTCGCCAGATGAAACCGCAGAACTGATCGACAACATCAAGAACCTCGGGTTCAAGATCGCGACAATGTCCGGTCTCTCTGTTGCAGTGACAGACTGCAAGATGATCAATGAAAAAGGCGAGATTGTTGAGGTTGCAAACAAAAAGGCAGAGGAAGTACAGCAAAACTATCTCAACGGGTTGATTACCGAGGAAGAAAAACGCCGCCTCACTTTTGAGGTTTGGATGGAAACAACCGATGACATTGCGGAAAAGACATGGAACAGCTTCAGCGAAGACAACGCTGTCAAGGTGATGATCAACTCTGGAGGTACGCGTGCATCCAAAGATCAAGTGAAACAGCTTGCCGCGATGCGTGGACTCGTGGTTGACCCACTCGGAAAGATCGTGGAGCTTCCAACAAAGTCCAACTTCCGTGAAGGACTGTCTATTTTTGAGTACGTGACATCTGCCCGTGGATCACGCAAAGGTCTTACCGACTCAGCATTGAAAACAGCAGACGCTGGATACCTCACCCGCCGTTTGGTTGACGTCGCGCATGACGTCATCATTCGCGCAGAGGACTGCGGAACGCAGGAGGGTATCGAGATTGTCCGCGAAGGCTCACGTGAGAAGGTGTTTGAAAATCGTATTATCGGCCGCCTCGTGTTGAAGGATGTAAAACATCCGGAAAAGAAATCAGTGATTGTGAAGGCGGGTGAGGTGGTTGACGAGGAAAAACTTGAGCAGATTCGTATGGCAAAAGTGCCATCCGTGTTTATTCGTTCTCCGCTGACATGCGAACTTCCAACAGGAATGTGTGTGAGGTGCTATGGCTGGGACTTCTCGACCAAAAAGATGGTTGAGATTGGAACACCAGTCGGTGTCATTGCCGCACAGTCCATTGGTGAACCAGGAACACAGCTCACCATGCGTGTGAAGCACTCTGGAGGTATCGTCGGTTTGGACGTGACGCAGGGTCTCCCGCGTGTGGAAGAACTTTTTGAGGCACGTGTGCCAAAGAACTTCTCACCGATTGCGGAGATCAACGGCAAGGTCTCGATTCAAGAAACCGAGTCCGGCCACATGGTGACCATCAAGACTACAAGCAAACCGGAAGAGGTGCGCGAGTACATCATTCCAAAGATGAGCGTGTTGCAGGTAGCGGATGGAGACTTAGTCCACGCCGGAACGCAGCTTTCTGGTGGTGCACTTGATGTCAAGGAAGTCCTTCAGATTCGCGGCATGCGATCTGCGCAGATCTACCTTTTGGAAGAGATTCAAAAGGTCTACGAGTCGCAGGGTATTCCGATCAACGATGTGCACTTTGAGGTGATCATTCGCAAGATGAGTGACAAGGTTCGTGTTGAGACGAGTGGCGACACCAACTTCTTGCCAGGCGAGATTGTTGCGCGCACACGATTTGTAGGCGAGAACAAGCGCGTGTTGGCAGAAGGTGGCGAGCCGGCGACAGCGACCGTGATGATGCTCGGAATCACGCGATCGTCATTGTTCATTGAGTCATGGCTTTCTGCGGCATCCTTTATGGAAACCACACGCGTA
Source organism: Minisyncoccota bacterium (assembly GCA_016211945.1). Lineage (GTDB taxonomy): Bacteria > Patescibacteriota > Microgenomatia > UBA1400 > UBA12028 > JACRHV01. Next base: position 220,919 of record JACRHV010000006.1, read on the forward strand.
CTTGGCGAAGCGGCCTGCGAAGGTTCCGAGGACCAGCTCCTTGGCTTGAAGGAGAACGTCATCATTGGACGGTTGATTCCGACAAGTCCAGACCGAGCGATGATGAGTTAAAGTTTGTAAAAAATATAAGAAAAGTGAAGGAACGCGCTGCCTGCGAGGGTGGCGCGTTTTGGTGTAAGGAGGAAAAATGGCAAAGAAAAATGAAATCGAAACTCAAATTCTCAAAAAATTAAGAAAAAATAGAGGAGGGGCTTACCTAGATAACGCCCGAAACTTGGTACTTTTTAATGAATGTTTGTAATTGTTTTTTCATGTCGTGACGGTGGTTAAATCTCCACTCAGATTCTAGCAGAAAATCAGCAAATTGGTCTCTGGTGAAACCATGAAATTTAGTAAGTCGGTGTTTGGTCCAACTCCAGAATGATTCAATGCCATTAATATGGTTGTTGCCGTTAGCAAACTCATTCTCATGATGTTTTACTTTCTTGTGGTTGTAGCCATAAATACCTAACGCATCATAACTTCGCCATCCATCTGAGTAGATGTCGCTGCCTGACCTAACTGTTTGACGAATAATGGGCAGTATTTCTGCCTGGGAAGCTCGAGATATTACTCGAGTAAATACTTTTCCACTTCGCTTGAGTAAACCAAACACAATGATCTTTTTACTGGCACCTCTGCCACGCTTCCCTCGTTGTCTTTTAGGACCAAAGTAACTCTCATCTACTTCAACCCCATTGCCAATCTCATATTTTTCTCGTTCATACCAAGCAGCAGCTAATACTAGTTTGCGAAAGAATGATAGATATCGTTGTGCGGTATTGCGATTTACCCCAACCAAAACACTTGTTTGCAGGGCAGTGCAGTCTACACAAAAACATTTCTGGAATACCCGAAACTTATCGTCAGAAATCTTGCGACGTTTTATGGGACTGTTATTTTCCCTAGAATCAACCATTTCGCCTATTCTAACAGGCGTTATCTAGGCAAGCCCCTTTTCTATTTTAATAAGGGGAAAATACGATCAGTGAAAGATGCTCGGTTTAAAAGAGTAGAGGAATAACAATATTATGCCGAAAATAGAAGCGGTACGTAAAAGCGACATTCCAAACATTCCCAAGAGTTATATTCAGGATCTTGAAGAGTTAAGGGTGATCATAGAATCAATAGAAGTTGCAACAGATCAAGTACTGTATTACGTGAGTGCTGCGCACGGAGGTGTTCTTACTTTTATTGTCTTAAACATGATCTCGAAGGATATTCCAAAGTTTCGAGTAGCACTGGATAAACAACTCCCATCTCAAGGATATCAAAGAATTGATGAACTATTAGTAGATCGACATGAAGCGTCTAGATCAAATATTGTTACTTTTAAGGTGAAGTAATGAAGAGAGCGTTGCATCTCTGTAATTCTCTGATACAATACCCCTATTCGCGTGAAGGAATCCTCCGTATCGTCCCAAGGCAACTCGGAGAGTAATGCGAAAATCGTACAGCGGTTTTCGGACCGCTTTTTTATTTCCTTCCCGCCAACATACATAAAGGAGCAATGTGCCAACAGTAAACCAACTCGTCCGCAAGGGCAGAACATTCAAAAAAGCAAAAATCAAAGCGACAGCGATGCGTAAGTTTTACAACACGAAAACGCGCAAAACCGTGACCACTTTTAGTCCGCAGAAGCGCGGCGTATGTCTCATTGTTAAAACCATGACGCCAAAGAAACCAAACTCAGCACTTCGTAAAGTCGCTCGTGTCCGTTTGTCCAACAGACAGGAAGTGACCGCGTACATTATGGGTGAGGGTCACAACTTGGCCGAACACTCCATTGTTCTTGTTCGCGGTGGTCGAGTGAAAGACTTGCCTGGTGTGAAATATCATATCGTTCGCGGTAAGTACGACTGTGCAGGCATTGATAAGCGCAGAACAAGTCGTTCCAAATACGGAACAAAACGACCGAAACAAGCATAATCCGAGGAGACTAGTACTATGGCACGCTCATCTTCAACAACACACTTTCGGGAAACAACACCCGATGCTCGATACAACTCGACCAAGATCACCAAACTCATCAACCGAACAATGAAAGACGGTGAAAAAAGTGTCGCGATGAGGCAAGTGTATCTTGCGCTTGAGGCTGTCCAAAAGAAAGTAAACAGGCAGCCGTTGGAGGTGTTTGAGGAAGTGATTCGCAATGTTTCCCCCGCAATGGAGGTTCGGTCTCGCCGTGTTGGTGGAGCCGCGTATCAGGTTCCTATGCCGGTCCGCCCAGCCCGCGCATTCGCACTCGCAATCCGTTGGCTTGTTGATGAGGCACGTAAACGCCCAAGTTCTACGTATCACACGTTTGGCGAGAAGCTCGCCGCGGAAATGTTGGATGCGTTAAAGAATGAGGGTGGTTCAATTGCAAAGAAAACAGCGATGCATAGGTTAGCAGAAGCGAACAAGGCGTTTGCTCATTTTAGGTGGTAGTATCAATCATTTTTAGAGATTTACAAGGAGGATGTGTGGTAGATCCAAAGGAACAAGGAGTTACAGTTCCACAAGAATTATTAGAAGCAGCTGCTTTAACGGAATTGTGTAGAGTTTTGGAGAAAAATCGCTATAGTTTTGATAGTTTTTCAATTTCCAATTATCGAAATGTACTAGCGGATGCATTTGATGATAAATTCAGTATTATGGATGGCGAAACGATGAAACAAGAAATTAAAAGAATGTTAGAAGAATCTGCAGATCCAATTCACAAAGAATCGGCAAAAAGAATACATTAAAAGGAATTTTATGGCTACCGCCCAAACCGTTAAAACATCCAACCGCAACGTCCCGCTCGATCGTATCCGTAACATCGGTATCATCGCGCACATTGACGCGGGCAAAACAACTACCAGCGAGCGCATTCTTTTTTACACCGGAAAATCGTACAAAATCGGCGACATCGATGAGGGTGATACGCAGATGGACTGGATGGACCAGGAGCGTGAGCGTGGTATTACCATTGTCTCGGCTGCGACCACCACCTTCTGGACACCGGTCCTCAATACCGCAATGCCGCATGAACCATTCCGTATCAATCTCATTGATACGCCGGGCCACGTGGACTTTACGGCAGAAGTGGAGCGTTCTCTCCGTGTGTTGGATGGTGGAATCACTGTGTTGGATGGCGAGGAAGGTGTGCAGTCGCAGTCAGAAACCGTATGGCGTCAGGCAGATAAGTACAACGTACCACGTATCTGTTTTGTGAATAAAATGGACAAACTCGGTGCAGATTTTGAGCGAACCGTTGAGGATATTCGAACCAAGTTTGGAGTGAAGCCTGCCGTGATGGCGCTCCCGATTGGTGTGGAAAATACTTTCCGTGGTGTTGTTCTTTTGCTCGATCGCAAGTCGCTCATTTGGGAAGGTGACGAAACCGGTGCTAAGTATACCGTCGGCGAAGTTCCGGAAGATATGAAAGTAGAAGTGGAAGAAATGCGTGCCAAGCTTGTGGAGCAGATTGCGGAAACAGATGAGGTTCTTCTTGAGAAATTTTTCGCAAAAGAGGAGTTTGAGATCAATGAGTTGAAATCAGCACTGCGCAAAGCAGTCATCAGCTACCAACTCGTTCCGGTGTTCTGTGGAAGTTCACTGCGCAACAAAGGCGTGCAACCATTACTCGATGCAATTGTTGAGTATCTCCCCTCTCCAATGGATATTAAACAGGTGAAAGGGACGAATCCAAAGACGGATGCAGAAGAGGTGCGCAAGCTCGTGCCGGAAGAGCCATTTTGTGGTCTCGCATTCAAGATTCAGGCTGATCCACATGTGGGTCGTATTACCTATGTCCGCGTATACTCAGGCAAATTAAAATCTGGCTCATACACGCTCAACGCAACCAAGAATGAGAATGAGCGCGTTGGCCGGCTACTTCTCATGCATGCCAACCAGCGCGAGGAGATTGAGGAAGCGTACGCAGGTGAAATTGTTGCGGTCGTTGGACTCAAGGCAACGAAAACTGGCGATACGTTGAGTGATGATGCCCACCCAATCATGCTAGAAGGAATTTCATTTGCGGAACCAGTGATCTCACTTGCCATTGAACCAAAAACAAAATCAGACCAGGAACGCATGGGCATGGCACTCGGAAAATTATCCGAGGAAGACCCCACGTTCAAGATTAAAACCAACCAAGAGACCGGCCAAACGATTATTGCCGGTATGGGCGAGTTGCACCTGGAAATTTTGGTAGACCGCATGAAGCGCGAGTTCAAGGTGGAGGCCAATGTCGGTGCTCCGCAGGTTGCCTATCGCGAGACGATTAAGAAGATTGCCGAGGGTGAAGGAAAGTATATCAAGCAGTCCGGAGGCCGTGGACAGTATGGTCACTGCTGGCTTCGTGTTGAGCCGAAGAATCGTGGCGAAGGCTACGAATGGGACAACGAGGTAAAAGGCGGTAACATTCCACGCGAGTTCATTCCCGCAATTGAGAAGGGCGTAAAGGAGGCGTTGGAAAACGGCGTGGTGGCTGGTTATCAATTGGTCGACCTTAAAGTTGTGGTCACCGATGGAAGTTATCACGAGGTTGACTCCTCAGAAATGTCATTCAAAATTGCTGGATCAATGGCGGTGCAGGCCGCAATAAAACAGGCAGATCCCATTATCCTTGAGCCTATCATGCAGGTCGAGGTGACCACACCATCCGAGTTTATGGGTGATGTGATCGGTGACCTTTCCAGTAAGCGTGCACAGATTCAGGGAACCGATCAACGTGGCACCGCGGTCATCATTCGCGCACTTGTCCCCTTGGCGGAAATGCAAGGCTATGTTACAATTTTGCGGAGTATGACTCAGGGTCGCGCGAGTTCCGTGATGATCCCGAGCCACTACGAGGAAGTTCCTCAAAGCATTGCGGCAGCAATTATTGAAAAGAACAAGCCGCAAGGGGGAAAGAGAGAGTAGAGATGCCGGTAAGGGGATTAAGGAATGGTGAGCAAGGTGATGAATATAATGATGTCATAGATGGGCTTTCTAGAGGAATATTGGTTGATAATTATTTTGAAAAGGAAGATGTTAGGAAAATTTTAGAAGAGAATGATCTTAAGTGGGGAGAACACTATTACACAGCTCAGGGTATTCTCTATGTTCGGAAGGGAAAGTTGGGTGATCTTAAAAACATATTAAGTAGATTGAAATTATTTAATAAGTTATTTAAATGTGGGGAAACCGAAGATGCACAAGACCCAAATTTTTATTCGATAGAAATTAGTAAAAAATAAGTAAAAAAGATAAAAAGGAGACACAATGGCAACATTTACACGAAACAAGCCACACGTCAACATTGGTACAATCGGTCACGTCGACCACGGGAAGACAACCCTGTCGTCTGCGATCACGACAACACTTGCAGCAAAAGTGCCATGCGATACCAACAAAGCGATGGCGTACGATCAAATCGACAACTCGCCAGAAGAAAAGGCGCGTGGTGTCACGATTAACATCTCTCACCTCGAGTACGAGACAGCAAAACGTCACTACGCACACATCGACGCTCCAGGCCACGCCGACTATATCAAGAACATGATTACCGGTGCCGCACAGATGGACGGTGCAATCCTTGTGGTTGCCGCAACCGATGGTCCAATGCCGCAAACCCGCGAACATATTCTCTTGGCCAAACAAGTCAACGTGCCTCGATTGGTTGTTGCGCTCAACAAGTGCGACATGGTGAATGATCCGGAACTTCTCGATCTCGTCGAGATGGAGATCCGCGAGCTTCTCACCAAGTACAAGTATGATGGTGAAAACACACCCATCGTTCGTGTCTCGGCACTCAAAGCAGCTCAGGGTGATGCAGCCTCACAAGATCAAATCATGAAGCTTATGGATGCAGTGGATTCCTATATCCCAGATCCAGTGCGTGATCTTGACAAGCCATTCTTGATGCCGGTTGAGGACGTGTTCTCGATTAAAGGTCGCGGAACTGTTGTCACAGGCCGCATCGAGCGTGGTGTGGTGAAGCTCAACGATGAAATCGAGATCGTTGGTATCAAGGACTCTCGAAAATCCGTGGTAACAGGTGTCGAGATGTTCCGCAAGCAACTTGACCAGGGTCAAGCTGGCGACAACGTTGGAGTGCTGCTCCGCGGTGTTGAAAAAGATGACATCGAGCGTGGACAGGTCCTGTGCAAGGCTGGTTCAATCAAGCCACACACCGACTTTGAGGCAGAAGTCTATATTCTCACAAAAGAAGAAGGTGGACGTCACACTCCATTCTTCTCTGGCTACCGCCCGCAGTTCTACATCAGAACCACGGATGTGACCGGTGAGATCAAACTCGCCGAGGGTGTTGAGATGGTTATGCCAGGCGACAACGCCAAGATGACTGTGAAACTCATTGTTCCGGTCGCCATGGAAGAGGGTCTCCGCTTCGCTATCCGCGAAGGTGGACACACTGTTGGAGCGGGTGCGATTACGAAAATCTTAAAGTAAGAGATTTGAAAAGTGAAATAAAGCGGCCTTAGGTTTGTCCACCAAATGGTGGGGAAACCTGGGGCCGTTTTGAAATCTTCTTAGTTGTTATTTCCCCCAATTCTTCTCTGTATTTCAAGCAAATAAAACTACTTCACCTTTTGTAAGCTCATTGTAAGAATCGTTTGATATGTTGGGAGGAGTGGGCCCGTCCGATGGCCGGGGTATACAATCGTCAATGTCATGCTTAGAGGGTTCGATTCCCCTCGGGTCCACGAGTAAAATAATGGATATATCAGATTTTTCTTCTTCTTGAACTTTTATTATATGATGATACCATAACAGCCAATGACGATTGTCTTTTCCCCAAAGGAAAGCATGACACAGAGACGCAGGGAAACCTGCGTTTTTTGTTATCCTATACACCCATTATTCTGTGATAAAATCGTATATATGACCAAAATAAGCGGGAAAGATCAAGCATATAATTTTGACCCAAGTGAAGAAGGTGAAGAAGAAAGGAAGAAAGACAAAGAGAAGTTTAGTATAGATACACCCTCGGGAAGAAAAAATTTTGCAGGAAATATGTTGGGATTTGAGTTCATCTCAGTAGAACAATATGATCGTTTGGTTGGCGCAAAAGATGCTGAAGAGTTTAGAAAACTTTGTAAAGAGTTTGATGTTGTTATTTAGGTTGCACTTAACCCTACATTCGCAATAGAAACGCACCACCAGTCCTTTCTGTAGTATAGCGACAAAACTGTTCTGTGGGAGTATCCCACTGTAAACACTTTCTGGGCTTGGCATTGATTTCTTCCACCACCTCATCAACATCCTGTTGGGTGA